>CAZDTP010000011.1:0-78233 GCA_964508365.1 uncultured archaeon
GCTCCAAAAAGTTCATTTTCGTTAAAGTTCATCTTCTTTTGACCTCCTTCTTAATACAACTTGGTTTAATTCTTTTCTAATAATATCTAATAATTTACTTCTCTCGCTTGGATTTATAGCCGTAAGCCCATAGGTTTTTACATGTAGTAATTTTTCTACGCGATCTGGACTCATTCTTCCATTATTCTTTGTTAAATCTTGTTTATTTGCTATAGCAATTATAGGACACTCTCGATCGACAAAATGTGTTGCGAATTTAATCAATTCTCGCGAGTTTAAAACATTTCGGGGCGTAGAATCAGTAACAATAAAAAGAACATCTGAACCCAATAGGTAATCTCTTGAATAGGATTTAAGATATGCTCCCTGTCCGCCCATATCCCAAACTTTCAAATGATATTCATCTAATTTAATCGTTTTTAAATCAAATCCATGTGTAGGAAAATAAAACTTATCAATCATATCCTTAGAGAGAAGTCTTAGCATCGTGGTTTTTCCAACGGCGGGTGAGCCTATGAATGTAATCTTCATCAATTTTGAAATTTCGGAACTCAACATTTTTTTAGTAATTACGAAAAGAATATTTTTAAAGAAAAAAGGGCATATTTCTTACATATATCTCTGTAATATATAGATCATATGCTACAAAGATAAGCCTTAAGATTCTAAAAAATAGCAGAGAATTGGATGTTATAGAAAAATACAAGTAAAATTATTGAAAATAAAGCAGGGATTATCAGACTGTATGTGAAAAGTCCTTGAGAAACTTTAATACATTTGAATAATGTATTCATAATTACCTCAAAATAGCGAGGATCGTTCCATATCTTTACATTTTCGACAATAGAATCGTGATAATAAAATTCCACATCTTCTAAATTGCTTTCTGCTTTAATTATTAGATTATCAATTTTTTCTAGAATCATTTCTAAGGTGATCTTGTCACCCAAAGGAGAATATCCACGAGCAGAGAACTGTCTTGCTACGGTGTGAGAATCTGAAGTCGTAATTTCTCCCCATTCGATTCCTCTATTTTGTAGCTTGTTTAAAACGAATGATCGAATATCAACATAAGCATTATTTGCATCAAAGTGAATAAACACCGTTTTTTGATTTGATACAATGTCTTTAAATAGGTGAACAACTATTCCACCCTTACCAATACCATCTCTTTCTGTATATTCCATCATTAGATCTTTGGCAACACCATATTGTACAACAATTTTCTTGTCATTAATTTTAGCTTTATTAGAGATAAGAAATTTTTCTGAAACAGATATAAGGTCATTCGCTTCTATCGATTTGTTTTTTATTAAAACTTCATCTCCCACGATAGAATTATGCGAATCTATTATGATAACCTCACGATAACCTTTATCTTTTGCATTCTTTCTAATTTCATTGCCAATTTCAGCTTGAATATCATCAGAAGGTAATGGATGTCTGGTTAAGAACATTATAGCAACATTATTCATATCTATACCAATTAGCTTTGCAGAATTCGACATGCTTCTTGTGGTGGCATTAACTTCTTTTATCCATTCTAACTTATTGTTTTCTTCGATGAACCTCACATCGCTCCTTATTTTACTCAAAACTTTTTCAAGTTCTTTCTGAGAAGTTAGATTCTGTGTGTGATCATTTGTAGTGTGATAAACTGTCGTACCTTGAATATTATTAAATGTTTTGTAGATATGAGCCGGTAAGTCTGAAGATCCACATGTTTTAAAAGGTCCAAAATGAACATGAGGTACGATAAATAAACCTTTAAGTTTTTGTGAAGCCACACTTCTAATTGCTAAATATTGTATCATAACATTGGTATTAACTCCTATTTTATCAAAAGCTCCTTCGATTAGATCATCATTACCCTCAGTTAACATCGATAATACGAAAGCTCTAATAAAAGGATATCCTCCTATACCAGTTGCTTGTCTATATATATTATTTACTCGAACCATACTTCTTGCGTATGGGAGCGCAAATATAATTGCACAAATTGTAAAGAAAAGGATTGCTCTGATGAAAAAAAGAAAAGAGAGTTGAGACGCGAAAATACTATAGAATGTTATTTCAATTACCGGCTGTAGAAAAGCTAAAATGAAATTCCCATATTTACCAACTGTAGTAAACGAAAAATATACAACATATGCGAAGATATAGGAAATTATAGTACCCAATATAAGAAATACTTCTTGAAACGTGACATTTCTAAGGAAGATTGTAATAATTTGTCCAATTAAAAATGACAAACCCATTATTCCAGTAAAAAAAGCATTCATCTGAAAAGACCATCCCTTTGGTGGCCTAGCAAGTAGTGGAGAGCGTTTTGAGTAGAAAATTATCGATATTATGACACCTCCTCCAGAGGTAAAGTAAAATGTTATTAACACATTCGAAAGGTAAAAAAAGTTCCAAATATTCGTGTAAAGTGAATTCAGTATAAACGATAGAACAGCAAGAATAGCAGGTATACCAAAAAGGAGAACATAAGCTGATTTTTTAGATGAAAAGTAATCTATATAAGATATTATTCCAGGAATATGGCGTGTTGGTGGTTGTTGTGCGTACATAACAAATATTAAAAGAATTTTTATTTCTTATGTTAATTTTTTGTATACTTTCTAGTAAATTAAAGAATAAACCTTTAAATTATATTTTTTTTAACAAATTATAAATAATTAAGAGAATAATAAAAATTATGTCGGATGGGTATCTAAGCCGGAAAAGCGTTTCAAATAAACGGTTTAAGGAAGTCATCTCTGAAGGATTTTATTTATTTAAAAAAAGCTGGTTGACGTTAATTATACCATTAGGTATAATTTCCATAGTTTCGATTGTAATTAAAAATTTATTAGTTGCTGATTTGAACTGGCACTCAATCCTCATAAGTCCTGCAATTGAAGTTATTTATCAGAAAGATCCTACGACCCTCACTAACGACGATCTTAATTTAATGATTGAATACTTAGCTTTAATTCTCTCTTCTGAGTTTATTAATAATCTAATATCATCAATCTTCAATGTATTTGCTATGTGTTTAGTAAGTAATTATTTGTTGACTAAATTCTCTGGAAATCCTACAAACCTTATGACAGAACTTAAGAACGCTCTAAATGGGAGATTACTACTTGTTATTCTATTATTAGGTGTAGGAATTGCGGCGGGGTCCTTCTTACTTTTTATTCCAAGTATTATCATTTTTGTGTTTTATATTTTTTACATATTTACATATCATTCAGAAGAAGGAATTAATCCTGTAAAAGAAGCTCGAGAAGTAGCAAGGGGCGCATTTTGGAAGATAATTGGTATTTTTATAATTAGCAATTTAGTTGTTATTAGTTGCGATATTATCTTCCATTTGTTTGCTAATCCTTTCTTACTCCAAATTAATGATTCTTCATGGTACAATCCATCCACCAGGAATTACGGTTTAATCATCCTATATGATCTATTTTATAATTTACCTGCATTTTTACTTGCTCCTTTATTTGTCTGTTTATTAACTTCTCTGTATGTTTCCCTAAAAAATAGTAGAGAGCAAAAAATTCAATATCAATCGCCCTATGAACAACCATCACAAATATATGAATCATCTAGTACTGAGGTTTCTAAAAATATAATATCCGGGATGTATTGTCCTTTCTGTGGGAAATTCATGAAAGTAAGAATCAAGTTCTGCCCCCACTGTGGAGAAAAATTAAATTTTGAGATATAACAATGGCAAAGGTGAAATAAAATGAATATTAACATAAGTCAGAAATTTGAGTTAAATCCAGATGAATTAAACGATCCAATTGTTTTGATTGGTTGGCCGGGGATTGCTCTGGTGGCAAAGCTAGCGATAACTTCGATTAAAGATTCGGTTGAAGCTAAAGAATTCTTGGACATTGAATATTTCGATTTTCCCCCAAAATCAAATGTTGAAAAGGGTAAATTGGAGATTCCATCCGCAAAAGTCTATTATAAGTCAAGAAAACAGGAAAATAAGCCTGATCTCTTTATTTTATCAGCTATGTATCAACCTCAGACTTCACAAGGAGTATTTGAATTCTCTCAGAAATTCTGTGAAGAAATGGATAAAATTACAAATAGTAAGATTAAAATGTATATCAGTGCTGGTGCAATGGTAATAGAAAGAGTAAGAGATAACCCATTGATACATATTTGTGGAACAGACGAGAAAATAATCGAATCATTCTTAAAATATAAAGACACTACATTGATGGAGGGCGGTGTGATCGCTGGAGCAAATGGAATCTTACCTGCTTGGGCAGGACAAAAAGGATTTGCTCCTGGAGTGTGTTTATTAGCAGAAACATTACCATTACCTATGATGACGTTAGATCCTCGGGCTTCTAAGGCATTGGTTGTACTATTAATGGAATATTTTAATATTGAAATGAACTTCGATGAGTTAAACAAACAGATAGAAGAAATGGAACAAGTTATCGATTCTTATAAGAAGCAAGCAAATCAATTTATGAAAGGTCCTCAAGATGAGCGCGGTTCTGATTCTTACTTTCGATAAGAATTTCGTTAAAAATGGATTCTTTATTAAATCGCTTGAACGGCGTTTATTTAAGCTTTAAACCAACAAAAGTTAATAATTTATATTGTTATCAATTTTAATAACTAATAAAATTATTAGTATTGACTTAATTAAAGTGAAATTTATATGAAATTCTTTAAATTATTTGAACCTCTTGAAATTGGCAATATAACAATTTCAAATCGCATAGTTATGCCCGCAATAAATCTCAATATGGCTAGTGATGGATATATCGATCAAAAGTTAATTGATTTTTATGTTGAAAGAGCAAAGGGTGGTGCTGGAATGCTTATTGTCGGAGGATGTTATGTAGATCTTTATGCAAAAGGGCATCCAATGATGATTTCTATTGAAAGTGATGACTATATACCAACTTTAACCAAATTAACACAAGCTGTCCATGATGCGAGGGATGATGTAAAGATTTGTGCTCAAATGTATCATGGTGGAGCATATACTCTTCCTTTAGTAATTGGTAAAGCACCAATTGCTCCATCGGCAGTATATAGTAAATTTAGTAAAACCACTCCAAGAGAAATGACTCTTGAAGACATTAAAAGTGAGCAACAAGCATTTGCTGATGCTGGTTTACGTGCAAAAAAAGCAGGATTCGATGCTGTTGAAGTTTGTGCCAATGCCGGCTACTTAATGACACAATTTATTTCTCCAAAAACCAACAAACGGACTGATAAATATGGAGGAGATCTTGAAAACCGTCTAAGATTCCCTATAGAAACATTGGAGTTAATGAAATCTAAGCTAGGAGATATCCCTCTTGGTTATAGGATTTCTGGGGATGATTTTGTACCTGGAAGTAACACTTATAAAGAAAAGGCTGTTATAGCTGAAAGACTATCCAAGTATCTAGATTATCTTAATGTAACTGGAGGGTGGCATGAAACAAAAACCCCTCAGACAACAATGGATGTTCCAGAGGGATGTTATTCATATTTGGCAGAAAATATTAAGAATCATGTTTCTATACCTATATTTTCTTCCAATAGAATAAACACACCTGAATTGGCTGAGCAGATTTTAATGGCTGGAAAAGCTGATGCCATATGCATGGGTCGAACTTTAATCGCGGATCCTTACCTCCCTGAAAAGGCAAAGAAAGGTGAATTAAGGGATATCATGTATTGTATCGGCTGTAATCAAGGATGTTTTGATGCCATCTTTAATATGCTATCAGTAACATGTTTAAGAAATGCTAGAGCCGGAAAAGAAGCTAAGACAGAGTTAAAACCGCTTGAGACCAAAAAAAAAATTATGATAATTGGAGCTGGTCCAGCAGGATTAGAAGCTGCGCGTGTTGCGGCTATGAGAGGTCATGAGGTGCATTTATATGAAAAAGATGATAAAATAGGTGGGCTCTTAAATATAATCTGGATACCGCCAGGAAGGAATGAATTTAAGAGGA
The DNA here is from genome assembly GCA_964508365.1 of uncultured archaeon. Classification (GTDB taxonomy): domain Archaea; phylum Asgardarchaeota; class Lokiarchaeia; order Sigyniarchaeales; family SOKP01; genus SOKP01. The sequence continues at coordinate 5,973 of CAZDTP010000011.1, forward strand.
TAATTGAAAATTATACTTACTGGATTCAGAAATACAATATTAATGTACACCTGCAACAAGAAATAACAAGTGAAAAAGTTAAAGAAATAAATCCTGATATTGTATTAGTGGCAACTGGTTCCACTCCAATTAAACCTCCTATTACGGGAATTGAAAGAGATAATGTATTTTGGGCAAATGATGTATTTAACGGTGATGCTCCAGTAGGGAAAAACAATGTAATCATTGGTGGGGGTGCTACAGGAATAGAATTAGCAATTTACATAGCGAAATACGGATCATTGGATATTGATTCATTTAATTTTCTCACACAATACAAAGCACTAGAGCCAGAAGTAGCATTGAAAATGATGCATGAAGGAAGGAATAAAGTAACTGTTTTAGAACAATTACCAAAATTAGGATCAGCATTAGGTAAAACTACTAAATGGGTTCTATTGGATAAATGTGATTACCTTGGAGTGAAAAAACTTACCAGTGTAAAAGTAACTGAAATTGGTAGGGATTATGTATCTTATATTGATGCTAATGATACCGAACAACAAATTAACGATGTAGATTATGTGTATCATGCCACAGGTGTTAAATCAAATGATTCTCTTTTTAAAGAGCTAAAAACTATGAAAATTCCTGTAGAAAAACTCGGGGATGCTAAAAAACCACAAACTGTTATGGAAGCTATTAGCCGGGGTTATAACCTCGGTAATCGAATTTAAGTTTTTTTAATCATCTATTAATTTTCAATTTATATTTTTATTATAGGAAATAGTATTTCAAGGAAAGATGCAAGATCTCGATTCTGATAAAATCAACAAAACAAATGATATAATAGACCACTCCATCTCAAGTAATCTAAAAGGATTAAATGAGCAATCAAGAAATTATATTAAAGACATTGTAGTCTTAATTAACAAGGAAATAGGTATTAATAAAATTGTATCCCTTCTTTTGTTTGGGAGTCAACAAGTATATAAGGAAAATACAGTTGTATCTGATTGTGATCTCCTCTTTATTTTTAAAAATCGGGTTTCAAATAGGCATTTAAAGGAGATAGAGAGATACTTCATTGCATTAGAAATAAAACATAAATTTAAAGAACCAACTTCAAAACTATTTCGTGAGGTTCTTGGAGTAATTCAGTACTCAACAGGAATGTTCATGAGTCATTTTTTAACAAAACAAAAATTCTGGGAAGAAGCGATATTTTACAAAATCTTTCGAGTAAACCGTTTTTTCTCAGCTTTATTTGCACCACGAGATATCGTTTTAGGGAATGTAATTCAAAATAGCACAATTTTATATGGAGAAGATCTCAGAAATTCTATTAGGCATAAACTCAAAATTTCCGTCCGCGAGATTTTTAGAAGTATGGTTATGAATCTTTTTATATCGTTTTTTGCGCTATTGCTAGGGCCTAGAAAAGAACTGAACCCAATAAAATATCAGTTAGAAGCAATTAAATGGTCATTAAAAGCTTCATACTATTATTGCTATGAAGATTCAGAGTTACTGGACAAAATTGTTGAGAAATTTATTTCTTTTGAATCCCCTAAGCAAAAAGCAAAAGCTAAACGTTTTTATTCAAAATTTCTTGAATTAAGAAAGAATCCTATCAACGATATGAAATTTATGCTCTTTTCCCCACTCAGAATTTTAAGGATACATATAAATGCAATATCCTTTAGAAAACTTACAAAAAGAAAGGTAATCCAGAAAAGCTTTCTTCCTAAAGACCAAATAATAGATAGGCATAGTTTTCCATTAACTTATTAAGAAACCAAAAACAAGAAAAAGACACTCTTAGAATCTATTAGAAAAAGTAATCTTAAGAATTAAATTTATTAAAAAATAAGAATTCAATATAACGTATATTTTTATATTATTAGATGTATACTAGTTAATAGAACAAAATATAAATAAAGATTCACGAAGATCATTACAGTAAAATGGAAAGAGAAAATATTGATATAAAGGAATTATTTCTCGATATTTTAGCCATAGTCAAGTTTGAACTTCGTTTCTACAAGGATAAAGAAAGCCCAATGTTTACTCGTATAGTCAAAACAAGAGTTTTCCAACAGAAACTTCAAAAATTGAAAGATTTTGTTAATGCTTATTTTGAAATCATGTATTCTGACGATAGTCCGATAAGCCAGGCTGCTCTTCAAACTCAACTAGATAATGTTGCTCTCATTACTAATTATTATAACGACCTTAGTGGATTCTATAAAGATCAAACAAAAACTCTTATTACGAAAGATAAACTTCAAAGCCTGATTGAATACAGTCACATCGAGATACTCTTTTTAGTTTTTACTAATATCTTAGACTATGAACATTATAAAAGCAGTTTAATATTCCCACGCGATAAAAATAAGGAAAAACTCTTAAAACAATTTCTAAACAGAATAGCTAGTAGTGACATAAAGGATGTCGAGGACTTGGTCGATCTTGAACAAGCTATTGATACTTTCATAGAAAATGTTGAAGTTGAATTATAGCCTAATATTTCTATATCTCAATTTACTGATTTTGCTAAAATTTTGAAGAAAATAGCAATTAACTCTTTTCTTGTGATTAATCCTCTCAATATTATTTTTGAGCCATACTCATTTTCGATAAAATTCACTTTTCTCTTGCGACAAATAGTCAAAAATATTTTTATATTCGAATTAGCATGTATTTGTTGATTTGATAATAAAGAGTTACATAAATTCGAGAGCATAAATTAATGTAACTCATGAACTCTCATATGGGTAAAGGAATAAATTTAAAATGGATTGTATAGCTAATATCTTAGATTTTTATAATAGGAAATCTAAAGAAATGGAGGATGACCTATCTAGCTTCAATAAACTATGGCTCAGCAATCTCCTTATTAGAATCATGAAGAACTTCAACAAACATAAAAACAACGATTTAGAACTCCAAAACTGCCTTATATTGCTTGTAAATTTATTCTCAAATAATGACACTCCTGATTTTTATAATAAGAAAGGAATCGACACACACGAATTAATAAATAACGAGAAGTCACTTTTCACTGAAACATTAAAATCAGAATTTCTCAATATTTGAAGATAATAAAATCTTGTCTATATTAAAATACCTTCAACTCTAGCTCTTTTAATTTATCGTACTCATTAAAGATTGCATCAATTTCTTTAAGGATTTCCGTAAGAATATCTTTTGTTCTTCGATCTTGGCCGAAAGTATCCACAATTACATCATAAAGATTAACATGGTATTCATATGTCAAGTCTGAGATTTTTCTTAAATCCTTTTCCGTTATCCCCTTCTCTTCCAATTTTTTCAAAACTCCTTCAATCTCGTTTTTTAAATTATTCGTTGCTGCTAATGAATTAGATGTTTTTTCTAGTAGCTCCTGCTCTCTTTCATTTACAAATTTATCTTCTTCTGATAATTCGGCGGTTTCAGTTATGATTTCCAAACGTTCATTCAATAAATTTCTAACTCTATAGTAAATTTTTATAGCATCCTGTATTTTTCCTTTACTCTTAATCAGATCATTATTCCTTAATAATCGAGCTTCAATTATTTTCAAATATGCGTCTTCATATAAAATTTGAAGGTCCCCAAAAGTGCTTCTCTCTCCTTCAGATATTTTTAAAATGATCTGTCTTAAATCTTCGTTAAGCATATCAATTTCTTTTGCAGATAAATCCTCGACATTAAGAATTTTGAATATTTGATTCGTCATGGATTTTATTGAGTTTGCTTTAACATTTAATTTACGAGCCCTTTTCTCGATTTCGGTTATACTCCTATATTCTCCTTCTTTTTCGCAGGAATCGAATATTATTATTGCTTCATTAAGTAACTTATTAAACTTCGATTGATTTGTTAGTATGTAATATTTTGCATCTTGAACTTTTTGGGTAGCTCTGTCCATTTGTATTTCTAATTCGAAGATATAATCTATTAAATTTACTTGTTTCCTTTCAGAGAGAATTTTTGATTTATCATTCATATCTTTCTCTACTGATCTACCTGCTAGATACCATAATAAAGCTGAAGGTACCCAGAGAAATACTGCAAAAATCATCATGTTGATTACACTTCCAAAAAAAGATATTAATGTAAATGATAGCAATAGTGTAATTCCTTTGCCTACTTGTTCTGCGAGACTAAAAAAGGATGTAGATGTTCCCTTATGTTCGGGTAGATTTACGTCAACCATTACAGCGTTCTTGTTTGAAACCCAACCAGTACTTAACACTGCTCCAATAAAACCAAAAATAAAATAATAAATATAACTTGGAGAAACTTTAAAAATCTCTATAATTGTCAAAATTATATATGATACCATTTCTCCGGGAGGGATTGGAATTGGATAACTTAAATTAGTAACCACTTCACTGCTAATAGGCTGTATAGAAAATATCATTAAAAGAACGAATGGAATACTGAATGCCATACAAGCTGTTGCTAATCGAGTTCGGTTTTTTTTGTTTTTTCGAAATAAAATATCTCCTACGAAGGACATGATTGCATTTCCCAATAAATAGCCTACCCCTAAAAGACCTGCAAATATCGCAGCCGTTTGAAGCCTAATTTCGTTAGGTAATACAGTGAAATAATGAGTTGAAAGCATAGAAGTCATAAAGTAAACGAAAAGCGTTCCAGGGATTATTGCGAAAAAGCCTTGTATGATTAAATATTTATTAGTCTTCTTTTTTATTATAAGGGATAAATCTTTTTTGGAGATTTTATAACTATATTCTAAATTCAAATCAACCATATCTAATAACTCATTCTCGCTGGCTCCGCGTTGGGGTATTTTAACAAAAAATAATATAACAACAATTCCAGTGCTGATTCCAGATAATAAAAAAAAAGGAAATCTCCAACCCAATACCGGGCCTATAAAGGAAGACAATCCCTGACCGACTCCATTAGATATTGAACTTAGGACTGCAAGCGTCCCAAACCAACCAGATCTTTCATCAGGTGGGATAGCATCTGAAATTATGGAGTAACCTACAGGTATAACACAACCTAACCCGATTCCACTAGCCATTCTTGAGATCAATAGAATTACGAAATTAGTGGAAAATCCCGTTAATATCATACCAAATGTCCAAGAGAACGCACCAGCGATAATTACTTTTGTTCTATCAATTCTATCAGTGTAATATCCCCAGATTAAAGCGAAAGTAGCACTCGTTAACAAGAAGAAAGAATCTGGAATCGCTATTAATGCTTCAGGGATGTTAAATTCTATTCGAATTACTCCATAACTCGGAATTAACATATTTGCGCATGCTATTGACACAAATAATAACAGCATGACTAAAATGATTGGAGTTAAATCCTTTACTTTTACTCTTGTAAGTTTAAAGCGTCGTATAGTAAAAACCAATAAATCATTATTACCTTAAATATAAAATAGCGTTAGGGATTTAAAAAAGCTTTCAGAGGTAAAATATTAACCAAAAAAAGACCTCGAAAAAAAAATATATTATGAGAATTTTATTTCATCGCATATTTTAATGTTTTTTCTACATGTATTTCTATAGTATCAAGTAATTTAGTGTTAGAATCATTTTTGTGAAGTATCAGCGGTAGTTCAGTACACCCTAAAATTACGCCATCTACTTTATAATTATGGATAATATTCAACAACTTCTGTTTACTCTCGTTTTCAAATTTCCCAATAACTAATTCGTCAAAAATGATTTTATCGATCAAATCTTGTTCGAAATCCACAGGAGTTATCACTTGCATATTAGAGTTTTCGAAGATTCGTTGGTAAAAAGAAGATTGCATTGTAAATTTAATACCAAGTAATAGGAGTTTATTTAATCTCATTTCTAGTGCTTTTTCTGCCGTAGCCTCGACTATACTTAGTATTGGCAAATTTGCTTTTTGAATTAAATCATCGTAAACTGCGTGGGGGGAATTTGCTGCCATGATTATGAAATCAGCCCCTCCATTTTGTAAAGAATTAATACCACTCATTAAATATTCTACATATTTTGGTTTATCATTACCTAATTCATAATCGATAACTTTTTGAAAATTTAGACTATATATTAGAATTTCTGGGTAGTTGTAATCATTATATTCATCAAAATATTTTTGAAGGAGTAAATCGTAATATCTTATTGTTGATTCGTATGACATGCCACCTAAAATACCAATTATCTTCATTTTACTTAAACCTCTTCTCCCATTCATGTCTCATTACGATTTGTTTTGAATTTTTTAAGTGATCAGTAGCTAATATTCCATTTAGGTGATCAATTTCATGTTGAATCAGTTCAGAAAAATCATCACTAAATGTTTCCACTATAGTAGTTCCCTCTTTATCCAAATATTTTACCTTTATTTCTTTAAATCTTTCAATTTTAATAAAGAAAGCAAGATTAAAACAAAAGCAACTATCCCATACTTTGATAGTCTCTCTACTTTTTGACATAATCTTAGGATTCGCCATAACAAATGAGCGATCAGGCAAGTTAAAAAAGAGAATGCCTTTCATCCAACCAATCTGTGGAGCAGCTATAGCTCTACCAATCTTTCTTGTTTTTTGTAGATAGAGTAAAGTATCCTTTAAATCCTCTAAATTTGCTTCGTACTCATCATTATACAGCTTTAATTCAGTTGATTTTACTCTTAATTGTGGATTCCCTAGTAGTAATATTTCTCTTCGTGGCATATTAATTTCAAATACAATAATTATTAATAATTTTCAGATCGCATTTATTTAATTTATAGCACCATAGTATCATAAATTTTTGATCGTGAAATCCCGATTTCACGAAAAACTTTCTTTATTATTTAAAACTCTTTTAAAGCATAAAAAAGTGGAGCTGGGGGGAATTGAACCCCCGGCCTTTCGCATGCCAAGCGAACGATCTTTAGAGCAAAACTACTTTTGTTAGTTTCGATCCACTAATCCACAGCCCCTTATGAATGCTTACTTAAATCTGTAATTTTCAGACATATTAAAGATTATTAGCTGTAGATTTAAAAATAATGTATTTCTAAAAAAAATTATGGTTTTTTAACTATTAAAGTTAGAAATAAATAACTAATTTAATTCTTGAAGATTATGAAAAATCTTTGGAGCAAAACTAATTTTATACTGATTAGTCTTTTGTTAATCAGTTCCGTAGTTAGCCCTGTATTGGGTACTGGTATAATTTTTAATGAAAATCATTCTTATTTTTATCATTTAGAATCGAACACTAATGAATTATCTATTTCCGATTTTAACCGAGCAACCAATCATGTAGATGATTCAAATCCTCTTAAAAATAACCAAGATATTATCTTTGATGATCTATTAATTAAAGAATTAGCAACGCAGGAGCAGAATGGGGTTACCGAAATAAAAACTATAATGCTTTTTGAGGAAACAACTTCAAAATCGGAAAGAATCGAATTCATAGATAATGTGCTCGAAGAATATGTAATTTTAGATAATTACGATATCATTCCGGCTGTTTATCTTAAATGTCAACCAAGTGAATTAAGTTCCAAATTAGAAACATTAGAATCTTTTAACATCTTAAAGAAGGTTTACAAATCCCGGAATTATCTTTTTCCTTATTTTCAAGATGAATTTCCTAGTTCTAGTGCCCTAAACACGGATTTTTATCCTAATTGGTGGTTACCTGCAATAGGTGCCGAAAACTTAGCGTATAATGGTACTGGAGTAAGAGTTGCAGTCATCGATACGGGAATCTATGAACATCCTGACTTAAATATAACAGCAAATAGAAATTTCGTTTCAGACGAGAGTGTACTAGATTATGATGATTTAGTCGGTCATGGAACTCATGTCGCGGGAATCATTGGAGGAAACGGTAGTGGCTCAGGAGGAAAGTACAAAGGAGTTGCTCCAGGAGTCTCGTTAATAAATGCTAAAGCGGGAGATGCTACTGGATTAGAAGAAGGAGATGTTATTAGTGCTATTGAATGGAGTGTTAACACTGCTAACGCTGATATTATCTCAATGAGTTTTGGAGATAATTATCCTATTGCCAGTGATCCAATGATACTAGCGCTTGCAAATGTTACCGAAAATGGGGTAATTACTGTGTCTTCTGCAGGTAATTCTGGTCCAGAATACTTTTCGGGAGGCTCCCCAGCATCAGGTATTGATGTTATCTCTGTAGGAGCTACAGATAGCAATAATGATTTAGCCTCTTTTAGTAGTTGGGGTCCAACTTTATCTTACTTAGGTTATCTTGATGTTGTTGCCCCGGGAGTAAATATAATAGCAACAGAGGCTCCAGATTCGATAATTTCTGACAGAAATCGATTTCTTGGAGGATATTTCGATTTTTCAGGTGATGCAGATTATATTCCTCTAAGTGGAACGAGTATGTCATGTCCTATTGTCGCGGGTGCGTTAGCTATTATGAAACAAGCGTATCCATCGATCTCACCTGAAACCGCAAGAATTGCGCTATTAGAGGGGGCTCAAGATATATCTAACGCTGATAATTCTGAATTCATGAAATCTGGGTTCGGGCTTATTAACATTACCGCATCTCTTGAGTATTTAGATTATTTAAATACAACCTATTCAAATATCAATAACATTGCCAAACTCTCTCCTGACGAGTTACCTATAGAACCTTTCGATTTAATCAATTTTCCAGGAGATATACAAGAATTTAATTTAACGGTAATATCTGGCACTAATAATACTTTAAATGTTAATTACTCGAATTATGTTGATGGGATTTCTTTATCTTTAGATAAATCTCAGATAATTTTTAACAACGCGGGAGTTCAATTCGTTACATTCAGAGTAGAAATAAATACAAACGCTACACCTGGCTTACGAACATTAGAATTAAACATTACATCTGGTATGAGGGCATACGATACAATTATGATATCAATAGATATACGTTTCCCTGAGCATAAAATTTTAATGGAATCTTACCATGGATTGAACGATTGGTTCCCTGAACTTTCGTTTTACCAAATGGATTCATACAAATGGATGAAAGATCTCTCAAACCTGAACATCTCTATAGATTATTTGGCAGAATTTTGGACTCCTAATTATGATAGCGACTTGGAAAACTCTATTTTGACTCAAGAACGATTGGCTCAGTACGATTTGGTAGTATTACAAAATCCAATTTTACCTTATAGTCCATTGGAATTTGTAAATTTGAAAAATTATTTTGAGAGTGGCGGAAATTTGCTATTTTTAGGGACGCGATATCAAGACTTATGCGTTGAGAATATAAATGATTTATTCTCGTATATTGATATAGGAATAACTATTAATGAGGAGAATGTAGCCAATGAAGAATGGATCGGAGTTGGAGCTACAGTTTCTACTCAGTCCATAACATCCTTTAATAATTCTTTGATTTTTCAAGATGTAAGTAAATTTTCATGGGAATATGGAAGTACTTTAAGTCTTATGGGGAATGCAGAAGTACTTGCTTCAACAGGGGATAAAACCATCGCTGCTGCATACGATCATAATCCGTTTGGAGGAGGTCGTTTTGTAGCATTTGGAGATCTTCATTGGACTACAGATCTTTACGATTCACCAATGTATAAACAAGATCATTCAAGCCTAACACGAAATCTAATGGATTATTTCTTTGAAAGCGAAAATGTCTCTATAGAAATTATTTTAAATTCTGAAAACACTCCAGCTTCTCAAATAAACCTCTCGCTCTATGTAAAAAACCAAAACTTAGATGCTCCTGTTAGTTCCATAGTACTAAATTCTTATCTTAACGTATCCCTACAAAACGACAGCTATTTTAAATCGATTAAAATGATTTCAAGTTCAGATGGCATCGCGATCAATCACTCTATTACTTTACCTTCTCCAAATACAGAACCTTATATTATTAATGTAAATATAACAATTGGTTCACAAACTTACAAGAAATCGTCTAAAATCTTATATTATGATAATAATATGGTCCCCCAGATAACAAACATAATAACAACCACAGATCTTGAAAGAAATGGTATTGATTCGCTAAATATTGACGTTACTCTCGATGGTATTACTTACAATGCAACTGCTTATTTATCGTTGTACCCCTTAACATATTACACTGAAAAAGGAACCATTAACAAAACTTTCCCTTTATCAAACGTACCATATCCTTTTGAATATTCTTATGTTTACACCCCAACCTCTACGGATGTGCCTGGTTTTGCTATTTTTTATATCGTACCTTTCAACCCGGGTTCCAATTATTACAATCCGCATTCTCCAAGACTTGTATCGTTAATCAACAATAACTCCCCTGAATTTATAGAAGAAAGTTCCACAATCTTAATAGATAATTCTCAATCAATTGCCTTTGATGAAACTCACGATGAGGATAGTTTAAATGTGTATACAATATCGCAAGGATCCCGTCTTGACTTTCGAATAAATATAACGGATTCCGTTTCATATGAAGACCAAGATAGTTCTGAGATGAGGGTTTCCGTAAACTTTTTTATCGCATCTATCTCAGAAGATAATACAATAGTTCCTATTAATCCTAGAACCTACATCTTTTCTGAGATGACTTACGAATCGAGTTCGGGCACTCATACTGGTAGTTTTGTAATTCCTTACACGATGGAATTTTCCACTATAACTGGGACTAAGCAATTATCTACTGCTTCTCAATATGATACTAGCTCTCAAGATGGGTATTTAGCATTCTTATTAGTAACAGCTTTCGATAGCGAAGGAGAATCTGAAGATTTCATAATAGTTGTGTTAATACAAGCATCGCTCCAATTAGACTTATTGTTAGTGATAATCATTATAGGTGTGGTTGTTGTATTTGCCCTAATACTGGGAGTTTCAATGTATCTTAGAAAAAAGAAAAGGAAATCTTATCTATCAACACCTTCTGAGAGTTATTATGAGCATCATTATGATGATGGCTCATCACTAGATTCTTACGATTATACTCCGGGAATTGTTTCCTATTGTCCTTATTGTGGTTATAACTTAACTACTCAACAAAAGTTTTGTCCCAGTTGCGGTAAATCTTTAACATTTCACGACTAGTTTAGTTTTTTTTTATTATGCTATAGGAAATGGTATTCATGTTTATATTGATTTATCATCCTCGCGTATTCCTATATAGATAACACACCAATTAGTAGAATGTCCATTAAAAAGATTCATTAATGGTAAAAAAAATATATCACTATGGATTACTTTCTTGGTTTGGATTGTTCAACACAGAGCTTCTCCGGTATTCTCATAGATTTCCAAGAAAAAAAAACGCTATTTTCACATAGCATTAATTTTGATGTAAGTTTACCTCAATACGGTACTCAACATGGAGTTTATACTTCTAATGACGGTAAAGTTGTTCATTCTAACCCTTTAATGTGGGTAGAAGCATTGGAGTTATTATTTGCTATTTTTTTGCAGGAAGACTTACCGTTGAATGATATAAAACTAATAACTGGATCGGGTCAGCAACATGGAACCGTTTACCTAAACAAATCTTTTGAACCAACCGTGAAGAATTTAAATAATGAAAAATCTTTAGTAAGTCAAATCAAGGGAACATTTTCAAGAGAGACTAGTCCAGTCTGGATGGATTCTAGCACCACTAAAGAGTGTGAAGAAATCCGAAATCAGCTCGGGGGTTTAAAGTCTACAATACAAATAACAGGATCAAACACATTTGAAAGGTTTTCTGGACCTCAAATTAGGAAATTTTATAAAGATAATCACGATAATTACGTGCAAACTTCAGTAATTCATCTCGTAAGCTCTTTTCTTTCATCAGTTTTACTGGGAAAAAACTCTCCAATTGACCATTCAGATGGAGCAGGGATGAATTTAATGAATATTAAAACTAAAGAATGGGATAATAGAGCTTTAGACTCCACCGCTCCAGATTTAAAGAAAAAATTACCCCCATTAACAAATCCCTATAGTATTATTGGCAAAATAGCCCCCTTTTTTGTTGATCGTTATGGATTTTCTTCAGAAACACTCCTTATTCCATGGTCAGGGGATAATCCTAGTAGCTTAATTGGAGTAGGTCTTACAGAAAAAGGAAAAGCAGCGATCAGTTTAGGTACTAGTGATACTTTCTTTAGTTATTTAAAAGACCTATTCGTCGATTTAAGCGGTGAGGGTCATGTTTTCGGAGCTCCCACTGGGGATTATATGGGATTAATTTGCTATAAAAATGGTTCTCTTGCAAGAGAGAAAGTTAAAGATAGTTTTAACCTTAATTGGACTGACTTTTCAAACATTTTAGCGAAAACACCCCCTGGAAATTACGGTAAAATTATGCTTCCTTATTTTTTCCCTGAAATCGTACCTCTTGTTTCAAAGCCTAAAGTTCACCGATTCGGTTTCGATGAAAATGATTTGGAAGGGAATGTTAGAGCAGTTATTGAAGCACAATTTCTTTCGATGAAAATACATTCTGAATGGACTCAAGAACCCCCAGAAGAAATATACGCCACTGGGGGCGCATCAACAAATTTAGAAATTTTAAAAATAGTAGCAAATATATTTAACACTAAAGTACGCCAATTTGAAGCAACTAATTCAGCAGCACTAGGTGCAGCTCTTCGTAGCGCTAAGTCTTACTACAACTTGAAAAATCAAATTTTTGATTGGACGGAGTTAGTAGAGGGTTTTTTAAAAATAGAAGAGAGTATCATAATTCACCCTGACAAAAAGTATGAGCTATTATATAACGATATGCTTACTATTTATCAAAAATACGAAGATTACATTTTAAGGAACGGAAAAGATCCAGAATTATCTCGACAAAACTTTATTAAGAAATACTTCAAAAACCAAAGAGACAATCAGAGTTAACTAGAATATTTTAATGATTCTATAACTTTATTTGGATCTTTCGCGTTTAAAATTGTACTTGTGCTACTTATAATATCAACATTTAATTCTGGAGCATTTTTAAGGTTAATTCCTCCATCGATATCTATAAGAAAGTTATATTTCTTTTTATATTCTCTAAGGTGATTAACTTTTTCGATGGAATTAGGAATAAATTTTTGACCAGAACCACCTGGTTTGACTGACATTACTAAGACTAAATCAATTGATCCTAAGTAAGACAGAATCTCTGCTATATCTGTATCAGGATTGATTGCTATACCTACTTTTTTGTTCTTCTTTTTCACTTTTCTAATTATCGCATCTATATCCCCCTCAACCTCTTTATGAAAGGTAAAAATATCGACAAAATCAATGATTTGTTCTATGAATTCAGAAGGGTTGATAACCATCATATGAGCTATGATCGGTAAGTCATACTTCTCATGCAAAATTCGGAAAACTTCTAAATTAAGATTTTGAAAAGATGTAAATTCTCCATCTGACACATCTACGTGTATATAATCAAGTCCTTTCAACTTTGTAATGACATCTGTGTTAAAATCATCAGTTGCATGTATTGAAACTGCTACTTTTTTCATAGTTACTACAGATAGTATTTATTAAAAAAATGAATGTTCATTAAAATCAAATTTGGAGCTTCTTAACTGTGCCATCTTTTTGACCAATATAAGCCGTTTGAGCCAATCCTAAAAATAAGCCAGAATCCACAATACCAGGTATTTGCAAAATCTTTAAATTTAAATCTAAAGGATTTTTAATTAGACCGAAATCAACGTCTATAATAAAATTCCCATTATCACTTACAACTGGTCCTGATTTTGCTTGAGCCATCCTTAAAACGGGGGTACCCCCTAATTTTTCTAATTTCTTCATAATAGGAATGTGTGCTAAAGGAATTATCTCAATTGGTACTCCTTTTCTCCAGTTTTCTCCCAGATATTCCGATTTTTTAGTATAATCTGCAATAATAACTAACTTCTTTGAAGACGACGCTATAATTTTCTCTTGGACTAAACATCCTCCACCACCCTTAATTAAATTTAGAGACTTGTCAATTTCATCTGCTCCATCAATATCCAGATCAATCTCAGGATATTGGTCTAGCGAAACTAGGGTAAGTCCGTTTTCCACTATTAACTGGTGAGATTGAAAAGAGGTGGGAATGCATTTTAGATTTAAAATGTTATTTTGATTGATCTCCGCGATTTTTTTCACGGCATATACAACAGTAGAACCACTTCCGATTCCTAAGATCATGTTTTTTTTAACATTTTCTTCAACTGCCCTAAAAGCAGCGTTCTTCTTTCCGAGTTCAATTAAGTTTTCATCCACAATTTCCACCATAGTATTATTTCTTGGACAAATTGAGAATTCTTATTGCTAAATATGCTGCGTTTTCACCTCTATCTATTCCTACACAAGCTACAGGGATTTTAGGAGGCATTTGCACAATTGATAAAAGCGCATCTAAACCCCCTAATTTAGTGCTAACAGGTACTCCAATAACAGGTTTTTCTGTTTTAGAAGCTACTATGCCAGGTAAAGCTGCTGACAATCCAGCGACAGTAATAAATAGTAAGGATTGGCAACTTTTTAAATAATCGTCTAGTTTGTCTGGATCCCGGTGTGCAGAAATGATTTTAAGTTCATATGGGATGTTATTTTCCTTCAATACATTTTCTGCTTTTTCGTAAACATCTTTGTCTGATTCAGATCCAGCAATGATTGATACAATCGTGTCTGCCATATTTTAACTAAATGTTCCAAAAATAAAAATGATACTAATTAAATCTTAATTATTTTTAGTTAAATTATCAAAATGAGTAATTGATTGTTTTAAGTCCCTAGCCTTATTATCAAAAACTTTAATACATTTTTGAACATTCATAACTTAATATCAAAATTTTTTTGAAAACTTCGTTTTAAAATTATTATAAAATAAGAGGGATATACAAGTATGAAAGAAGTATGGTTAATTGATTACGCCCGAACAGGTTTTTCTCGGTCTAGACCAAAACAGCCCGAGAGAGATGTTTTTGGTGAGATTAGAAGTGATGAACTATTAGCTACATTGTTGATGAAGTTTTTTGATCAAAAATTAGCAGATAAAGGCATCGAGAAAAAGGATATTGATGAGTTTACAGTAGGAACTGCTATGGGAGTTTATGAAAATTGGACTTATGGGGGTAGACTTCCGTTATTTTTAGCAGAATTTCCTGTTTCAGTACCTGCTATGTTTGTAGATCGGCAATGCGGCTCTGCTGGGAGTGGAATGCATGTTGGGATTATGGAAATCATGACAGGATATAGTAAAATCTGTTTAGCAGGAGGAGTTGAACATATGACGCGCGTTGATATGCAAAATACTCATGTCAACCCAAACTTAGGCATGGTGAATAAGAAGAGCAAATGGTATCGACCCCAATATGATCTCATGACAACTATTAATATGCTACAAACGGCTCAGAAATTATACGAACAAGAAATTCCCAATTTCACGAAAGAAGATATGGATAAATTTGGAGTAAGAGCCCACAACTTGACTGTCGATAATCAAGAAGCTGGTTGGTTTAAAGGCGAAATTATCGGCATTGAAGGCCATGTAGAAGGTAATATCGAAGAACCTATGATGGTAGAGAAGGATTTAGCTGCGAGAAAATCAACCCTTGAAAGCGTTGCTGGTTTGAGAAGACTATCAAAACCGTTTTACTTGGAAAAAAATGGAGGCAGAGCAGGCTATAAAGAAAGAGAGGGAACTCCTGAAGGTGTTATTACCGCTGGAAATTCTTCCCCATTAAACGCAGGTGCTACTGCTTGTATTATGATGGAAGCTGAGGAAGCAAAAAAGCGAGGATTGGAACCTATGGCAAGAATAGTTTCACTTGGCTGGGCTGGTGTTGACCCTAGTGTTATGGGTCGTGGTCCAGTGCCAGCAACTGAAATGGCTCTAAAACACGCAGGATTAACTGCTGATGACATAGATTATTGGGAAATTAATGAAGCATTTTGCATAGTTGCTTTAAATTGTATGAAACATTTTAACATCGCTGAAGAAAAGGTAAATGTTATGGGAGGATCAACTGCAATTGGGCATCCATTAGGTGCTACCATGATAAGATTACCTGGTACATTAGCTCGGATATTGAAAGATAAAAAAGCAAAATATGGGATTGCTAATGCCTGTTGTGGTGGCGGGCAAGGAGTCGCAACATTAATCGAAAATATTGATGCCTAATCGAATATTTCGGCATAAAACTTCTTTTTCTATTTTTTTTTTTTTCATTTATTTTTTTAAGATTTATTCTAGAAATATTTAAATAATAACCAAAAACAATTAGTCTTACTATAATATCTACAATAAAATTAATACCATAATAACTAGAAGGTGAAATAAAATTACTGTATATAAAAGCATTCAGTTAGTAGCTACAAGCGATAAAAATTGGTCCGACGCTGTGCGTGTTGCTTTCGATGAGGCTAAAAAATCGCTTCGTGGTATCAGAAATATTCAAATTATCGAATCTGATGTGAAAGTTAAAGAAGATCAAGATAAATTAATTTATCGAGTTCGAGTACAAGTTAACTTTCAGATCGAGCGATAAAAAGAGTTTAGAAATATTTTTTTTTATTTTTTTTTATTACCTTAAAATTTCAAAACCTATTAAATTTAAAAAATAATTTTAAAAAGAGTAATCGTTATGATTTTCATAGAATGAAATTTTGAAATCACAAAATAATATCAAATAATATTATGGAAGGACTTCTAGAAACCTTTGGTGGTTACATAATTGCTGGTGTTATAACTTTAGTAGTTCTTATAGCTTGTTGTGTTATAAATAATAGACTATTGAAGAAATAGCATCATATTTTATAATGGGATTTAGGTTATTAAGTTAAATTCCTATTTGGTTTAAATTTAAATATTCTAATAATTCGTCTAAGTATTCTTTATTAATAATAATGTAGTCTCCGTCAATTTTACAATTAAACTTTTCTCCCCATTTAATCAAAAGTTCAATAAGAGTCTCCTTACTTATTTTTAAAATTTCTTGGATCATATCTATTCGAATTCGTTTAGAAACTTTAAGTAAAGAGATCAATTGTTTAACAGCACCTTTTTCTTTTCTAGCTTTATTATCTTTATTAGTTTCGTTATCTAAATTTTTCCTTACTGAATTAAGGGCATGCAATGCATATATGTAATTAGGATCAATTTCTAAAGCTTTTCTGTAAGCTTCAACAGCTTTTTGAAAATCTCCGGTCGATTCGTATACTAATCCTATGTTATAATAACCGTGTTTATAATTTGGATTAAGTTTAATCGCTGTTTTATAAGCATCTAAAGCATCTTCAAACTGTTCTAAATTATAGTAGGAAATACCAAGATTATAATACGCTTTGTAATTTGTTGGCTCAAGCACGATGATTCTTCTAAAAAATTCCATAGATTTCTCGTATTCTAAAACAAAATCATCATTGAGGTATCCTCCGTATGAAAATAAAGCCCTTATTAGGATTTCTTTAATTTTTTCAGAAGGATTATCAGCGTATAAAGCTTCCAAAATCTCTATAGCTTTTCTAAAATCTTCATTTTTCAATAAATCTTTGACTTCATTAAGGAGATTATCTATATCTACCAAAATTTTTCACTTAAATATCATTTTCATACCAATAATTTTTAGATTTTTTTGCACCTAATTTCATAACTAAGTTTCTTAGAGCGCTATCTGAATCTTGGCAAAGCAAAAATACTTTATCTAAATTAAGAGTCTTTTTAACATACAATTTCAATTCTCGAATTATTTGTTCCTCAATACCCTTTCTATAAGAATCTTCTTTTTTAGTTAGAACTTGGTGGATAAGAGCTCGTTTATTACCTAAATAATCTTTAATCAAGGTGTAGGTCCCCCAACCGACAATTTCTCCTTCTTCTTTAGCAACTACCATAGAATTTCGATACTGAAGGTCCAAAACTCTTTTATTTATTTCCCTTTCAAATTCTTGCCAAGTTGATATGAAATATGATTTATTTTCAATAAAATCTTCAAAAATCTCTTTAAGTGCGTCTCTATCTAATCGGGGGTCGTATCTATCAGTTACAATCATATTTTCTCACTTAATAATAATTTAAATAGTTGAATCTTCAATTGATAATTCTGTTAATGATTAATGGTTTTATAATATTTTTTCTTATCAGTTTTAATTATTCTTTAATAAAAACTCTTTTTTATATTCTGAAATATAAGATGTATTAAGATGAAAAAGGATACAGAGGAATTAACTATCCCTTTCAAGAAAGTTAATAAAGAAACAATCATCCCTAAACCTTCAAAGAAAGGAGATGCTGGTGCTGATGCCCATATAATGGGTTTTAAGAAAATTATTAATGAAAACGGTAAAAAAGAATTAATAGAAATTAATTCTGACACTTATACCCTAAAACCATTAGAGCGAATCGGCTGCCCCTTAGGTTTTGCAACAGCTATCCCAAAAGGATATTACTTTAAGGTCGTTCCTCGTAGTGGCTTAGGTTTGTGGGAAGGTTTATCTATAGTAAATTCTCCCGGCACGATTGATACTGGGTATAGAAATGAATGGATGGCGGTCGTTGTAAACCTTTCAAATATAGATATAACTTTAAGAAGAGGAGAAAGGATATGTCAGATAATTCTAGGCAAAATCCATCATTACAAATTTAAAGAAACTGATGAATTACCAGAATCCGAGCGAGGATTAGCAGGTTTCGGCAGTACTGGTAAAAAATGAAATGGATTAAATATTAATCTCAAAATTTTAACTTCATTATTATGTCAGAACTATCAATAGAAGAAGTTTTTATTATCAAAAAGTTAGAAGAAAATAGCGGAAAATTGATTTATAAAGAATTACAAACGCTCTGCCAAGAGGAATTTGAGGGTGTTAGGTTAATCTTGAAAAAATTAAAGGAAAAACAGATTGTAAGTTATGAGGGAGTAATCCCAGGGTATTCCGCGGAAATTATACTTAAAGAAATCTCTTAGGTTTAAAAGTATATTGATTTGAACTTCCCTCGAATTTTTTTATATGATATATTGACATTAGTTTTAAATAAAATCTATATTTTAAGATTAATTACTAAAATTAATTGGTTATATTGAATAAAACCCAAACATTTTTGTCTAATTTTGATTGAAAATAAAAATATTGAGCTATTTAAAGATCATTTTCTCCATTCCTTCTTAAACCCGAGAAGTATAGCAGTATTTGGGGCAAATAATGACTTACTTAATACGATGGGTTCGATGCAGCTTCGAAATATCATTGCAGGAGAGGGGGTTGATGATATTTATCCAGTTCATCCACGATTAGATAAAATTCAGGGCTTTAAAGCTTATCAATCAGTATTAGAGCTTCCTGTTACACCTGATCTTGCATTTCTTATATTACCTACAAGAATAGTTCCTCAGGTTATGGAAGAATGTGGAGAAAAAGGAATAAAAAACCTTTTAATAACTTCTGGTGGATTTAGAGAAATTGGAAAAGATGGTGTTCAGTTATCACAAGAAATTGATAAAATTGCTAAAAAATACAAGATGAGGTTTATTGGTCCAAATTGTTTGGGAATATATAACGCTTGGTATAGGTTTCCTGAAAAAGAAGATGCATACTTAAACACTTTTTGGCCTTACGCTGTTCCAAAAAAAGGGAATATTTCTATTATAAGCCAATCCGGAACAGTAGCAGCTCAAACTTTTTGGCACGCAAAAGAGATGGGCGTAAACATTAGTAAATCTCTTTCTGTTGGAAATGAAAGAAATATTGACATGGTAGATTTCTTAGAATATTTTAAAAACGATCCTCACACTGGCGTCATCGGGCTTTACATAGAAGAAATTAAGCGGGGTAAAGAATTTATTCAATTAATAAAGGAAATAACCCCAAATAAGCCTGTTGTGGCTATATACACGGGAGGAACTAAAGCAGCAAATAGATCTATTAAAAGCCACACTGGTTCTTTAGGGGGGGATCAAAAGATTTATGACGCAGTTTTTAAAGAAGTAGGTATAATTCCAACAAATTCCATTACGGATTTCTTATATTATTTGAGGACATTGTCTTTCGCTCAAAAATACAATATATTTATGAAAGGAAATAGAGTAGGGATTATTACTGATTCTGGTGGAAGTGGCTCAATGATGACAAAATCTTCAGAGTTATATGGGTTAGTGGTTCCAGAATTTTCTAAACAACTAAAGGACGAGCTTACGGAGTTAATACCGTTTACTGCCAGTGCTAGGAATCCTATCGATGTTACTTTCGATGTTAACTTCCTAAATATTTTCTATAAATTTCCAAAAATGCTTATGAAATCGGGAGAAGTAGATTGCATTATTGCCTGGGGTGTGTTCGATTTCGATGATATTATAAAGACTATTGAACAATCGGGAATGAAAGTCGATGAAAATCTAAAAAATATGGATACAATGCTTGATCGAACTATTTTACGACCTATTAGAAAACTAATGAAAAAATTTTCTATCCCTGTTTATTTTTGTGGACCTTTTCCATATAGATTTCCATGGTTTCAAAAATTTATATCGTACGATCTACCTATTTTTGACTTTTGGGATGCTCCGCCTAAATGTTTGAAGATTTTATATGAATATTCCCAGTATCGCAGAGATCATTCCTTATAGGTTGTTCAAAATCTGAAGTTTTTATCAAATAAACTACATCGCTTTTATTTTATGTAAGAGAATGGGTTTCTATTTCTCGGTCTAAAATTCGATCTAAGATAACTGAACGCACATCGAGAATAAAGAGAATATTAAATAGTATAGGATTTATTATTTTAATAATTTATAAATTAGATTTCATGTTCAATTAGGAATAAAATAGTTAAGTAATTTGACACACCCCAATAGTAGAATAACCGAGTCTATATCTCATCAAGACAATTATAAATTGCTCTTTGATAAAATTCCAATTTCAATTGTATTAATTGACTCCAATGGTCAAGTGGTTGATATCAACTATGCTACGGAAAATATTTTTGGTTTCGAAAGAAAGGAATTAATTGGTTTTGAGTTTTCAGAATTGTTTATGCTTCCCGCAGCAGACAAGGTACCAATGAATAAGGTATTTGATCAATTACTAAAAGGTGGTATCTTTGGTCCAGAAGATATTCAGATATATGACAAACATAAAAATCTCATCTGGGTTAATGTTATTGCCTCTAAAATTGAGATCGAAAAAAAGAGTTATATTCAAGTTTTAACCCAGGATATCAGTCAGCGTAAAATTTTAGAACAAGAAGTTAACGAATCAGAGAAAAGATTTCGTGTTTTGTACGAGTCGTCTCCAATTTCTCTCACAGTAACCAACAGTAAGGGGATAATTCTTAATATTAATTCAGCTACAGAAAAAATTTTCGGATACACCAAACGAGAAGCGATTGGTAAAAAATATACCGATTTAGGAATTTATTCTCCGGAGCAAATTGAGATTTTTAAAAATAATTTTAAAGAAGCTTTAGCCGGAAAGAAGATAAAACCACAAGATATTAAGATTAAGAGAAAAGATGGAACTTTCGCTTGGATTAACCTTCAAAATTCACTAAAAAAAATTAACGATGAGGTTTTAATAGAAGGTATAGCTCAAGATATAACAGATAGGAAAAATGCTGAAAAAAAGTTAAGAGAATCAGAAGAGAAATACAGAAATCTAGCAGATTCTTTACCAGAAGTAATTTTTGAGCTCGATTTAAGTTTTATTATAACATATACCAATTCGATTGCATCCAAAATATTTGGATATACAAGTGAAGAATTTAAGAAGGGTATGATCATATTTGATTTCATACCACCTGAGGATAAAGAATTAATTCTGAAGCAGACGAAACAAATATTTCGAGGTGAATACATAAAACCTTTACAAACTTGGTTAAAGAGAAAAGATGGAACATTATTTTTCGCATATATTCATGCAAGTCGGATTTTCAAGGAGAATTCAGTCTCTGGAATGAGATGTATTATACATGATATTACAGAATTGAAAAATTCACAAGAAAAGATTAAGGAATCGGAAGAAAAGTATAGATTATTATCAGAAAATGCACAAGATTTAATAACAGTCATAGACAATCATTTAAAAATAGATTATATCAATGCGAAAGCTCATAAAAGATTGATGGGATATTCTTCAGAGGATCTTATTGGTAAAAAAGCATTAGATTTAATCCATCCAGAAGATCGAGAATTAGTCATTAAAGCATTGAATGAAAGATATAGTTCAATAGAAGCAAGGATTAGAAAAAAAAACGGGGGATATGTCTGGATGGATACATCTGCTGAGTACTATAAAAATCAAGAAGGTAAAAACTATTTTCTCACAATTTCAAGAGATATAAGCGAAAGAAAGGAAGCTGCTCAAAAATTAATTGAATCTAAAAAGAAATATAAAGAATTAGCTAACTCATTGCCAGAAGTTATCTTTGATATTGATTTAAATTTTAAACTAGTCTATACAAACGCGATCGCTTCAAAAGTTTTCGGATATTCTCATGAAGACTTTAAAAAAGGATTAAATGCGTTTCATTTCATTCTGGAAGAAGATAGAGATGAAGTTATAAGTAATCTTAGCCTAATTTTTAGGGGTAAAACTATCGATCCTTTAATTATGCAATTAAGAAAAAAAGACGGAACAATTTTTTATGGAAGTATAAATGCTACTCCTATTCATGAAGGTACTAAGATTATTGGTATGAGGAGTATTATTCACGATGTTACTGAAATGGTAAAAGCTGAAGAAAGAATAAAAGAATCTGAAGAGCAGTTCCGAACAATTTCAGAGCAATCTTTAATGGGAATTTCTATAATCCAAGAAGAAAGAATTAAGTATGTGAATAAAACGCTCGCTCACTTACTTGGATATTCAGTCGAAGAAATGGTGAATTGGGGTCAGGGAGAGTTTTTTAAAACGATTCATCCCGAGGATAAGAGAAAAATTATTGAGCTCGCTACAAAAATTGAAAATCAGGATAATGCTAATCTTCAATATTATGAAGCTCGTGGGATTCATAGAAATGGGAGCACTATATGGTTAGAAATTTACAACAAGCATATAAAGTTCCAGAATAAACCTGCATTCTTAGTATCATACATAGATGTAACAGAAAAGAAGAAGGCTAAGGAGGAATTACGACAATCAGAAGAGAAATATAGATTCCTTTTTGAGAAATCACCAGTTTCGATTCTACTTATGGACACGAAGGGTAAAATAGAGGATTGCAATCCAGCTTTAGAAAAATTAATTAAATACAAGAAGAGTGAACTTATTGGTAATAAATTCGGTAGCCTTTCATTTATTCTTCCAAAATATTTACCCCATTTGTTTAAAAGACTTAAGCAAATTTCAGATGGAGAAACTATACCCTCTATAGAGATTCAATTAGTTAAAAAAGATGGGAGCCTAGTATGGGTAAATTATGAATCCTCTTTAGTGAAAGTGGGCGATAAAACCTACATTATGGTTATGGGTCATGACATATCAGACACAAAAGAAATAGAGATAAAATTAAAGGAATTAAATGAAATGAGAAAGGAATTTATTGATAGAGCTTCTCACGAATTAAAGACTCCCATAACTACGGTATATGGTGCGTATCAGTTGTTAGACTTGTTACATAAAGATAAGTTCAATCCAGAACAGCTTGAGCTTCTAGAAATGGCGTCCATTGGAACTAAAAGAATAAAAAAATTAGTTGACGATCTACTTGATGTGTCTCAATTGGAATCTAAAAGTTTTAAAGTAAATAAGAGCAGAGCTAACTTAAGCAATATTATTATAAATTGCATCAAAGAAATGAAATATTTTAGCAATAAACGGAATCACGAAATAGACGTTGACATTTTACCCGAACTCTATGTGAACATTGATGACTCCCGAATCGAACTGGTATTTACAAATTTAATCTCAAATGCAATTAAATACACTCCTTCAAACGGTAAAATTCAAATAAATATGCAGTCTGATGGTAAATTTGCTCAGATAAAAATAAGCGATTCTGGTGTAGGTTTATCTAGCGAAGAAATAAAAAATCTTTTCAAGAAATTTAGCACAATTGAATCCCCGCTGAAGAAGGATCTAGATATGGATTTAGGTAGCACCGGTTTAGGGTTATTTCTATCAAAAGAAATTATTAAGCTCCACGGAGGAGAAATCTGGGCTGAATCTGAAGGAAAAGGAAAAGGTTCCACCTTTATAGTTAAAATTCCTGTAGAATAATTATTTACTAATCTCGCTTTTTTTCTAAAAATTACTCTATTCACTATGTTCAGTTAAATTGAAAAAACCAAATTTAATAGTATTAACTCTATTATTATTTTAAAGCTAAAATGAATAAATTGGTTATTTAGATGCCTCTCAATTTTTACGATCCACCATTAAAAATATTCAGTTCTTCAAGTACTAAAAAGGGCGTTGAAATTGGGGGAGCCAAATCGATTATAAGTATAGATAGTGACCATAATTTCTACAACGAAGGAAATGTATATACTGAAATGTCATGGGCTGCTTTCTACGAAGAGGAGGGATTAGAGGATTCTATTGATACTTTTACTACCACCGAATTTGACTCGATCCGAGAAGATCCCGAAGCATTAGTAGATACAATTGTAAAAATTATTTATCAGATTATTAATAACCAAAAAATTTTTTATGGTATCGCTGACTTTGAGGTAGACGCATTCTTAAATGCGAACACAACTGTGATCCAGGGATTGAAGTTAGATTACGATATCATCAATAAATTACTAGAAGCTCATAAAAGTACTAGAGAAAGAGACTTATTTCCAAAAATAATAAGTGATAATAAAGACATAATAAAAATTCAAATTGAATTTCAAGGAACAAAGAAAAAAAATGTTCATATCCAAGGCTCAAAATTAGAGGATTTGATAAATCAATTGCGGTTAGCAAAGGGATTTGCTGTTGGAATTGTATGTACGTCAAGAAACGCTGCGAATATGTATATAATTAGCGATAATATAGTGTTTAGTAAAGATGAAATCGCCGAAATTTATATTGATAACGATAACATCAAAGTTATAGAATACGGTATAAAAAAGAAGTTACTCTTTCCTATTAGTTGGTTTAGGATTGATATTGGAATTCGGAGCTTAGAAACTCTCGAGTTATGGGAACAAATTAAAGATAACCCAGAACTTAATAAAGCTCTTAGTCATTATGAGCGTTACATAAACGCATTAGTTTATAAAAAATTCAGATCACAAGCTGAATCCCAAAAAATTGGAACGGATTCCGAAGAAGATTGGATGATTATGACACCTAAAGAGAGGAAAAAAGCCTTAAGAGATATGGAAAAAGCTATAGATATTCTAAATAAAGAATACAAGGATTGAGAAGTTAATCTTTTACTACTTTTCCTGCTTTAAAAAACCCATCTTTGGTATATTTAGCATTCATTAAAGCTTCTTTATTCGTTAGAGATTTCCAAGGAACGTCTTCTCTAAAGATGTTTTTAAGCCCTTCGATTGGATGCGTCATAGGTTTTACATTTGAAGTATCTAGTGAGTCTAATTTCTTAAAATAGCTGAGGATGTCCCCTAATTCTTGAGCTAATTTATTCTTTTCTTCCTCTGATAATTCTAAAAGAGCTAACTTAGATATATGTTCTAATGTTTCTTTGGAAAAAGCTTCTTTTTCTGGCATACTTTGATGGTTAAATTATTCACTAATATGGAAATAATAATTCTTGTTCCTAATTAAGCTTAATCCTCTAATTCTTAAGCTCGCATAAAAATTGTTCAATAAATAATAATGATAAGAGTTAATTACCTTTTTTTTTTAATTCATATATGACTGACAAAAAAGAATTAAGAGATGAAATTCCTAGTTACGCATATATATCACTTGCACGAAGAGGTATGGAAAAAATTTCTCTAGATCAGTGTTTTTTGAAAAATTGTGATAATGATAGTAGAGAATTGTTAGAACCTTTTGAAAAAGAAGAATTTGAAGATGATAAAAAAAAAATTACGAAAATTCATATAAAATGTAAGAAGTGTGGAGGAATATTCATCTTAAAATTGGAAGATATTAAATCTGTGGCAAAATCTACAAAGGAAATTGAACAAGAACCACTTTCTATGGGATTGGTGTTCGCTCTAGATGAGGAGGGTAATAATTTAGGTCATATCGGTTATTTTTAATTCAAACGCAAGTTTAATCAAAATGTATATTTACAGGCTTTTTGTGTTTTAGTCATTAGCAAAAATAAATAACTCATCTCTTAAGATATTAAATAAACCGTATCATATTTTTTTATTAATAGAAAAACCAATTTATAAATAAGTAAATCAATTTTTATTTTATATTAAAAATCTTACGAGAATTCCCTAAATTAAATCAGTATGGCAAAAAATAAAAGGGAATACGATACCTTATATTATAGATTCCTATTAATTATTAAAGGAAAATATCATGGCAACTCAAAAGGAAAATATCATACAAATGATAAAAAATCTTCCTGAGGATATAAGTTTGGAAGATATCATCGAAGCAATATATGTAAGACAAAAAATTGAGAAGGGATTAAAAGATTCAAAGGAAGGAAATTTATATACACACGAAGAAGCTAAAGAACGCTTAGAAAAATGGTTAAAATAAAATGGACTAATCATGCCCTTGAAGAATTGGATGATATTGCAAATTATATCTTAAAAGATTCGCCAAAATACGCTCAAATTTTAGTAAAACAAATTTATGAAATGGTGAGTCATCTAAAACAATTTCCAAAACTTGGCAGGAAAGTTCCTGAATACGGGGATTCAGATTTAAGAGAGATTCTTTTTAAAACCTATCGTATTATTTATTTAGTCAAGAAGGAGCATCTTGAAATTATATCTATTATACATGGAAGTCGAAAACTAAACCTTTAAATTCTTTTAGTCTAATAGTGTTAAATTAATGGAGTAACCGATATTAAATGGTTAAAATTAAATCAATGAACTGATTTTTATTTAATATCAAAAATCTTACGAGATTTCCCCAAATGTCGACAGAAACAGTAGAAGAAGAATTATTGAGGAAAAAGGTATGGAAAATAATCAATATTACCCAAGCGAATCAACTCTTCGTTCACTCCAAGAATCTGGCTATAAATTATTATGACGAAGATACAGCTAAGGTTAAAACAAAAGTACTGCCAGAAATACTCTCCTTATGCGTTTTAAACGCATTAGTTCCAAATTCAGCAATGTTGCTCGTCGGCGGACACGGTGGGGGAAAAACTAGTCTTACAAAACTTTTAGGACGCATGTTTACTGGAAACTCTTTAAACGAGATAGAAAATTCAATAATCCGTGGCCATCCACAATTAACTGAAGAAAAGTTAGTTGGGACTCTTAAATTAGGTAAATTGATACATGACGGTGAAGAAGAAGTTGTATGGCGACAATTTGTATTGAACTTCTGGAAAATTATAGATGAGGTAAATCGATTAACACCTTATGCTCAGGATATACTTTTATCTTTATTGGCTGAGGGAACTATAAAATATTACGATGAAATTAAGTCAATTGATAAATATTGCTTATTTGCGACAATTAATCCTCAAGATGTCGGTACGTTTGAATTATCTAACCCATTTTTAGACAGATTTGGCATATCGGTACCAATTGTAATGCCTGCAAGTCAAGATTTAGAATTGATATTAACTGGCAAAGACGAAAAGTACAGTGGTTTCGACGAACTTATTCAAGTTCCCAAAGTTTTAACTATAGATGAATTAATGGAAATCTGGTATTTTGTTAATAAGATTAGCATAAATAAAGAAGTAAATAATTACATTCATGCTATCATAAGGGATTTTACATTATGTGAAAGGGTAGACAAAGGGAGTTCTGAAAATCTCAAGCCAAGCACGGGTCTATGTTCTGGATGTCACTTTAACACAAATCAGAATGTGTGTAATAAAATCGAGTCAATATTAAGCGTAAGAGCAGCAAAGGATCTCTTAAGGTATTCGAAAGCTCTTACATGGCTTCTTGATCTCGAAAAAATGGATATAAACCTTGTAAATACTATAGCACCTTATGTGATTTCTCATAGAGTAAAATATACAAAAAGAGAATTGGAAAAATCACCTTATTGGGGGAACCCTTACGATTTTTCTCGGAGTATTTTAGAACTTATTCAAAATCGCTTTATTAATCGAGCAGAATGTTATCTAATAGCTGAGCGTTTTAGAGACGGTGAGTCTAAAAGCGATGATTTAACCACTCTAAAGAACTACCAAAAGAACGATTTAATCGTTAAATACGATTTGATACCTTTTGTAAATTCTGTCAATGACAAGAAATATCCTAAAATAGCCCAAAAAATAAAGGAGGCTTCAAAGAACGGAAATATTGAAGTTTTAGCTAGTATTCGGAATGATCTAATTGAAAACATTGATTTTCCTAACAGAGCCTATTTAATTAACTTTTGCAATCAAGAGTTATATAAACAAACAGTTTCAGATTACATTTTTAAGTATGTAAACAACAAAGAGATTTGGGCAGACATAGCAAGCGAGTTTCCTAAATTAGATAAACCACTAAAGGAAGCTTTCATGCGGAGACAGACTAAACAAATTAGGACTGAAGATTTACTCATAGAGATCAATGTTACTGGAACAAATGACGATTCTTTGGTCAATATTCAAATATCCGGAGGTTCTGAAGCACTGCGATTGAGAAAAATCATAGAACGATTAGATTATATTCAAAGGGAGGATTAATTTAATCTTTTTTTGAAATGTCGAGATCTAGAAAAAAAAGACCAAAAACAATTCCAAAAAAGGAATTAAACCAAAAAGAACAACATCTTATTGAATTAGCTAATATAGCTTGGGATAAGACTCAAAAAGCTTTATATTTTCCGCCTTTAGACCTACCCACCTTTATCTTCGACTACACTCACTTGGAAGGATTTTATATAGATCCCCAAAATAAATGGAAAATATCAATGAATTTAGCAAATGTTCCTATTTTCATTGATGATCAGGAATATATAAACTACTTTCACGCCATCTCTCTTCATGAAGTTTCTCACTACCAAATTATTCCATATGACGGATTAATTAACGCAAGATTATTAAAGGCTGCTATGAAACATGTCAACGAAAATTTTGCTCCAATCGTCGTAAATGTGTTTGCTGATTTGATTATTGACGCTAAACTTCATAAAAAAGAACCAGATCTGATTGTATGGGAACTTAAAACAACTTTTAATCACTTATTTGAAAGAAACAAAAACAAACTGAGCGAATTCTCAAAATTTCTTTTTCGAGCGTATGAAAAACTATTAAATATTAAAATTGTAAATAGTGATTTATTTACGAGTGTAGAGAGTGTTGCGGAAAAAGTAGTAAATATCATCAAGAAAAATTTTGAAGACGATACACTATGGGAAGAAAAGGTTTCTAAAGTTGCTTATCATCTTAGAACACTAGTGAACAACACATTTACAATGGTAGGAGCAGGAGTCCGTAAGGGCGAGGGTAATACCAGACGAAAATCTCCAGGTAGAAGTAGTTCTACTGTTGAATTTCCAGAGGACATTTTAGAAATCATGGATAATCCACTCGAAAATAAAAATCTAGATAAATTGAAAGAAGACAACGAGGAAGATCTAAGGCAAAAAGCAGAGGAATTTGCTAAAGAAACACCTTATTCGAATTATGGGGCTCCTGCTGGTCAAGCAGGGATTCTAATTGATGGGAATCCTTTAACTGCATGGTATAGAGGGCTCGCTAAGAATCTTATTGAAATTAGAATTTTTGAAGAAAAACCAGGAGGCCAGCTTCCAGTTTTTCCAGAAGTTTGGCATTTAGGAGAACCTATTGAAGATTTAGACATTGTTCAAACAATCTTAAATAGCCCAATAATCATTCCAAATATCACAACCCGAAAATGGTTAAAGAATTATGGTAAGGGCCATTTAACTGAAAAACAGATTCCAGATTTACTCCTTGTTCTCGACTCTTCTGGATCAATGAACTGGAATTATTTGGCAAAAAGTTCTAGGGGCGTTTATCACACCGCATTAGTGGCTTCTTTTGCTGCTCTCCATTTTGCTGCCAATAAAGGAGCCAAATTTAGCGTAATCAATTTTTCTAATCGTGCTGATGTTTGTGATTGGACTGTTGACTATAGAAAAGCAGAACGGACTCTATTAAGATATCAGGGTGGGGGAACACATTTACCGATTAAAGATATTGTAAAACAGACTGAGAAATCAGAAAGAGATACCTTAATTTTTATTATAACTGATTTCGGAATATATAATTGGAATAGCGCAAAGAAATTATTTTCAAACTTATCTAACAAAGGACATAAAATTGTGGGCTTTTTTATTGGGAGCGTAAAAATTCCTAAAGAAAAGTTTAAAGATCTTATCGAGAAAGTAACATTTTATCCAATTAAAAACCCTAAAGATTTAATTAATTTAGTTATAGAAGAAGTAAAGAAGTATTATTTAGCGTGACTTTCAATGCTGTTTATTCATTTCACGCAAGTATTGTTTCATGAAGTATCTTTGACTTTCGCAATACATTAATCGTTGTTTTTCCGTTAAGTGTGTGCATCGTTGTAGCACGGTTTGAATTTCTTGTAAAAGATTTAGATTGGATCTTTTATTTTTTTCAGGAAGTTGATTTATTTTATCAACAATTTCATCCTTAAAATTTTCTTCATAAAATAAGTCTTTGAGATTGAGAATTGGTTCTTGATCTGTTAGTCTTGAGCTAATCATAATTAACATTCCTTAGACATATTTTATATGAGATATTTTCTCCGCCTAGATATTCTGATAATAGCCTTGAAATATCCACATATATATAAAAATCAGAATTTAGATTCTTTTAAGACTTTATAATATGGTCGTAATACGTTTAGGAATTTTATTAACCGACTAAATTATTTTTTTAACCAAATCAATGAGAAAATAAAAATAATAAAAATAGGGAAAAATAATTTTTACAAAATCTATAAATGATATTTTATTCCACTTAGAGAACCGCGAAAATTTCTGGAAGAAATAACCAGCCTTTTCTTTCGTGTATAATGTTTCCTTCTTCGTCTATAACGAATTGACCGGGATCTTGATTTTCCCAGCCTTCGTACTCACCGTGGACAAATCCTCGTTCAGTTGCTTCTTTAAATTTACTCCTAACTTTTGCGACAGCTCCCGCGTTCATCAAACCCAACCCATACTCTGCGTATAATTCTTTTTTTGAAGAAGGTATTACTGGAAAGTCAACACTATATCTTTCAATAAATTCTTCTGCAACCATTTCACTGGATTGAGTTATATAAAGCAGTTTTGCGCCTTTTTTTTTAATTTCTGGAACCGCTTCTAATAAAATATTAAAATCTAGTTGACATATAGGACAACCGAAATATCTTGAAAAAATCAAGACTATTTTCTGCTTCCCTATTAATTCACTTAAATCAATCAACCCCGCATTGTAAGATTCTATTTTAAATTGAGGTGCTTTATCTCCCACTTTTATCTTATTCTTAACCATCTTTAATTTTCACTAATTTAAATTTTAATTAGTTTAAATCAACTTTTATTTTATATATAATTTTGTATCATCTTAATAGATTGCTTCTCGGTATCTTAAGATGGTTATCTAAAATGAATTAGCATAAAGAAAAGTAAATTTAAAATTAGAGTTTTTTGCTGTCATTAATGGAGTAACTGTCAATTACCAGTAAAAGCCAAGACTTCTTATCCAGATCAGAAAGAATAACGCAGCGAAAAAGGTCGTAAGTCCTAATATGGAAGATCTATTTTCCTTTATTAGTTCCTTTTTTTTCTTAATTTCTGTTTTATTCATGATCGATCCTTGAAAAACAGATTATTTATCTCTACAGATAAGAAAAAATAAAAATATGTTAGATCCGTCCTTTTCTTTTTATTCGGGTTTCTATTTATTTTTATAAAACAAATGGTCACTGAATGCGAAGCTTTACTAAGGATTTGAATAATTTTTTGCTTAAATTAACACAAATCCCGTTTATAATGAGTGTTTTCTTATTAAAAATCAAATTTTGCATATATCATCATGATTTAATAAAAAATTTCAAATATTTCTGAAGTCTAAGAATTCTCAACATTTAGTAATATTTTATTTGGAAGGTTGTTTTACTTGTTTCTTAAATAATTGAAGATAATTAATCCATTGAGAATTCATAAAAGGTTAATTTAATAGTGATATGTTTACTAGAAATTTATTGTAAGCATTTAAAATGAAATCAAAAAATTAAATACAAATAGAATTAAAAATTAAATTGCTTATTAATATAAGAGGAGATTTTATGGTAAAAAAGGAATATATATGTCAAAAGGGTAAAAAATCTTCAATTATCATTGAAGATCTGAAAACTGAGATTAAAGAAGGAGCATCTATGATTTTGGGATTTGCTGGGATTGGATTAATAGGACCAATCGTAGCAAATACTTTAATCGAGCAAATTTCAGACATTAAAGAGATAGGATTTATCATCAGTGAATATTTGCCTCCAATTTCCGTCTTTTACGATGGAGTATTAAAACATCCATTTCGATTATATTATTCTCCTATGCACAATCTCATTGTTGGGATATCAGAGGTTCCTTTTCAAGTAGCTACAGCATATAACGATTTAGCAAGGACCATTAATAATTGGTTATTATCTGAAGACGTTAAAGCTAAAGAAGTTGTAATTTTTCAAGGGATTCCTAACCGGGGTATTATTGACGATTATCCTGTATATTATGCGGCGGAAGCTAATATGATCGAAAGTTTGGAAAAATACGAATTAAAGAAGGTAGAGAAAGGGATTATTGTAGGAGCTGAAGCGACAGTGTTAAACGAAGCTTTAGCAACCAAGTTAAACGCATACGCACTATTCACTCCTGTTTTAGAAATTCCAACACCTGAAGCTGCTGCGGCAATTATAGAAGTCTTGAATAAAATCTATAATTTAAATATTGAAACGACTAAATTAATTGAAGAAGGTAAAGAGATTAAGGCTAAAATGCTTGAACTAGCCGAAAAAGCTCAACAATATCAAAACCAACAACAATTACCTGATCGTCCTAAGGAAAGCTACACACAATATTTTCAATAATAATTTTATTTCTATTTTTTTATCAGTTTAAACTGGAGAGATATTTTTTTTTATAAAAACTAATTTTATTATTATTCGGCAATTTTTCTTAATTAATGTTATTAGTAGGAAGAGGTCAATTTTTATTAAAGAAAAGTTCATTCCAATTCAAATAAACCAAGAGCTCTGTATGCGCTGCGAGAGGTGTGTAAAAGCGTGTAGAAACGATGCAATTTACTTTGATCATTCAGTTAGGCTTGTTGACTATACTAAATGTAAAGGATGTTTATCATGTGTTCAAGTTTGTCCTCGAAATGCAATTCAAGTCACTTCAGTGATACCCCACCAGGTTCTTACTGTAAAAATAGATCATACGAAATGTTCCATGTGCGAACAATGTCTTGAGGAAAACGGTAAATTTTGTCCACAAAATTTATTTTATATAGGTAAAGTGAAAAAGGATGGACAAGAAGTGGATGGGATTCTCTATAATTTTAATGAAGTTGATAAGTGTCAAGGGTGCTTGAAGTGTGAGTCTTCCTGCCCTGAGGGTGCAATTAAGCCTGTTGTATATAATACGGAATCTTTTTTATGAACAAGTAACTTAATCTGATTTTTCTTTAACTTTTTGAATGATATGGTTTTTAATTTCAGAAAAATCAGAAATTACTACAATACCTTCCATTTGTTTCAATTTCTTAATATTTTCAAGTTCAATATCTCTTATTTTCAATACTAATGGCGAACCATCAGGTCGAGAAGTTACTATAGGTTCAGTGTCTTGGTCCGAAGGAAATAGGTATACTATTTGTCCCCCTTTAATTGCTTGAGCAACACCGTTAGTAACAAGCGTATCTGCAATACCATGTACGATTTTAGCCACCGTATTTGCAGAAACGGGGCAACATAAGAAGAAATCGAATTTACCAAGCTGTAAAGGTCCTGCGTAAAAAGGAATGTTTGGTGTTATTTCTACTTTAACTTTTTCAACTGCTTTAGTCAGAGCTAACCATAGTTTATACCACTTGACAACCGCCGCACCTTCCTTTGATAGAATTACAGTAATATCAATATCATGATTATTTTGCAAATCAACCAGTAAATCAATTAACTCTTGAAGTAAATAACCCGTGCCAGTTATACCAACCATTAGTTTAAATGTCATGCGTATAAATTATAAATAATTGTTTTTTAATATAAATTCAAATCATTAAATTAAAAACTTTAAGGTTTTACTTTATTATAAGATTTAATTACCATCCTAGGATATTCATAAACTTTAGCAAGCTGAATTTGTTAAATAGTGTTAAAATTGATTAATTTAAATAGATAATAAATAATATAAAAAAACTTGAATGTATGATGCCAAATGCTAATGAAGAAGACCCAAACGATTAAAATTGCAATGATGAAGAATACAGAGTTGTTTAAAAAAAAAGAAACGGAGACTCGATAGCCCCCAGAAGGGTAAAAAACGCGCTAAAGATGACGATTCATCTAAAATATAACGATATCTTTAGAATTATTCCTCCAATTTTTTAATCCTTTCCTCAAGTTGAGTGATTTTTCGGTTCAAATTGTCTAAATTTTCATTTAGTAGAATGCGAAATCTTTCATAAATGTCAGTAATACCTTGTTTTCGTCCTTTTTCTGACATTAAATCGATCTCTCGCTTGAAATTAAGTATATATTTATAAAGATCGGTGCAGAAATCATCAAATCTATTTTTATCAAATTCAATACCTAATTCTCGGGATAATTTTAATTCTGCTAAATCTCCCCAATCTATGTCTTCACCTTTTAAAGGAATTACTGGTATTGAAAATTTATCTGCAAGTTGTAATTCATTTTGACAATCAATTGAATCAAATACAGATTTTTTCGTCGCAATAAACAATAAAAGCTGTGACTTTTGAACCGTATCCAACATCCATTCGTCAATATTTCCAGCAAGATCCTCTTCACAAAAATATGCCTCAGAAATCTCCTTCTGTTTATTTAAAAATTCTACGAGTTTTTCAATTCGATATTCCTCAAAATCAATAACCGCATGAGATATGAAAACCTTAATAGTAGCTTTTTTTCTCAAATAATCTCTAATAATATCCGGAATTTTCATAATGATGTTTTTCTCCTCATCATTTAGGGGATTATCGGATAGGTTTAATTCTGTTAATTCAACGAAGTTCCATATTTGCGTGGGAATCTGGTTAAAATTATTTTTACTTAAATTCAATTTCGAAATCAATACAAGATTTCCAAATGACTCCGGCAATTGAGAAAGATTATTACTTGACAAATCAAGAAATTCAAGATTTGTTAATTCTCCAAAAGACTCTGGTAACACTTCGAGAGGTGTGTGTGTAATGATTAAGGATTTCAAATCTTTAAACACTCCAAAGTTTTCTGGTAGCGTTTTAAATGAATATTCATATAATTTCCATTTAACTAATTTATTGTTTTCAAATTCTACATTAATTGGATTTACATATTGCTTCATCCTCTCCTTTTCAATATTATCTTTTTCAAGTACTCTTATTATTTCTATTTGTTCGCTAGGTAAATTGTACTTAAGTTGAAAACGAAATAACCTAGGCGCTGAAATTTTTGCCCCTCTATCCTGTAAATCTCTTAAAATCTTAAGATTTACTTGGTTCCAGTCAAGATAAGAATTACGATCCAAGTTTAACTCATTTAATCCACTTAAATCCAACAACCAATCGGGTAATCTAATGATATTATTCGATGCCAAGTTTAATGACTTAAGAGATGTAAAATTTCTTAAACCATCAGGTATGATCTGTAAATTATTATCTCGTAAACTAAGTAGCTCTAATTTTGTAAGTTGTATTAGCCAATTAGGAAGATCATCCTTCTTGGAGAACTTTATATAAAGGCTTTTAAGATTTTGTAGTTTTTTTATCAATTCACCAACGAAAGTTAGCTTACTTTCATCTAAATCAAGTTTGGATAGATCTAAACCAAGCTCAGTTATATTTTCATTATCAAATTTATAGGAAAAGCCAACAGAAGTATCATTTATGGCACTCACCTGATTTAATTCATTACCAATTGCTTTTGAGAGATCTTTAATTATATTTTTATCATCATTCAATTTTTTAACACTTCAATTTCTTTTTATTTAAAGATGGATAGAATAATTTCTCTTTAATAATATTTAAATTTCTCTTTTTAGAGACTTTTATTAATACTTTAAGCTGTAAATTGATATTTCAAGGATTAAAAATTAATTTGCCGGGTTATCAATTTGAAAATGTGTTTTTTTATTGTAAAATAGATTAAGTTAACGAATAAAGATTTCAAAAATTCCAATTGTAAGAGTTAATAATTTAAGCATGATAATTATTAAAATAGAATAATCGAAAATTATTGTACGTAACTAATTATGGAAGCATCGAAGTATGTTTATCTTGACAACGCAGCAACTACTCCAATGGATCCTCGTGTGATTGAAGAAATCGATAAACATTTTAAAGAGTCGTATGGAAATTCATCAAGTTTGCATTCTATTGGTCAAAAAGCCGCACAAACTTTAGTTAAATCCCGGGAAATAGTAGCATCTTTAATAAACGCTAAGAGAGACGAGATTATATTTACATCCTCAGGTACGGAAGCAGATAATATCGCAATTTTAGGTGTAGCGCTTAAAAATCAAAATCGTGGCAAGAATATAATCACATCAGCGATAGAACATCACGGAGTTGAAAATCCGTGTAAAAATTTAAAGAAGAAGGGATTTAGTATAACATTTTTACCTGTCGATAAATACGGTCTAATCGATCTAAGAGAACTGGAAGATATGATTACCGACGAAACGACTCTTATCAGTATTATGTTCGCAAACAATGAAATAGGAACAATAGAACCTATTAAAGAAATTGGAGCTATAGCAAAGAAACACGATGTATTGTTCCATACTGACGCAGTTCAAGCGTTTGGGAAAATCCCAATTGATGTTAAGGCAATGAATATCGATTTGCTATCAGCGTCTGCTCATAAATTATATGGTCCTAAGGGTGTAGGAATGTTGTACCTACGAAATAAAGGAGTTAGAGAGAGCTGGGGAAAATTTATTGAGCCTATAATGTATGGTGGTGGACATGAGAGTGATATGAGACCCAGTACTGTGAATGTTCCGGGTATAGCTGGATTTGCTAAAGCAGTAGAACTTGCTAAAAACGAAATGCCAAAAGAAATTGAAATACAAACCAATTTTAGGGATAAAATTATAAGAAATGTATTAAAAAATATTGGAGATTCATATTTAAACGGACATCCTACTAAGAGATTGCCCAATAATGTTAATTTGGGTATAAGGTTTATAGAAGGAGAATCCATCGTATTAGATTTGGATTCGGAGGGCATAGCAACATCAACAGGATCTGCCTGCTCCTCAAAATCATTAGATCCATCACATGTACTATTAGCTATAGGTTTGAAACCTCATGAAGCTCATGGTTCTTTAAGGGTGACAGTTGGAAGGTTCACTACGGAAGATGATGTAAATTACTTCTTAGAAAAATTACCTCCCATAATTAACAGATTAAGAAAAATATCCCCCTTAACAAAATTATGAATAAGTTAGCAATTCTAAATGAAGCTTTATCCAATAGATTGAAAGCTTTTGCATTATTCACGCCTGTTTTAGAAATTCCTACTCCCGAAGCTGGTGCAGCTATCATCGAAGTGCTAAATAAAGTGTATAATTTAAACATTGACACCTCAAGAAGAGGGAAAAGTAATTAAGAAAAAAATGTTAGAATTAGCAGAGAAAGCTCAGCAATATCAACAAGCACAACAATAACTACCCGACACACATTGCAATATTGGAGGTTGCCAGAAGAAACAAATCACTCAGAAATCATTTAACTTTAAATAAAATTAAGTAATACTAAATATTGTAAGAAACCATTTCTTAGAAAAAAATTTAAGAAGTGAGAAATCACAATGAAATTCGGAAGAGAGCAAGTCAAATATGTATGTATCATTTTGTCTGGAGCGAATATTGCTTCAATTATATTAGGGATTTTACACTATATTATTGGTTTAAACATTGTTATTGGAACGATCTTTAGTATTCTCATAGTTCTTGCCTGGTTCTTGAACGTTGCCTTAATTGTATTTGATGATTATAAAGTAGTTAAAAATAGTTCCATTGGAAAACGAATCAATCGATTTGGTTATGGATTTGTTGGCGTTCAGATTATCGCTATTTTCTGTTTAATAGGGGGATTATTTACTTTAAATGCTAATTGGTTCTCTCCTGTACTTCAATATTCATTGATATGGATTGGATTTTTTAGTTTTTTCGTCTATGCATCTCTATTTTCATATCTAAATATTAAAGCTCTTAATAATCGGGAGGTGTGGAAATTTGAATAAACTCAGAATTGTTAAGGTCATCTTAGGAATTTTATCGATTCTAATGTTAATTTGGGGCGCATTCTGGGCTTATATGCTTTTTTTTGGAGGAAGAATTTTACGAGGGATAACAATTGTTATAGAAGAATTCGTCGCTCAGAGTTCCGTTTTAATGCTGGCTTTGTGTATAGCAGTTACCATTTTATTAATGAAGTTATTAGCATCGAGACGAGTTAAACATCCCAAGCAATACTATGCCATCATTATTATTGGGTTAACCATTTCAGGGTTTAATGCCGCCTCTTTACTCGCAACTCCTTATACCATTTTAAATGCAGAACAAGAGTTTGAAGATGCCTTTGGAGTTAACTGGGGTAATTCAATTCCTCTAAATGTTCAAAATTATTTTCTTCCATCACCATACCTTTTCTCTTCACATTTTCTTTCTATTCCGGAAAAAGCAATCATCGTAGAAAAGGATATTTTGTTTTACACTGGAGAGAATATAACCCTATATTTCGATGTATACAGACCTGTAGAACCAGCATCACTGTTACCGGGTAATGGAAGTATCATTATAAATCTCCATCCAGGTGCTTGGATGTCAGGAGGAAAGGGGACTTGGAATATGATATCCACAAGCAAGTATTTAGCAGGTCAAGGTTACGTGGTTTTTGATATAGAGTATGGATTAATTGATTGGTTCGAATACGGAGCTGCTGCGCCTGATACTCCAGAATATGTTATGGGAAATTTCACCATCGAAGATCAAGTTAGACATATAGGTATTTTTACAAATCGATGTGAAAGTGAATTTGCAGCAACTTATGGTGCAAATCTGGATTCTGTGTACTTTATGGGCAGATCAGCTGGAGCGCACTTAGCAGGAGTAGCAGGATTAGGATACAATTATGATTTTCATAATACAACTTTTAGCCCTAATATGGTGGTAAAAGGTGTAATTCCATTATATAGCCCCTCTGCAGCTCCAGAGTTTCTTCTTAAAGAGAAAAGAAGCGCTAATCCCGATCTTTATAATGCATATGACTTAGTTCATTTAGCGGATGATGAAGACCCACCAGTGCTCATTTTTCAAGGGACAAGCGATGGTCAAGTCAGGATTGAGGGCGCAATTGAATTAGAAGAAGATTTAGAATCTAAGGGAACAGATTGCTGTCTATTAATGTTTCCATTCGCAGGACACGCCAATGATTTTGTCTTGAGTACAAATATAGGTCAAGTCTGGATATACTACTTAGAGCGATTCCTATACTTGACGCAAAATATTTCTTAATTTCTTTTTTTTTTTAAAGAAGGAGAGTCTAAATTCAAAATAATTAAATTTCTGAGAGGATATTAAACTTTAAAATTAATTTTTAACGTATCCACAGTTAAGCTCCATTCAAACCCGCGTTTTATAATTACCTTAAATGATAATACAAGGTTGATTTTTTAACAAAATTATGAATAAGTTAGAATTTTTATAATGATTCATTTATTTGATTAAAAGGAATTATCCCAGGTGTATTTTGATTCGGATTTCCTAATCCAAAATATAATTTTGTATTGAAAGCTATAGTTTTGGATCTGCGGTATTTCATAC
Source organism: uncultured archaeon (assembly GCA_964508365.1). Lineage (GTDB taxonomy): Archaea > Asgardarchaeota > Lokiarchaeia > Sigyniarchaeales > SOKP01 > SOKP01. The sequence continues at coordinate 45,961 of CAZDTP010000011.1, forward strand.
GACATATAATAGGATCATCAGCTAATAAATTTAATAATCCGTCATCTGTTAATCCTTTATTATGATTATAGACTTCATTTAATTGGTTCTCTGCATATCTTTGTCTTTTTTTTGAATATTTTGGTTTAATTAGGAACTTTTGCAAAGAATTTGAAATAAAAGTATTTGATCTTACTATTGTATCTGTAACATCTTCTCGATAATATTTAGTCGGTAGAATTTCTAATGCTATAATTTTTGATTCATCTGCTATAAGAAGTGTGCCGCTCGTTGGACTAGGTGTACTAATTATGAAATTGTACATTGTTTCAGCATTATTACATATTTCAAATGCTATTCTTGTTTTAATTGAACATGGTATTGATATCGCTCCCCTCATACGGTTTTTAATAAGAGTTACAGATAAAGCTACACCATGAGTATTCCTTCCAACTGGCAAACTTAATAAAGCTCCAGTTCTTAATGAAAAGATATCAGGTTTATTAGGCATTTTAATCAATGTAAATGTTAAAGTAGGCTTAAAAATCACTGCTAAATCAAAATTTTGCCCTGTTAATGTTGAATTTTGATTTATTATACCAAATGATGTGCATCCAAAATCGTAAGAATGAAGAGCTAAGTCGTAATTATTCATTGGAATTAATTGACCATAAAGGATATCTAAAAAACAATTTTGTAAAAGAATATCTCCGTAAAAAATATTTTCTAAAGCATCAGCCATCCCTTGCATTTCCTGTTGTAAATACCTTGGAATATATTTTTCATATTCTTGGGCCATACTAATAAATTTTTGATAAGAATATCTTTTAGGAATATATTTTAGTGCAAGAACTTCAATAAGGTCTTTCAATCTATGAATTTTTTTCGAGAGAAATTTGCCTTCAAGAAAACCTAAATCATAATGATTAAAAGCGTAGATTTCAAGATATTTTTGACCGTTAGATTCATGCCAAATAGCATAACTCCCATCTAGATTATCAATTTTTTCCATATTTTGTTTTTAATAATGTTTTTATTTCTCAATTTTATAAGTTTACTATAAGAAAGAAAATTTTATATATTAATATCAAACACTATTTTATTGGTTTTTAATTAGTGTAAAATGCTAGATTTTTCTTATGGATAATCAAAAAAAGCTCGCAATCGTAATATTAATTGGAGGAAAAAACATCCGCTTTGGATATGAGTCGGCAGCGGTTTTAAATATCCTTGGTAAACCCTTGATTCTTCACCAAATAGAAACGCTTTCTAAGTTTGATGAAGATGTGTTCTTAGTCGCTCACTCAGAATATCAAATTAATTCTTATTATAAAAAAATAAATTTTCCACGAGATATTAACTTCATCGTTGACGATACGGAAATATTAGGAGAAGCAGAGCTTAGAACACCAATGTTAGGTGTTTATTCTGGTTTTAAAGAGTTAAAAAGATTAGGATTCGAGAAAGGATTTCTTCTTTCAGGTGATATGCCTTTAATCAAACCGAAAGTAATTGAATTTATGATTAATAGCGTTAAAGGATATGACTGTAGTATTCCAAGATGGCATAATGGTTATTTAGAACCTCTATTCGCGATATACCCGGTTAGCAGTACTTTTGAAATTGCGAAAAATTCAATTCAAGAACATAATTACGCGTTTAATAAAATTATTGATAAATTATTGCATATCAATTACATATCCGTTGAAGATTCCATAAAGCCACTCGATCAAAATTTAGTAAGTCTCATAAATGTTAATGGACCTATAGATCTGGAAAAAGTAATTAAGTTATATCAATAAATTTTACTTTCTTGTATTCTTAAAACCTCTCACATTAAAAAAAAAAGTAGACTTTTTTTTTAAATGCCCAGAATTGCATAACATTCTACCCTAACAAGAATTCTAATTTTCTTTATGAAAATCAATTGATTTTTTTAACCAAAGATCAATCCAAAATCGAAATCGTTTTTTTTCTTGTTAAATTGTTAATCTTAATGGTTATTGAGGAAATCAAATATTTGGAAAAAGCAATAGAACTTGAAAAAAGGGAAGAAATTGGTTCTTCCTATAAAGTTAAGTCGTATAGCGAGAAAATGAAACTAATGGAAAGTAAGGAAATTCCTCAAAAGCCGATTGAAGATGTATTAAATCATTTATTCACTGAAAATAAAGAGATAACTGATAAAACTAAAAATTCCATATCAAAAATAATATACTCACCAAACGACAGGATTATTATTCTAATCACAACTCTCGGACAAGATATTATTTGGAAAAGAAGTAAACTAATCTATTTGTACGGTTGGTTTTTTTATGTTTCCAAACCAAAAGCAAAACCTCCTAAGCTAAAAAAAGAAAAAAGAAAGAAAGAACCTAAAACAGAAGAAAGAACTATAAGCAAAGAAATACTTGAATTCGGAGATTTGGCTATTCCGTTAAAGGAGAAAGAGAATATGCGTTCATTATATCATAACAAAGAGTACTTTCAATATTTAAAACTTATTAAATCGGATAATATTATACAAAAACCAATTAAAGAAGTTTTACACGATTTTTTACTTGAAAATCAAGACATCCCCATAAAGGAGAAGAAATCTATTGGAAAAATCATCTATTACCATAAAGAAAGAGTCATAGTCGTTAAATCTTTAATTGGAGATATGATGTATGAAAATTTAAAAAGTATGGTAAAGAAATATGGTTGGTATTTTTATATTACTGGTGTCCCTGTCGGAGAAAGTGATATTTCCAAAGCTATTGATAAAATCGAAAGAAAGTATGATGTCGAATATTTTAAAGCTTTATCACTTTCAGACGGAATTAAGGATGAGAAGTTGAGAGTTACCATATATCCGATTGTGTTAAAACCAAATCATAATTGTCACATACTAGGTTTAGGTAAACTTAATATCTTATTAGATTGTGGAATTTCTGAGCCCGAGAAGATACAAAATGAAGAGCAAATGGAAGAATTAGAAAATATTGAACCACTTGGTGATGATGAGATCGAAGAAGATATAAGCAATAAAAATAAAACTAAACAAGAAAAGATTTTAACTAAACGTGATGACTTTAAGCATATCGATGATTATCTTAAAAACCTACCTCAATTAATTACAGAAGCAGAGGAAAAAGAATTAGACAATGGTGAAAGCAAAGCTCATTTTTCTTATCTTCCAAAAATAGACGCTGTATTTATCTCACATAGCCATTTTGATCATATTTCGGGTCTAAAGAAGTTTATAAATTTAAATCCTGAAGTTCCAGTTCTATGCTCGCGCATTACATTGGATTTATTTCTTCTAAGAGACTCGAGTTACTTGAAGCAAGAAAATAAAGATGTTATCGAGGAAGAAGAATACCGAAATCTTGTAGAAAATGTGATATACGTAGAGAACGGGGACAAGTTGGAATTTAAAGAAAAAAATTGTTTCTTATCGTTTTTTCATGCTGGTCATATGCCGGGAGCACTCATGTTTTTAGCAAAAATTAATGATTTTCGCTTCTTATATACGGGAGACTATACTTATTACGATATAACGCCATTTGCAGGAACTAAGCGTTTTCTAGAACAAATATCACGCCCTATCGATTATCTTTTAATAGATGGAACAAGCGCCCAAGAAGAATATGGAAATTTTGCTGACCAGTTTCACAGTTTACTTCTTTTTTTAGAACAGAAAGCCGAGTACGAAGATAACGTGTTAATAGGAGCTGATCCTTCGAGTTTAGCAATAAGTTTTATGCTAACATTTTGGCGTTATTTTAGAAAATTACAGTTAAGAAAAGGTTACACAAAACGGCCTAACATCTATGTCGATATGATGGTAAGGAAGAACATCCAGGTCATCAATCATCGATATGAATATATTTTTGGTCCAATTTCGAGATTGATAAGAGATAAAGCAAATCCTTTTAATAGTATCAAATTTAGATGGTTTGATAGAAGTGATTTAGAGTTTCTTAGGAAAAAAAACAATATAATCATATCTCATCCTCCCGATCTTTCCTACGGCTTAATTAGGAATATAATCAATGTAATCGGTCGTAACCCTCATAATCTAGTGTTTCTAGCTGGGGCAATTCACGAACAGCCCGGTATGGATTTAATATCTGGGGAAACTGAGATTGAATTCTCAGAAACTTGGAGAGCACCCTTCAGGGCATTTCTAATCAACACTTTTATGCCTCAACTAAAAATTAAACTACACGCGGATAAAATTCAACTCGCAGAAATGATCAAAGCTCTTGAACCAACGGAGGTATGTTTTTTTCATCAATCTGCAAGACGGCTTACAGAAGCCGTGGAGTATGTTAAAGAACTAGGAGTAGAAAAAGTTTCTTTGCCAATCAAGAGAAAACTCTTGATCTTGAACTAAACTTATTCTATTATTTTAATATATACTTATTATGTCTTGAAATATTATCATAAAAAATTAATTTAAAGGATCTTTTTATTTTGTATTAGAAAATAGTAAAAGCGTTGATTAAACATATATTCAGAAAAAGTCATGGATCACTTTCGAGATCCTCGAAATATGGGAGAAATGAAAGATGCTGATTCAATTGGAGAAAATGGGAATCCCGTTTGCGGAGATCTCATGTATATCTATATTAAAGTAGAAGAAAGGGATGGAAAGGAAATAATTAGTGATATTTCGTTCCAAACGTTTGGATGTGCTGCTGCCATCGCAACATCTTCTATGATAACAGAATTAGCTAAGGGTAAAACGCTCGAAGAAGCATTGAAAATTACTAGAAATGATGTTGCTATATCTTTAGATGGTTTGCCTCCAATTAAAATGCATTGCAGCAATTTAGCCGCTGATGCTTTACAAGATGCTATTAGAAAATATCGGGAGAAGGGAAAATTAAAACACCTATAGGGCCTTTAATAGCTATATGGTTCTTAGTTTGGAAAGATAGCCTTACATGCTTTTTTTTATAATGATTAGGTTTAATTATCACAGCAATTTTTATTGATTATTAGAACAAGAATTACAATTAAAAATTAATTAATTGAGATGATAAAATGAGTCTGTTACAATGTCCTATTTATTCCGGAGTATTTGGTCCATTTAGTTGGATTTTTATGCTTATTGGAGGAATTATTTATTTGGTTATAAGTGTCTTGATCGCTAATTATCTCCATAAAGACGCTATAAAAAGAGGAATAAACGCTGAATTCTGGTTAGTTTTTGGTTTGCTTTTCAATTTTTTTGGATTAATCCTATATCTGATCGTAAGAAAAAATTATAACCAAGAAAGAAAGGAATAAAAGAACAAACTTTAGATAAGAATTTTTTTTTATTTTAGATTTTCTAAATTATCAAAATTTCATATTTTTTCTTAAATTCAACAGTTCGAAAAGAACTAGATGAAGTTTTTCTTCAATTTTAATAGACTTTTATTCTACAATTCAATAAGGTAATTTAATTTAAAAATTTAAAGAAGTGAGTTATTATCTTTTCAAATTATAAGCAAAATCTATATGTAATTAATTCAACATTAAAGACTTAGCAGAAGAGTGATGTTAAATGGTATCAGAATCTAATGAAAAGGTTAAAATTAAGCTCAGCGGAATGACATGTGCTTCTTGCGCCCTCAAGATTGAAACAAAACTAAAAAATTTAGAGGGAGTAAGTAGTTCAGCTGTAAATTTTGCAAATGAGGAAGCAACAGTTGAATTTAATTCGAATAAAACTAATTACAATGAATTTAATAAAGCAATTAAGGATTTAGGGTATAAAGCGTCGTTAGCAAAAATAGATTTTAAAGTAATTGAGTCAATTTCTGAGCAAGAATTTAATAATCTGGTCAAAAAAGTTGCTGAAATCGAGGGTATTTACGATGTTAGAGGTAATTTTATAGCTAATAAATTATTTATCGAATTTAATGAATTACAACTTGACGAAAGTGAAATCTTTTCAAATATTAAGCAGATTGGTTATAAAATTGAAAAGACAGCGGGAGCAATTGATAAAGAAATCGAGAAACACAAAAAAGAAATGCGATATCGATTGCGAATATTATTAATTGCATTAGCTTTCACTTTTGTAATTACGCCAATAAGTTGGTTCGTACCACCGTCTTTTGTAAGGAATTTATTTCTGTTTTTTTTTGCTACAGCTGATTACAGCGTAGCGGGGTCTTTCTTTCTCGTAGGTGCCTATAAGTCATTAAAAAATAAATCAACTAACATGGATGTTTTAGTTGCGTTAGGAACTACGACTGCTTTTGTATATTCAATACTAACAACATTTTTGATTCGGGGAAACACATTCTACGAAGCAATGAGTATGATTCTAGCATTCCTGCTAATTGGAAAATACTTTGAACATAAAACAAAAGGACAAACTTCTGAAGCAATTAAGAAGTTAATAGGTTTACAACCAAAGACAGCTACTCTCTTAAAAGACGGAGAAGAAACAGAAATTCCAATTGAAGAAATCGAGATTGGAGATATTTTGGTTGTTCGCCCGGGCGAAAAAATTCCTCTTGATGGACGAGTCGTTAAAGGAAAATCAAAAGTAGATGAGTCGATGATCACCGGTGAAAGTAAATATGTGAAAAAAGAAATCGATAGCGAAGTTATTGGTGCCACGGTTAACCAAAATGGATTGATTAACATTGTAGCTGAAAAGATAGGAAAAGATACGTTTTTATTTCAAATAATTAATTTTGTAAAAGAAGCCCAAAGTAAAAAAGCTGCAAAACAACAATTAGCTGATAAAGTTAGTAATTATTTTGTCCCAGCTGTTATATTAATTGCAACTGGAGCATTTCTTTATTGGTTTTTAATTGCTGGTTTAGGATTAGAATTGTCATTGTTAGTTTTTACATCAGTTGTTGTAATCTCATGTCCATGTGCTCTCGGTTTAGCGATACCTACTGCTGTCATGGTAGGTACTGGTAAAGGTGCTGAAAATGGAATCTTATTAAAGGGAGGAGATTCTTTAGAAGCAATAAGCAAAATCAACACCATCGTTTTTGATAAAACTGGGACTTTAACTGTAGGGAAACCAAGAGTATCAGCAATTTTTACTAAAAAAGATTTGAATGACAGCGGCTATGACGAAGAACAGTTATTATTTTATGCAGGAAGTGCTGAAATGGGTTCTGAACACCCTCTTGGACAAGCAATCATTGAAGAAGCAAATCAAAGAGGTTTAACTCTTGAAGTTCCTATCGAATTTGACGCTATACCTGGGAAAGGGATTAAGACTGCTATTAAAAATAATACCGTACTCATAGGAAACGAGCAGTTAATGGTAGATAATAATATTTCAATTGATTCTTATAAGGACAAATTTAATGAATTTCAAAACCAAGGAAAAACAACAATTCTAATTAGTGTTGAAAATGAGATTAAGGGAATTATTGGAATCTCAGATAAAATGAAAGAACAAGCTCCGTATGCATTAGAGAAGTTACGTGAAAAAGGATTGGAACTTTTTATGCTTACAGGAGATAATAAACAAACTGCCTTAAATATAGGTGAAGAGCTAGGATTTGACGAGCAACATATATTAGCAGAGGTTTTACCGAACGAAAAAGCCGAAACTATTAAAAAATTACAAAATTCCATAGAAAACAAAATCGTTGGTATGGTTGGAGATGGAATAAATGATGCTCCTGCTCTAGCTCAAGCAGATGTTGGAATCGCGATTGGATCTGGAACAGATATAGCAATAGAGACCGCAGATATAGTACTAATGAGAGGAGATCTTAGGAATGTAGTAGCAGCTATTAATCTCTCCAAAAAAACCTACAGGAAAATGCTTACAAATTTGTTCTGGGCATTTTGCTACAACATTATAGGGATTCCGATTGCTGCGGGAATTCTTTACTTCGCAACTGGATTCTTTTTGCCTCCGTATTTAGCAGCTGTCTTTATGGCGGCTAGTTCTGTTTCAGTGGTTACTAATGCCCTTTTCTTAAAAAGATATGAACCAAAAACACCACAACAAATCGAAGAAGAAAAACTCTTAATCTCCCAAGAAAAAGTTGTGGATCCTGTTTGTGGTATGAAAATTGATCCCAGAAGCGCAATTGAACTCGAATATCAAGGTAAAATATATCATTTTTGCAATCCTAACTGCGAAACTCACTTCAAACGGGATCCAGAAAGATTTAAGAATTACGATAATATGAACCCTAAGTTAATGCAAATGAAGAGTACTGAAGAAGAATTAGACACTTCTGAAGATCAGAAAAAATTTCAAGAAATCAAATCAAATAAAGAAGAAAAAGAGGTAGATAAAAAAATGGGTAAATTAAAATGTGTTGAATGTGGATTGGAGCAAGATTTACCAATGCATTGTGGGCAAGCAATGCATCAAGAAGAAGATCAGCTAGTCTGTTGGATGGGCGCATCTTGTGGAGCTCAACCAATCCCCAAACATCATGGGAAAATCATGGAAATTGTTGAATAAATTAAGTTTAAATAAAGAGGTTATAAGAAAATGAAAATGTATAGATGTGTTGGCTGTGGAAAAATAATGGAAACCATTCCACAATGTTGTAGTCAAGATATGGTTTTTAATGAAGAAAAAAATCAGCTTGAGTGCTATATGGGTGATAACTGTGGATATTTAAGCTTAGCCGAACTTAAATGCGATGAGTGCTGCAAAAAACTAAATCACTAATTTTTTTTCCTTTCTAGTAATTATAAATCCTTTATATGGTATTTCTTAGAACTTTTGGATTTGAGCCAGATTTCTAATGCTAAAAAAATTATTAATCCTATTCCTGTTATCAGAGCTCCTACAATAAAAGCAGCTTGATAAGATATAACTTCCTCAAAACCGTTATTGATTAGAAAGTCTATCAATGGTCCTGATATGATTGTACAAGCTAATCCCCAAGAAAGAAAAAAAGTCGTATTATATACTCCAAATAATTTTGCCCTAACCTTGGAAGGTATCAAGTTAGAAGCAATGACATAAGAGGCTGCATAAATAATAACTTCAGCCGTACCTATAAAAAAGCTTCCAACAAATATCAATATCAGATTATCTGTTAATCCCGTGATAATTAAAGCGAAAATTGCTAAACTCACACCTAATATTAGAGTTCGAGAATGTCCAAACTTTTTGCTTAAAGTACCAGCTAAAAATCCAATAGTTAGCACTGCTAAAGATCGAGTGTTTGCAATAAAGCTTAATAATATGCTATCTACTGCAAATCCAGTATCTAAAATTAAATATTGACTATAGATCGTTGCGATTGAATTGCGTCCAAAATTAATAAACGTTAAAGAAATAATGAAAACAATGAAAATAGCTTTAAAATTAAAGTTTTGCGATGTATTTTCATTATTCTCAACTTCCATTTTCCCAATATCTTTAATTCCTCCTTCTGGTGTGAAAATCATAGGGATAGAAGACATAAACATAACCAATGATGCTACAATGAATAGTGGTCCATCACGAAAGCCAAAACCATTATTGTAGAGTATTCCTCCTATAGATATTCCTATTATTCTCCCAAATCCACCAACACTAGTTAGTTGTCCCATAATTTTACTACGCTCTTTAGATGGATAAATATCACTAATGAGAGCGCTCCAACTGATATTCGACATTGACCAAAACGCTTCAATACACATTAATCCAACAATAATAACATATCCCGCTATTAACAAGTTAGAGACAATTGAGTGAACAAACCAGACAACTAAGGTCCCTATACCTGCTAAAATCTCGCCTAATATGATAAATGTTCTGCGCTTTTGGAATCTGTCACTCAATGGCCCCCAAACAAAATTTTGAAAAATCACGCTCATTAACATTGGTAAGGTTGCGTATAAAGTCGTTTCAGTTACAGATAAAAGTAAAAAATCTCTCATATAAATAGACAGGTAAGTATAAAACATACCCCTTCTAAACATTGCTAGCATTTGAAAGGAAGATAACCCTAAAAATGTGCTCTTCAATGAGATTTTATGATTGATAGAGAGCATGATTAAGAATCAAAGATAAATATCAATGTCTTTTTTAGGAAATACTTTTAAGATTTTCGGTAATTCTACTCCTAATCTTATCTTCTCACAGATTTCAACATAAATAGGGTAGAAATTATTAAGTATCTTGTATATTTCATTCCATGCCTTTTGTTCTTCCGTATTCTCACCAATCTGTTTCCTGAGTTTGGGAAATATAGCACTTGATTTATTCCGATTTAAAAATTTAAAAAATTGTTTCGTTACTTTTATTCTAATCTTTTCATATGCTTCTGGTCTAAAATTAGCGATGCTGTAACTTAAGTCATCGTCAGTAATGGGAAAGAAATTGATACGCTTATCTTCAGGTTCATCTGGATTTTTCTCTAAACTTAATTCTAAATCTTTTGCTGCAATAATTTCCAATATGGGATAGAGTTGACCTGGATTGATATGAGTTTCCATTTGAATCTGAGACGCGATTTCTGATATACAATAATGAAAATCGGGATATTTCTCTTGATTTTCAATCCGATAAGCATACTCTTTTTTTAATATATCGATGATATTATTTTTTAATATTTGAGGAATCTCTTTTTGAGTAAAAGAAATCGATGCATCCTTTTGCATTTGTTCAAAAGATAAATCATCTTTTTGTTTTTTTGTATAATCCGAAGTTAAAGAAGAAATAAATTGATCCGAAGCTTTATTTTGGTTAGTATCAACATGTAAGTCGAGTTTTTTAGGTTTGTCTGATCTCATGGTTGTGAAGAGTCTATCGGACAGATATTTTTTTGCTTTCTTCTGTGCTAATTCTTTTTTATCGAACTTTTCGAGAATAGAAGTAAAGTCTACGAATTTTTGATATCGCCCTTGATCATCTTTTACATCTTTCAAAATAATATTCAAATTAATCTTCGATAGAGTACCAACCAAAGAATATATCTTATTTTTAGAAAGCCTAGTAGCTCTAATCAACTCGCGATCTAAAATCTCTAGAGGAAAACCCTCCCCCCTTCGTAAATACTCGCTCCTTAAGAGTTTATAAATTATATCCATAATCTCCTCTTCTTGATCTACCGTTTCTTTCTGCAAACGAATAAACATTGAAGTTTCATGTGGTTTTAAATAATAAAATAGCAGAGTACTCCCTAGGAAAATAATCATTATAATAGAGATAATAAACTTATCTGCCATGAAAAACTGTCCAAGGGGGGTAATTATCTGATTTGGAATTTGTGTCTGTAAAGCATAACGAGTAAGAGTTTGAGAAAGAACACAGCCTAAAATTAAAAGTATTAAACCATCTCTTTTAAAGATAAGAAGGTTCCATTCTATTGAACGCCCTAATTTTTTGATGATTCTATACAGGAAATACATAGATACGGCAAATTCTAAAATAAATATAAACCATACTGTAGAACTACTCGCACCTACAGTCTCTTTTAGGGCGATTATAGTTGCTGGATTTAAAATTAAGAATAGTGATAACTGAAAGACTTGGAAGAAAAAGATAAATAAAACTATTAAAGAAAAAGTGAAGTTATCAAACAATCCGGCTCTCTTTGTCTCAGCTCTTCGTCGCGTAAATACAAATTCAAATATAATGAACAAGAGAGTTAAAATTAAACTAAAATATATTAAGGGCATTATCAAACGCATTTCTAATTCATAAACTCCTACTGCTTCACTGGGAGCAAAAGGACCAAAAAAATCAAGAGAAATATAAACTAACAGACCACGGTAAAACAGGGCTATTATAACTAATACTCCTAAAATAAAATATGGAGCAATGAAAGCTAAAAATCGTCGAAATCCAGAATATTTAGCAATAAACTTAGCCTCTATTTTAGTTGCAAACTTTCTGGAATACATGTAGAAGCGAATACTTAATAATAAAAGCCAGATTGTTGACAATCCTAATAGATAGCTTATTAAATTTGTGTTTATATTATAGACATATAGGAAGAGAACAAAGAAACCCGAAATAATTCCAACATATAAAATAATCTGTTTAATACCTGAATGTTTTTCAAAAATGAATATTCTAATTTTATCAATGCTATATAATATAGATAATGCGAGAAAAAAAGCCACCAATGCGTTTCCAAAAACAAATGGGTTTCCAAAAGTAAGAACGTTTAAATATGTACCTGGAAAATTTATCCCGACTAACAATAAAAAAGAATAGATCAAAAAAATAAAGTAAATTACAAAGAATTTTCTTTCTCCAAAGTATGATTTCGAAGTTTCTTTTCCTTCTACATAATGTTCTTGTATAAATATTTTACGAATGTTCTTTTGAAGAGAATCTTTTATCTTTGTTAGATTTTCTTTAGCATTCATTTTCATCGAAAAAGTAAGTATAATGAGAGAAAATGTTTCATTAGAATTAAAAAAGTATTATTTTCTTAAATGAATTTTCATAAATAAAACCAACCATAAATAATTCAGTTTGTCATTCATAGCTGAAAATTTAAAAGGCTTCAATTATAATATAAATATGCAAATGGATAATCAGCCAGATAAACCAGATAAAGAAAACTTGATAAAACTGGTCAAACAAGGCATTGAAATGTTAGCGGAAAGGAACATTTCGGATATGCTGATTTTGTCCTCATATAAAATAAATTCAGTGTTAAAAGATAACTATGGTGTGGATATTAAGGTCGATAGAATTGGACGAATTCTGTCTTCTGTAGCAAAAAATAATCAATTAAAGCGATTAAAAACACAAATCCCTAAATATCAATTGCATATATCGAAAGTTGGTAGACTTCAGTATCCTGAGTTGTCACCTTCGTGAAGTGAAATAAATATATCGCAAATAAAAAAAAGATAGATAAAATTTTTTCATATGATCTCTTTGATAGAAATTTATAAAAAAGAGTAGAAATCCTACTATTTCTTAATAATTCGAAAATCAGGAATTATTTTTTGTAATCTGTCAATTAACTTTTCAAGTTCTATAAAATTTTCGTTGAAATTTTCTAATTCTGAAATTAAATTATCCAAATTGGTAGTAATGTTTATTTCGAAGGGATGATTGATAGCACTTATTCCTTTTAACATTTCAATAGAGAGATTTTCTATTTGATTCGTTAAATCTGAGATTTGTTTTGCTGAGTATTCAATTTTCTCTCTTGTGTTTGTGTCTAATTTTGATAGTTCGTATAGTTTATTAATAGATTCATTGAGCTCATCTTTTATAGACTTAGAGATATCACTGATACTTTGTTCTAAATATTCGCTAATTTCACTTTTTAAGATTTCACTAATCCCGTAGGTATTCGATTTTAATTCTTCTTGTCCCTCAAGACGTTTTCTTATGTATTCTTCCACTTTTTCCTTATATTCATCCAACCTTTCTTTAAATTTTAAGTCAATCCAATTTTCTACTTTTTCAAAACCCCTATTAATTCTGGAATTCATTTCTGATAGAGAGTTATTTATTTTATCAAGACCTATTAAAGCTCCATCATTAAATTCCGTAGACCATAATTCCAATTCGGATTTATAATTATTCAAGACTAGGCTAGATAAATTCTGTAACCCTTTTTTAAACCCGTCTATAACCGGATTAATGTTAGGATAATTTATGTCGATTCTTGTATCAACTTGATCGACTGACTTCGGAATTTCTTGAAGATCGCCTGGAATTCCTTCAATCGTCTCTAATCTCTCGCGTATTATATTTGGATCCTTTGCCTGACCATATTCAACAAGCTCTCGAACCCATCTGAAGAAGTCTAGGGATTTTGGCGTTTCTATTTCATATTTCACTCTAACAATTCCGCTTTTTTCGCCTAATTTGTGATTTTTTAATTGAAATACATCTAAACCTAAATGATTGTTTTTTTTAAGTTTAGTGTGATCAAATACGATTCCAAATGCTAAGGAGTTTTGTTCATTTTGAAAGTATAAATGGTTCTTTTTATCAACATCTGAAAAGAAAAAAGAATCACTGTTGGGGTGTGAATGATACCAACCTACAACGGTAGGGTTCTCATCTTTAACTTCTTCTTTTATCTGCTCAAGTACTTTATGAATCTTTTCTGAAAAACCTAATTCTACTTGATCACCGTGTGTAATGGGAATAGCTTTGATCACGTCAATATCATCGCTGTCAGGTTCTTTGTTTCCCAAACAAAATCCTAGAACTTGTTCATCGGAATCAAATATAGTATTAGCAAATCTTAATACATGAGTAAGAATATCTTTATACACACTCATTCGTATGAACACTTTACCTTTTTCTCTAGTTTCAATTGTGCTCTCATTCATCTCTATTCTTTACCTCCTTTTTCGAGTTCTTTGATTTTTAATAATAACTCTTTTTTCTCAGATTCCAATTTATCGATTTTTTCAAAGATGGGTGCTTTTGTTCCTTCCAAAATTAAAACTGCAGCTTTTAAGTTTGTTACAAACTTTTGAGAATTCTTTTGTAGATCACTAATTGAATTCTTTATTAAGCCATGCTTCTTCGATGTAAGATCTGAGGTTTCTTTTTGCATTCTTTTTATCTTTTCGAGTGTAGCGTCTTTTATCGTAATTATTTTATCAGATAAAATATTTAATGAATTTTCTAATTTTTCGAGATTCTCGAGATTAGTAGTTAGATTTCCATTGAGATTCATTATTTTACTGCTCCATTCGTCGTGATCTTTTGAGAAATCATTTTTTAATGCTTCAAATTTCTCCTTAAATGAAATATTTAGTTTCTCTTGAACGAATTCTTCTATTTCTCTCAAAATTTTTCCTATCTCATCATGATATACATCTATTTGGTCTAGAAAGTCGTCAACATAACCTTCTGCGTTAAACAATTCAGAATTTAAATCGTCTTTATATTTCCTTTGTATTTTATCAATTCCAGAGTTCACTAAATTTTTTAATTGAGATAAATTGTTTCTGATTTCAATGTTGTTATTCTCAATTTCTCCCGAAATGTTTTTTGATATCGAATTTAAATAGTTAATCAAGGGTGTTAAAGATAAATCTATAAAGTTAGAAAGACCGATTTGAACTGATTCAATAATTTTATGTTGATCTATTTCAGGTTGCTTAAACCTTAATTGATTCAATTCAGGGACTTGAACATCACCAAAGATATCAGCTGTTTCGTTTTCTTCTGTAATAGGGGGCTCATTTGAATATACACAATTAATTAGATCAACAATTTTAAAATAATACTCTAAATCGTTAGGAGGTTCAACAATAGCCTTCACATCGTGAACACTCGAATCCCTGATATCTGTTGGATTAGTTAATCTAATAGCCTTAAATCCCAGATCATCTGGATGTTCCAAATATGCGTGGTCAAAAACTAGTGCTATTCCACTTGGATTCAATTCATTTTGCCAACCGAATTGATTTTTTACATCCGTAGGCGAAAAGAAAATCTTGTGCTGGAATAACAGAGGATGTGAATGATACCAGCCCACAATAAAAAATCCTTTATCGTAGTACATCGAATTAGCTTTTTCAAAGAAAATATAATCGTTAATCGAGAATTCTACTTCTACGCTACTCCCATGAGAGATTGGTACGGAATCTTCAATTACGACATTCTTAAACTTCTTATCTTCGCCATCTTCGAGGTGCCCAATAAGCACTCCCATTACTTCGATACACTGAGAATGATTTCGAGCCTTGTTTCCAAAACGTAATACATGTAACACCATTTTATAATAAGCAAGTGGCTTTATCTTTACAACGCTATTATCTATATCTTTACCCAATATAAATCACTTCATCTTTAGAGAAACTAATGAATTTATTCTATAATATTTTTTATTTTTAACAATAATAATTTTGAGCAGTTAATATAAATGTATTGTGAATGATAATTTATTCTTCTTTTTCATTTATATCTTTTATTAGATTCTTAATTTTTAAAACAATCTTAATCAACACCTAGTTAAAAATAAGAATCCTACTTTTTTTTGTAAGAAAGGTTAATAGGAAATAATAGAATAAACGTTTTAATTTAATGGGGTAGTGGTTTGCCGCAGTAAGGACAGAATTTCCAGTCTAAATCTTTCCCACAATGAGGACAAAAAGTGGAAGAACCAGTTGTAGAGTTATCAGGCGTAACATATTCTACACCCTCTCCTTTTGGGATTGGAGGTAAACTTTTGGTAGTTTTTAGCGTCGATGGTGCTTGTTGACTTGCTTGAGCTCTTTTTTCTTCCTTAACATACTTCATCCTCTCTTGAAATGCTTGGCGTTTTTCGTCTTCTAATTCTTGATTTGACTTCATGCCCTCTTCTTTTACCCATCCTGTTGCTGCTGGTCTCTTCATTTCGCTTTCTGGAACTTTTTCTAATTCAACTTCTTTAGCTTCAGAAATCGGGGCTATAACTTTTTTTTCTTCTTTATTAGTAATAGCCTGCTTAGTTAATGCGTGAGTAGTTTTCATAATTTGGTGGGGATTTATATTTGGAATTGCTACTGTTCTCAGCACCCATCCCACTATGAGATTTTGGTTAGGAAAACCAGAAGCGCTCATATCTTCTTCTTTAAAAACATAGGAATCAATAACATCTTTGCCTTTTAGTAAACGGATAGCCCATTTATCGTTTATAAGCCCTAATTGAATCCTATACGAAGTTCCAGGAATCCCTAGTTGACTACTTAGAGGTTCAAATCCTTGTTTAGAAATAATTACATCAACTCAAATTATAAGAAAATCTAATTAATTGGAAGCAAATCTAATTTGTTGAAATTATAATATTATCATAATTTTCGAGTTTAAATAATTTTATATTTGGTGGCTGAAAAAAAAAAAATATTTTGGGATTTAGACATAATTGAAGTAATATAAAATCTAAAAAAATAGACATAAATATGAGATCTTGTATAAGCTTATCAAAAAAGAAATCTTTGAATTAAAAATATGACTGTATTTATTCCCAAAAATGTTTATTTGACCATCGTTGCTGCATGTGGTAGGTATGCCAATAAACGAATTGATAAAGACGATTGGCTTGAGGTTAATGGTATATTGGAAGAAATGAAGGAAACGATGTATATATTACAAAAACGTATCCCATAATGCATCAAGAACTGGATAAGGATGCTGTTATTGATCAATATAAATGGAGTATCGAAGATTATGAAACTTTTTCTATTATTGATGACGAAGCCTTTTCAAATGGTGAATTTACAGTAGGATGGTGGCACAGTCATCCTGGATTCAAGATTATGATGTCCCATATTGATATCAAAACTACTCTGAGTTATCAAACAAATAATCCTCTTGCTGTTTCATTAGTGTTTAATCCTGATAGATTAGTGAGACAAGTTGAACTTCCTGACAAAAAAGGTGATCCAGTAAAACAACTTGAGGGCGATCCTGGATTTAAAATATTTAGACTAGATGATGTAAATAAAGGAATTCAAGCGTCCTATCATACTGTAGATTATATTGTTGAAGGTTTCGATACCAGGGAGCAATTAGTAACATTAACTCAGAAATTTTTAATTGATATTACTATCATGTTTCCAAAAGACAATATATTTGAAACATATGAAAAGTTCGTAAATGACCGAATTAACGAGTTAAATTCACTTATTCAAGGAACGGATGAATATTTAAGTACACTTATGAGAAAAGGAGAATCTGGCAGGGTGTACGAGGTATTAGAAAATCAGACTCGAGATATTAGAAAATTTGTTGCTGAAACATTCGTCAAAATCGAGAACATTAAACAATTTATGGAATTTTTAGAGTATAAAGAGCGAGATATCGTTATCCCTAAAATAAAAGAAATAATGTCTAAATGGGATGAAACTATTGAACACCTAAATGAAACGCTTACAGAGATAGCTAAAAAGTATTAATCTTTGAAAAGAATATTCTGCAATGTTTTTTCTAATTTTCCTATTTCTAATCTGTTGTTTAAAGGGAAAATCTTAATTTTAATTATTCACTATTCTACTTTATAAATTAAATAGCTATATTCGATTATTATGCGTAAAGTTCAATTTCCTTTTGTTGCTATTTTAGGGCAAGAAAGAATGAAACTCGGTCTTATATTAAACGTTATCGATCCTCAAATTGGTGGAGTATTGTTAACTGGACAACAAGGAACCGGTAAATCTACAGGAGTACGATCTCTTGTAGAAGTCATGCCTGATATTGAAGTTGTTAAAGATTGTCAGTTTTCGTGTAATCCAAAATCTCATATAGATGATCTTTGCGAAGAATGCCGCGTAAGAAAAGAAAAGGGAGAAATAGAAACTGAATCTAAAGAAATGAGGCTCATTAACCTTCCTTTAGGCGTAACCGAAGATATGGTCACAGGATCTCTATCTATAGATAAGGTTTTAACTGAAGGGATCAGGAGTCTTCACCCTGGACTTCTTGCTAAGGCTAATCGTGGTATTCTTTATATTGATGAGATAAATCTGCTTCAGGATCATATAGTCGATACCTTATTAGATGCTTCTGCTTCGGGAGTGAATATTATCGAAAGGGAAGGAATTTCGGTTATACATCCCTCTCGGTTTATATTAGTGGGTAGTATGAACCCCGAAGAAGGCGATCTTCGCCCACAAATTGCTGATAGGCTAGGTTTAGAGGTAAAAATAAAAGCTCCAAGAGATGCAAAACTACGTGCTGAAATTACTAAAAGAGTAATTGATTTTGATGATAATCCTAAAGCATTCATAAAAAAATACGAGCAAGAGCAAGAAGAATTAAGAAAGAAAATCGTTAAAGCCCGTGAAATAATTAAAGATGTTCAAATTCCATCATCGGTCTATGAATTTGTATCTAAGCTTGTAAATGAATTGGATATTTTCTCACAGAGAGCAGATATTACTTTTATTCGGTGTGCTAGAGCCCACGCTGCTTTAAAGGGAAGAACTGAAGTTGTAGAAGAAGATTTAAACGCAGCAATGGATTTAGTTTTCGAACACAGGATAAGGTCGCTTCATTACGAAATGACGCCACAAGAAGTCAAAGCAAAAATAGTTGAAGTTTACGGGAAGATACAAAAAGCCTACGAGGATCCAAAAACCTATAGGCCAAATAAAGAAACTGAAGGACCTTTGAAGCATGACGATACACCGCAAAAGGAATTCAAACGTCAATCAGTTGATCCTAAAAAAGTCGATATCCCGGAAACAAAAGAACAGAAGTTACCTGCACCCAAATACCCAGATAATAAGAAACGGAACCCTTCTCCTGCTGGAGGTTGGAAAGTAAAAGATATACCAGAATATGACAAACGAGAATTTAAATTTTTTGAAACAGGAAACGAATCGCTACCATTAATTTATAAAATGGAAGCCAAAATGACCTCCGTATTGGATAATATCAGAAAAGATAGAAAAGTTTCGGATTATGGCGGTAGAGGAATTGGAAGGCGCATAAAAATCGCTTCTTCTCAAAAAGGTAGATATGTATCGTATAGAAGACCCGTTAATCGACCCAAAACTATTGCTCTCGACGCAACCATACGGAATTATTTAAAAAATACGATATACAACCAAACAGATATTGAATTTCCTATTAAATTTGACAAATACGATTTAATGGATAAAATTTACGAGTATCGAGCTCCTTTAGTACTTTTCTTTGTTCTCGATAGCTCAGCTTCAATGTATTATGTAATCAAACAAATGACGGATGTTATTCTTTCTCTCCAACGTGAAGGCTACAGAAAAAAGGATAAAATAAGTTTAATAATTTTTAGAGCGAAAGAAGCAGTTGTTCTTCAGACGCCTACCGTTTACTTTAAATCTGCTGTAAACAAACTCAAAAAAGTTGAAGGTAAGTCTTATACTCCTATGGCCGCAGCTTTGACAAAATGCTTAAAATTGATTGATGCTGAAAAGCTAAAGAATAGAAACATAATTCCGGTCGTTTTTGTTTGTAGCGATTTAGGAGCGAATATTTCCTACAAATACCCCGATTTGATCGCTCAAATCCAAACAGATTACACTTTAATCGTTAATGAATTAGAAGCGTTAACAAAACAACTCTCGAAAAAAGGAGCACATATGGTGGTGTTAGAACCTAAGAAATCATATGCTACAAGGGCGTTAGGAGTTAACACATTTGCAGCAGATCAGATAAAAAGGAATTTTAAAAAATATGGAAACGCTGAAATATTCCAATTCGATAGAGTGAATCCTAAAAACTTGATTTTAGAATTAAAGAAAATTCTATAGATTTTACTTAAATTCTTAAATTTCTACAAATATATTACTTTAAATGGATTTAAAAGAAATTTCAGTTTTAGTTGCTGGATTTAACACCCGGCCGTTAGTTTATTCCTTAAGCAGAGCGGGATACAAAGTATATGCGGTTGATTTCTTTGGTGATTTAGACCTTTATCCTTATGTTAAAGACTGCTTAATTCTTACTAAGAAATTAAACGTAAACTATGAATTAGTTAAAAATAATTATAGTGAATACCTCCCCCTTTTAATTTTGGAACTTTTAGGCAAGTATCCTGAAATCGGAAACCTGATTATTGGAAGTGGTTTAGACGACCATATAGAAGAGAGAGCTCTTATTTTAAAAGAGATAAAACGAGAGAAGTACAATATTCATAACCTTAATAACGAATTAGAAGTGATTAAAAAAAGCCGAAATATCGAATTCATTTTAAATTGTTTAAAAAAAAAAGGTTACGACGTACCACTAACAGTTTCATTCGATGATTTTAAATCCGACTTTAACAAGTTAGAATATCCAATTATTTTAAAGAAGAAGAGTGGTTCTGGTGGAACAAATGTGTATAAAATACAAAATAAATTCGATCTCGCTTTCACCATCAACCTTATTAGTAAAGGAACCTTTGAACCAAAAGATTGGCTGATTCAGGAATATATCGAGGGGAATCCAGTTAGCTGTACGACAATATCTAATGGAATTGAAAGTAATTTAATTTCGGTAAATCATCAGATAATTGGAGATAAGTATCTTAATGCTCCAAAAGAATTTATGTATTGCGGAAATGTTGTTCCTGCTAATGTATTCGCAGAAGAAAAAGAACTGATAGTTGATATTTCGTTGAAACTATCAGCCGAGTTAGGTTTAAAGGGAATAAATGGATTCGATTTCGTGCTAAGAAACCACTAT
This sequence comes from uncultured archaeon, assembly GCA_964508365.1. GTDB lineage: Archaea > Asgardarchaeota > Lokiarchaeia > Sigyniarchaeales > SOKP01 > SOKP01. The sequence goes on from CAZDTP010000011.1 coordinate 66,983, forward strand.
CCATATTTAATGGAGATCAATCCCCGAATTCCAGGATCAATTAGAGCTTCTGAAGAGGCAATGAACATAAATTTATTAGATTTGCATATAAAGAGTTTTACAGACAAGGGATGGGAATTCGTTAAAAAGACGCTGAAGGATGCGAAAATCGAAAATTTTACAACCAAGATGATTTTCTTTGCTCCTAAAGAAATCAATAAAAATCTATTAAATAAAATCAACGACTTGGAATATATTCACGATAAGTCAGAATCAGTTAAGAACATTTATAAAAGCGAACCAGTTTGTACTATTTTATTTAAGGCTAAATCTTTTTCTGAATCTTATTTAGGTAGCTTAAAAGTAGTAGATAAGATAAAGCAGATAATTAAATAGCCTAAGAATTATTGTTTAATAATCATTTTGATTTTAGCTATATAATTTCTTAGGACTTTCTCATCTCCTTCAGCCACAGCAATTGCAAGTATTCTGCTCTCGTCTAATTCGTGGATAATAATCGAACCATGATCTCCACCAATTATCGAGAATTCTAGACCTCCATCCAATAAAATTCCTGCTAAATTATAGATTGCGGAAGTCATTGCGGATATAATCGGTTCTGGCATAGTAGATTGAACTTTAATGGGTAAACCATCTTTGGTGATGATAGCAATGACTAGCGCATTAGGAATTGCTCTTTTAAGAGCCACAAAGATTTCTTCCTTGATGAGATCACTCGTTTCTATGATTGCTGACATTTTTATAGCGAACTTTCTTAGCGACCGTATGTAAAAATCTAATCCTTCAAGTTCTGCTAATTCACGGTCTAAATAGGCAATGAGTGCCATAAAATCAGTGAGCATTGATAAAATAATCCTTTTTTTCCCTGTTATTAAGGTATATGAGCTTTTTTGGTTTAAAGAATCGTGTAGCATTTTGGAAGATAAAAAAACTAAACTACTACTCGCTGCAGAGATTTCGGTTTTAGTCATTAATATGTCATCTTTTAAATCGCTAACGATATGAGTGCCTCCATGCGTGGAAATAGAAATTCCAAGAATGCTCTTATGATCTTTTATTTCTTTGTTTAATAATTCTGATAATTCTTGACTTAATAGTTCAATATTGTCCTCTTTAGACATGGAAATCTTCAAATTCTTTAAGTTTTAATATTAACATCATAGTAATAGGAATAAAATTTAAACATATTCTTTTATGGAAATCATAAATAATGCATATGTAATAATATTAGCAGCGGGAAAAGCGAAGAGATTATCACCACTTAATAATCAAATACCTAAACCTTTAATTAATGCTATTAATGAATCTATTTTGAGCGAATCTCGAGTGAAAGGAATAGAAATAATTGATCACGATGTAATAAATGAGAATGTAGGCAGATATCATATAACTTACCTAAGTGATATAGAAAAAATGAATGAAATATTTCGAGAAATTGAAAAAAGAAAGAAAATTAAGAAGAGTGATTCTATTAAGTAAGCTTTTTTATTCAATTTTGCAACTCGAGATTGAAATAAAAATATCAATTACCTAAGAATTAAAAAGCATTTCTTTTATTATATTTCTTAAAATATAAAGAAAATTCAAGTTTTTTAGGATAAGAAAAGATGGGAGAAGACGATATTATTCTCGATCTACGAGATCAGCTCAAAAATGCATTGAGAAAGTTCGAGGAGTACGATTTAAAATTAAAGAGTAAAGAAGAATTAATAAATAATTTATCCAAATCTTTGGAACTAAAAGAAGATCAGATTAAAACAATGATAGACTCGATGAATTTAAAAGAACAGCACAATGACACATTAAATACTTCCTTGCAAATAAAAAACGAGAAAATTAAAGATTTGGAAAAGAGTATTAGAGCTCTAAATGAAAAAATTAAACTATTAAATACCTCTACTGTTGATAAAGATATTATAGCTGAGAAAGAAGATGAATTAGAAGAATATAAGAATAAACTGGACATTTTGAAGGGAGAGTTAGAAAAACAAGAAGAAGATCTTGATGCGTTAGAGGCTGAAAACGAAAAATTAAGAAATGACCTTGCTTCGAGCTCAAATCCTCAAATCATTGATTGGACATATGTTGAGATTCCTAAAGAGGTTATATTGAAAAAAATTCGAGATATACTTTCTAATGCTGTTCATAATGTTACTATTGCAGTTCCCGACATTAAAGATTTACAAGATCTGCATTTATATGAAGTAAGATCCTCTGTAAATATGAAAATTCAATGTTATATTGACCCTAGTCTTGAGGATGACGAACAATTACTAATGGAATTTGAAAGCCTTGATAACATAACTATTCGAATGTATGAAGACAAGGATAGATTCTTAATAGATCGTGATGGAGCAGAACTATTATTTTCCATAATCGGAGAAGAAGAAAATAATAATTTAGTGATTCACACAAAGGATGTGAAACATCAAAGATTACTACGAAGTCTCGTTATGGAAGGATGGTTACGAGCAAGAAAATTAGATTAATGTTATTCACTAATCTAATATTGAATTATATTTCGATAAATGTTCTTCTCCTTTTTTTATAATGTGCAAAATGAGTAAAGCCTATATTTTTTAACATTTTAGTAATCTTCTTAAATTCGTAACCTACTTCAGTTGGCATGTGAGCATCTGAACCTAATAATATAGGGATATCCAAGTCGTAAATAATTTTTATAATGTCTATACTAGGATATTGTTCCTTAACTTTTTTTCTCAAGCCACTAGTATTGATTTCTACTGTAAGATCACGTTTTTTCACAAATTCAAGAGTTTCGATTACTTTTTCCATAACCCTATCTTTATCTTCAACTCTTTTATCAAATTTTTTTGGTAAATCGAAGTGGGTGACAATATCTAATTCAAATGTGGGTGATTTAATCATAACTTGCAGAGAATTATAGAATTCTATATAAATCTCATCGTTAACTTCGTATTCTTTATATTTATTTAAGAAACGCCCATCATCGAATGCGAATATGCCTGCTTTTCCAAAAAGAACATGAACAGACCCCAAAATGTAATCCAATTCATTGATATAGTTTTTTAGATATTTGTTGAGTAAATGGTCTTGATGTTTAAAGAAATCAATCTCGAAAGCAGACCTTACATGTATTTGATTCATATATTTCTCTTTTAGATTATCTACTTGAAGGATATAATTTTCTAAATCATTTGTGGGCATTGCGTAACCTTCATAGGGAATATCCTCAAGAGAAGGAATTTCTGATCTTAAATATTCATAAGGAAAATGATCACTAATTCCGATAAGATTCAGACCGCGCTCAATAGCCATTTTTATGTAATCTTCAATTGAACCAACGGCATGTCTGCAAAGAGAATTGTGAGTGTGCCAATCTTCAAATTGCATTTTGATACGAGCTTAGTATTAATGGAATTATTCTAATATCTAATACAATTAATTAAATTAGATAAATTTTTGTTAAACTACTATTAAAGGGAAATTGAATGGAATTTAAAGAGAAGCAGTACGACGGAAACTACGAAATTTCAGAGGTTGAATTTTATAATGAAAACCAAATTTTTAAGGGTTTATTATATTTTCCTCCAGATCATTATCAAAAACCCTACTCATTAATTATTTATTTTCATGGATTTCCGCAACTCTCCCCATTAAGTGAAATCATTGAAAACTACAGCTACCTTCTTGATATGGGTTATTCCTTTTTGGTTATGAGTTTTAGAGGGTATAATTTTACTCCAGGGGAAATCTCGATCTCATCTCAGATATCCGATGGTTTAAAGGTAATAGAGTTTATTCATTTAATGGTAAAAAAAGGAATATTTAAAAAGAATAATATCAACATTCTTGCTCATGATTTTGGGGCTTATACTGCTCTCATTTTGGCGAGCAGAGTAAAATTCTTTAATAAATTGCTATTATTGAGCCCGATTATTAATTTAGAAAAGCATATAAACCACATTGACTTCTCAAAATCACTTCATTATATTAACCGATTCCTTCCTGGATATGTAAAAGGTATACAAGATGTAGATAATTTTATCGAAATGACGAAAAATGAGTTGAAACAGAAAAAATATCAGATTAAAGAAATAATCAAGGGCGTAAATGTAGATAAAATTAGAATTATTAGTGGTAGTGATGATCGCATTACTCCAATGGATGAGATTAACGAATACATCCGAAATCCTTTAAAAAATGTTGAACATATGATTATCAGTAGAATGGCACACGAGCCTTATAAAGAAGATGAATTTAACGAAATCAAGGAAATGATTAAGAATTTTTTTTAACTTATTACGATGAATATCAAATATTGAATTATTCATAAGGCAAAATTTTTTAAGAACAAAAAAGAATTAAGATACTTACTACAAGCAATTTTTTAATGGGTGAGAATAATTTGAGTCCTATAAAAAAATCAAATTTAAATATAAATGAGTTATTCAAATCAGAAGAAAAGCTTACTTTCTTAGTTGGAGCAGGAGTTTCAGTTGATTCACCGTCTCAATTGCCTTCAGCTAGTAATATGATGAAAGCACTAATTAAGTTTTCCTGTACTAGATCTGAGGGTGAAAAAATTCTAAGCATTCAAGAATTAAGCTTTGAGACCTTATTAGGGATAATACATAATTCGCTCCATGATGATTTTACATTTTTAGATTTTTATTTGGAAAGCGATAAACCTAATATCGAACATTTTGTTTTAGGTGAAATGCTCAAAAAAGGACATTATGTTATAACAACAAACTTTGATTCTTTAATAGAGCATGCTCTACTTCAAACAGACTATCCTAAAAAAAAAATAGTTCCAGTTATTACTGAAAGAGATTACCAAAAGTTCAGTGATCCAGAAAAATTGTATAAAAATAAAAGAATTCCCATTTACAAACTTCACAGCTCTCCCAAAAATATAATCACCGGAGAAGATACCCGTGAGTCTTTTATTAATACCTTAAAGCTAATTGGATCAAACCAAGATAAGAACAATATCATTCAGTTAGAGCCGTTCAAAGCTCAAATGATAGAACGGATTTCAAATGAACGTACACTGATAATTATGGGGTACTCAGGAAAAAATGATAATGATCTTATTTCAACTCTTAAAACTATGAAAGCATTGAAAAACTTGATATGGATCAATCATAATGCAAACAGTAAAACTAAAGGAGACCTCTATGAATATAACAAACCCGAGAACAGGGATTTAAGCAGTTTGGATGATTTAGATCAACAACTTATGGAAATTAAAAGATTAAATGGTTCTGTTAACATATTTCGGTTAAACACTAATACACCTAAATTTCTGGAGAATCTTCTAGATAAAAAAGAGGAAATCAGTAAGGAAAAATTTGAATTGAAGTTAGCCGATTGGCTTAAGGATAAACTTAATGAACCCTCCGAATTAACCAAGCTATATATCTCTAATAAGATTTATTTTGAAACTAAGAATTATATCGACGCTCTCCGGTGTTTGGAGAGAATATATCAGTTAAGTGATGAATCTGGAGATAACCATTGGAAAGCAATATCTCTAATGGAAATGGGGATAGTTAACTATGAACAATCAAATTATGGGGACGCATTAGATTGGTTACGCAAATCTTTACAAGTTCAAATTAAATCGAAATTAATGCCGGAACGGGCGTTGATTTTTAAATACATCGGCTTTGTGCATCAAGCACAGAGAGAATATTCCGATGCGATAAAAAATTTTGATTTAGCACTGAAGGAAATTGAAAAAAATAAAGATCTCAAACAAATGTCAGATATATACAACAATCTAGGCTTAATTTATCAAGAACAACATAAATATGAAGAGGCTTTGATGAATTTCGAATCAGCAATAAAAATTAATGAGAAATTTGAAAATCTTAGTAAAAAAGCATTAAATTTGAAGCTTAAGGGGAGAATCTATTATTTAAAAAAAGATTTTAGCGAAGCTTTAAAGTACCTTCAAACCGCATTAAAAATTTCCGAACAATTAGAAGATATCGAACAAAAAGCAGAGATTTTGAATATAATTGGACGATTAACTCATGAAATTGGAGATTCTCTCACTGGGTTGGAGAAATGTAATGAATCACTTAAGCTTTACAAACTTTTAGGTGGAATTGAAGGAGAGTTGGATGCCTTAAACGCTATAGGAATAATTTATAGGGATCAATGGAATTATGTTAAAGCATTTGATTACTTTGAAGAAGGATTTCAAATTGCTGAGAGTTTAGGAAATGTGTATTTAAAGGCTAAATTTATGTGCCAAATAGGGACTATTTTTCAAAATCAGAATAAATACTTTGATGCGCTAAAATGGTTTGAAGATTCTTTAAACTTTTTTAACCAGATTGGAGATATTCGAGGAGAAGTTGATGTTCTTATAAAGATGGGACTAATTTACAAGGAACAAAAAGTATACTTAAAAGGGTTAAAGAAGTTCGAGAAAGCTCTGCAAATATATAATCAACTAGAAGATTTAAACAATAAAGCTTCCACTTTGATTGCTCTTGGACAAATTTTTCTCGATCAAAGAAACTTTTCAGAAGCATTTAAAAACTTCCAGGAAGCTCTTCAGCTTTACGGGATAACTGATAATCCTGAGGGGACAGCTGATACTTTAAAAAACATTGGGAATCTCTATGCTGAACAAGCTAATTTTCAAGAGGCATTAAACAGATATAATGATGCTCTAGTAATTGTTATAGACATTGGAAAAACTGAAAAAAAAGCAGATCTTCTTAACCGGATGGGAGTAATTTTTCAAGATCAAGGCGATTATCCTCAAGCTAAACAGAAGTTCGAAGAAGCATTAGATCTCTATAGAAATCAGAACAATATGGAGGGGCAAATTGAAAGTCTTCATTTAATTGGAATAAATTATCATTATGTAGAAGAAAATGATATAGCCTTAAAGATGATTGAAGAAGCTATAAGAATATCTGAACAAATCGGTAATTTATATAAGAAAGCAATGTGCTTAAAAATAACTGGCAAGATTTATCGGGAACAATGGGATTTAATAGAGGCTTTAAAGCGCTACGAAGAGGCGTTATTGATTGCAGATCAACTAGGGCATTTAGAAGAACAAGTGGAAATTCTTAGTATTATAGGAGAAATATATCAAGCTCAGAAGCATTATCCCGAAGCGGTAAGAAGATATAATGAAGCAATCTATGTCGCAGAAAGTTTAGGTAACCTTGAAATTAAAGCCGATATCTTTGCGAGCATAGGGGATATCTATTACGACGAGGATAAATATCTTGAAGCACTAAACTTGTACGAAGAAGCTTTAAATATCGACGAACAACTAGGAAATATGAAGGGAAAGGCGTATAGGCTACTTAGCATCGGAAATATATTCTTTGTCAGTAAAAAATACAAGGAAACATTGGATAGATACAAAGAAGCTCTAGAGCTTGAGGAACAACTAGGAAATCTTACAAACCAAGCGATTATTATACGAAAGATTGGAGATATTTTTAAGGCTCAAGAGCATTTTCAAGAAGCATTAAAGTGGTATCAACAAGCATACAAGCTTTTTGATGAAATTGAAAACTTAGAAGGAATTGCAGATTGCTTTGAGAGTATTGGATTAGTGTATCAAGAATTAGATAATTATTCTGAAGCGCTAAAGTGGAACAGTGAAGCACTTAAAATAACTGATCAAATTTATGACGACGAGAGGAAAGCTCGAATCTTATGTACTATAGGTGCTCTTTTTCATAAACAGGGTGTGTATAAAGATGCGTTTAAACGCTATAATATCGCCCTCGATCTATTTGATAAAGTAGGAGATTTAATAGGGAAAACATATTGTTTAAATAAGGTAGGCCTTGTATACCAAGATAAAGGAGATTATATAGAGGCTCTTAAATGGTACGATCGAGGAACAAAACTCTTTAAAGTATTAGGACCTTCAAGTGAAAAAGCAGAGAATTTGTATAATACCGCAATGATCTATAGAGATCAAGGATTATATCTTGACGCTTTGAAAAGCTTTGAAGAATCTCTCAATATTGATAATGAGCTTCAAAATTTCACCAGAAAGGCAGAAAGTCTTAATAACATTGGATTAATTTATCTTGATGAGGGCAATTATCCGGTTGCATTAAAACGCTTTGAAGAAGCTAATCAAATAGCTGAAAAAAGCGAAAATAGACAATCCAACGCGAAATACTTAAATAATATTGGTTCATCACTTCTTTATCAAGGAAAATACACCGAAGCATGGAAAAAAAGCACCCAAGCCCTTAAAATTTACGAAGATCTTGAAAATAATGTAGGAATAGCTGATTCTTATTACAAATTAGGGTTGAATTATCTAGAACAAAAATCTTACGCTGAAGCGTTAAAAAATCATCAAGATGCCTTAAACATTCTAATTCAAATTGGCTCTGAAAAATTACCAATCGTGAAAGTTCTTAGAAACAACATAAAAATGATCAAGACTAAAATGAAATAATATTAAAATTACTTTTTTTTATTACATTATACGGTTATTTCAATTTCCTTATAAGGTTTTTTTCTTATTTTCACGAACAACCGTGGTAAAATCTTATCGTATAACACATAAAGATATGGAGCTCCTTGATTTAACATTAATAAAACATCGTATAATAAGAATAAAACACCTGTAGGTCGTATACGAAATACTAAAAGGGGAAATTCCATGAAAAAAGCTCCAACGCATCCAACTACGAAAACATATAGAATTGTTTTTGGTTTTTTACTTTCAAATTTATTTGTACCATAAACTAGGGACAAAAATAAATACCCTACTATAAGATTGATGCTCCAAGCAATCATTTGAGTATCCATATAGCGAACAGTATCTACTAAGGTGTCATTTAAGGGAATTATCAGTGAAAATAAGGGTATTAGCATCCAAAATGTGAAGTATAATAGTGTAAATAGTAATGCCTCCTTTAAATTCTTCTTAAAAAAATTCTCAAACATGATCCATAACCACCCGAAAGCAAACATCGCATAAGAAAATGTCATCATAAAATCTGCTCCAAATTTAATCCAAAAATAATCTCCCAGAGGGCGAGGCATATAAACACCTCCAATCCAATATTCTCTAATATAAGTACCTATGGGGTAACTATTGCCCGCTGGTAAGTTAAACCAAACAATAGAATCAATGAAATACACGACAAATCCTGTAAAGATACCAAATTTTAATGGATTCCATTTTTTATACTTAATCATGATGGCAATCCAAATAGCAAGAAAAAAACTATCGAAAAAAATGTAATCGTACTCAAATATTCTTCTTGCTTGGTTGAATGACTCAAGTAGATTGTTAAGCAAAATTTTCCCACACTCAATTTAAATTTTAATAAGGAAATATTAAATCCAAAAGGATATAAAGCTTTTTAAAAACAGTGAGATCATTAATATATTTAAAAATAGGATGGTATGTTTACACTTTTGTTATAACTCCAAAGAAATTTAGGGACGATTACTATCCATATGACTCCTAATAAAACGATTCACTTCGCTGGCTGGTTTTATTACACCGTAATGACCTTCGCATAAAATGTCCGCGTTTAAATCTAAAAGCTTCTGCATTGATTTTTGATAATCATCAAGATTGGAACCAAACGATTTATAGAATGGCCCATGGATATCTTGTCCAAATAGAATTTTGATATCATCAATTTCAACTAGAATAGAAATAGATCCTGGGGTATGACCCGGAGTATGAATGCACTGGAATTCATATAAACCTAATTGAATCTTTTCCAAATCACCCTTCAATCTTTTTTCTAATTTCACTGGCTTATATTCAACTCCATACCAAGAGGCTGCTGTTTTACTATCATGACCCTTTTCTTCAATCGGATCTGCGTCTAATTCATGAGCATAGAATTTTACCTGTTTATTCATTTTTTTCAAGTCTGAACAAGCTGCAGTGTGATCTATATGAAAATGAGTTAAAATACAGTGTTTGATATTTTTTGGGTTTAGTCCTGCTTTGCTAATTTTATTAATGAGATCAAGGCTCATTCCACAATCGATTAAAACTAGATCTTCCCCCGAATTTGTGTTTATTAAATAAACTGAACAACCTGAGTCCCCAACATGGTATACATTTTTTAAAATTTCTTTCACTTTTTTTGTTCCTCACAGTAAATTTATTTTACGATAAAAAAAAGAGAATTTTAGGAGATTAATCTAATGTCTTATTTTCTCTTATTATAAAATTTAGAATAGAAAAATATCGTAACAATTGTCGCAACGCCGGTTGAAAAGAGAACATCAGAAGCATAATGTGCGCCGACGGCTATCCGAGAGAGTGCTACGAATAAACCCCATCCAATTACTAATACGGTAATTAATACTTTTAGGGGATCCTTAATTTTTCGGTCTTTAACAGCTATTAATAGTGGTAGAAACATCCAACCCATTGCTGCATGTCCTGAAGGGAACGAACTGCCCCCTCCAATTATACCTGGTGGCAAAAACCAAGGAGTAAAATTGGTATAGCCCGGATCAAGATCCCTAAAACGAATTCTTCCACAAAGTATTTTAGTTATTTGGACAAATAATAAAGGATTTAATACAGCTAAAAGAGCAATTACCCCAGAAATATTTCTATAGCGTTTCCAGTCTTTATTCCAAGTAATAGCAATATAAATAAGTAATGAAAAAATCAAGCTCCATCCAATGTTAACATAATCTTCATCATTTATGAATAGAATAAATAAAACGCCAACAATAATTCCTACATAACCTGGAATTTTTTGCATTTTTAAATTTGTAAAAAGACTCCCAAGTAATGTTGCTAAGGCGATAGCAATTAACGCATAGCCAGGAATTTCACCATAATCTGCCCCAAAATTACCCCAAATAGATGTTTCATCTACAACTGCTATTGAAATATCCAAGTCATAAAATCCAAATATTACGCTAAGAATTACCCAAATTACAATAACGATCAGGATTAGTTTTTTAACATTCGGCTTACTTGTGTTATCATTCATTTTTCTTACCGTGTCCATTTTTAATATTAAAATGTATGTTTTACTTTTGATTATTAGAAATAATTTGGTTTTTTATGATTAAATAATCTCCGTTTTTTCAAAAAAAAATGTTTGAAATAATCGAATTATCCCCACTGAATTAAATTTTTAGAAAAAGATAAAAAATAATTAGTATAGAAATTTAAAATAGATATTACTTAAAAGTTATAAAATGAATTGATAAGCATGGAAAAGAATGAGAACAATGATTCATTTTCTTCTAAATTAAAAAAATATTT
>CAZDTP010000012.1:0-73572 GCA_964508365.1 uncultured archaeon
TGTTAAATAAGGAGAGGATATCACTATCCTCTTCCTCTTTTAGGAACCCCGCGTGCGAGTTTCCCCGCACGGGGCTCGCGCCTCAACTCGAAAGATTCGTTCTTGAAACCGTCTTACGTGTCGTCTGGGAATATCCCATTGGATACTATCCCAATCTACCACACGCCCTTTGTTCTGTTCAATGCTTTCACACATCGTCTAACTTCACCTCCAGTTAAGATTTTTCAATATGTTTCTTTCGTTGAGACCTGCTTAGGAAGTCAGCACCCTTTCAAGTTGGGTATCTCGGTAGTTTAATCAAGACTGCAGCCCTATCCATACCATTACAGCATGGCATTCGCTTTTTCCAGCATCCTCTGCCCACTAAGTCTTCCCCTTTCCTCACGGTCAGGATACCATAACGCATACATATATGGGACTTATTGGGTTTACCAAGTTCCTTATGTCCGACTTTCAACAGAGCCCTTAGAGAGGCACTTTCCCCCGGTTGCACAATGGATAACAAAGAAATGAGAAAAAACCATTTCTACCTGACAACTCACCATTTTGGTCTCGGCGTATCAGCTATATTTCGCCGATTTATAATAACGAGGTTTATCGCACCTTCACGTTAATTTCCCATAGGCTCCTTGGCTAGCCCCTCAGACCATTCTATAGCTAAATGCTGAAGGTACATTCTCCCCAAAGCTTCACACACCATCATTACTAACGATGCATGTTTGGGTAGCCATTATCGGTCATCTCGATATTAGTTTTTGAAAATCACCTTTATGTTTCTTTCTTTTCAAGTCCTATATTCGGACATAAAACTTCTTGTCGCACTTTTTTCTTTATATAGATTCGTTGTATAGTTAGAGTTATCAATATTATATAGTTACAACGAAAAAAATGATTACACAAGAAGCAATACCATGTCCAATTATTCCCTACAAGAAGTTAAATCCGAAATCAGTAGATGAGTTCTTAGACATTTTTGAAGATGTTTTAGATCTAGATCTGGAGAAAGGTATGGAGTTAGATTTTACCATAGATAGCAGTTTAGGTTCGGACAAGATTAGCCCCACGCTATTTTTAGCAAAGCCTAAAGACGCGTTTGAGATTGCAAATATATGCAAGGAAGTATACGAAGGTTCTTACCCGTACAAAGAGATAGAAGACCCGCGGGAAGTGAAGAAAATGATCGAAAGCTCCGAGCACCACTTTATTCTCTTCAAGATTGAGGATGATGTTGTCGGGTGCTTTCGGTGTGCGTTGGATTTTGAGCACCGTAAGGGTTACACGGGTGGATTTATGATCCGGAAAGAATATCAAGGAATTATCGACGTTACCAAAGCGATTATCGGATCGTACGCGTGGATGTGGAGCACCTACAAGGACGAAATATTAATGTGGTATTGCGAGAACAGAACCGCACATGCAGCCTCCCAGTACATAACTTCTGTATGCGGGATAAACACCGTGGCATTCTTTCCTAACAAAGATGTCTTTTTCGATCAAGTAGAATCGGATGTAATGGGCGTGGTTTTCAGAGAGAAAGCGCTTAAGGAATATCGAGATTCTCAAACGCCCCAATTAATTAGAAACGCGCTCGATAGCTTTCTCCACTGCGATAACATTTACAGACTTGGCGGATTTAACTTAATTTGTCCAGATATTCAGCTTAATTACGAAAAGATCGAAGTGTTTCAGAAATCCTTTCGAAAAGATGTGATCAAGGACAAGTACGGTTACCAATATTACCAGTTTTTTATCAAAGGAACAAAATCATATTTTTCGTTTCTTCACACGCCCTGTATACAGAACCTCGAAAAAACCAAGTATCACATAGAATCTTTAGAAGAACTATATGTGTACTTAGAAGAGTTTTTAAAAGTGATCAAAGAAAGCTCAATACGATACAGCGAAGCGTTTGTGTCTGCGCTTAATCCTGAACATCAACAACTATTTTACGAATTTGGTTTTAGGGCGAGGGGATATGTACCATGCTGGAATTTCAAAAAAGACGACAAATCGTTCGAGGATTATGTGGTGTTTAATTATTTCGAGGGAAAGGTTCCACAAGCTGAATTTCTTCCGGTAGGTCAAGATTTAGTAAATATGTTAAATCTACAAATCAATCTTTAACTTAACTAACAACATTTATATATCGAATTCGATAGTTGAAATATATGAATGATCTTCCAAGAGATAAATATGAAATTCTAGATATAGTTTTTACATTCCTCCACACACTATGTATGTCCTTAACTGCTATCTTTCTTTTATACAATTGGATAGTTTCTTTAATATTTATCATTGTAGTAGTTCTTTTTGCGTTTGTTGTTTTTTTCTTGTGGAAATCACGGAACCCATTTAATATCTATCTCATTAGAGCATTTGCTTTTAATAATCTCTTCTTTTCAATTATCGCACTCATGATTTTCTATTCTATGCTTTCTACTATAGCTGCTCATCCAGTAGCTTACGCTTTACTTCTTTTCCCTTCTGTTGTTTATCTTATAAAATCGTATAAATTTTCTGCTGTTACTACTCCTAGCGATAAAAAAGAGGGTGCAATGTTAGCATATGCTGGAAAAACTGAGGCTTCACGGCAAAGGTTATTTAGAGATAACATGGAGGACCGAATAAAACGAAAAGAATTAATTGCCAAACAGAAAGAAGTATACAGATATAAAATAATTATTGTTTTAACTATAGCATTAACTTTAAATAGTTTTGTAGCTCTTATCTTTGGATTTTCCTAATTATTTTTTGAATTTAGTGGAACGAGTTACAAAGTTAGCGAATTTTGATTTTTTTCTTTAAATATATCCTTCTTTTTAAGAATATTAACATCTTAAATCTAAAAAAATTAAAAAAATGATGAAAAATGGAAATTAGTTTAGAAAAAACGATTGCAAAAGAGCTTATTGTCGCTTCAACTCGAATCATTTCGGAAATTCAGTTTGTTTTAACTGAGCTTTTATACATTCCTGACGAAAGGCTAAGACTTGTGGTTATTTTAGAACTTTTAGATTATATTACAGAAAAATTTTCGAGACCAGACTATAACATTAGATTTTTTTATACTACTCAGAACGGAATCTTAACGGGATTCGTAATTTGTCAAATAGACAGTGAGTACAAAAGTTACGGAATGTCATGCCCGACTTTTGGGTGGCTTCATGCTAAAAACTTTCTTTCATGCAAAAAGCTCATGAATGAGTGTGAAAATTTCGTTCGACAGAACAATTTTCGAAAGCTTCGAGGTCCTGTGAATTATCCCAAAATTATTGGGGGAATTGGCTGGCAGACCGAAGGGTTTTCTTCTCCAATGATGAGTGGAGTTGCATATAACGATCCAGGTTCAAATGTTCTTGTTTATCTAAAGGAATTAGGATACAAGATTGACTCCAAATACTCATGCGTAGACGCGTTCGTGAAAGTCTGGGAGAAAGGAAAAGAATTAGACGACGACATTATAATTCGCTTTTTACCGCTCGATGAAATAAAAGCATTAAAAGGGGAAATATTGAATTTAGCTCAGCAGTCTTTTTATTCTGTGTTAGCTGACGCTGTAGGAGGTCAATCTCGGTTTGAAGAAATGATGGAGATATTTTACCAAGCCGCTAAAAAAGTTCATATTCTGAATCCTAATTTTGATCCTCAAACTTTCGCTGATATACCTGGCTTTTTGGAAACCTGGAAAGCAGCTGATCTCGAGAATATCGTCTCTACATGCATTTTCGCGTTTGACAGACTCTCTGGGGACCTTGTTGGACTATTGATGGCCCAACCTAACCTTTTTCAGTTGTGGGCTGGAGAACCGCTTACGCACATGAACGTTGATACGGTTATCATCAAAAAGGAGTACGCTGGAAAAGGCATATTCTCTGCGCTTCACAATATTGGGAAAACTTTATCTTCTGCTGTGTATGGATATAATTACTTCGAAGGCACTACGATATGGGCAAACAACGATCGCGCAATCAAGTCGATCTTTCCCCATAGTTCCCCGTTAAGAACTCACTATGTGGTCCAGAAGCGAATCTTAAAAAAATAAAATTTATTAATTTTTTTCCTTTTTGATAAACACTCAACAACATTTAAATAATCTATTCCTTCAATGGAAATTATAACTCACTTGAGTAAATTATTAAAATTCAATGTAAGTTATCATGCTTTCTAAAATTTCATTTAATAAGTTCTCTTTAGGATATGCTATAAGTTCTTTTTTAATCACTTTCGGTACTATGACTCTTCTTAAATCTGTTACCACTAATTTGTTTCTTATAGGAGCAACAGGTTTCGATCTCATTCTTTATCTAGCATCAATTGCGGGATTTTCGTTAATCTTAGCATTTCTAGCTCCATTATTAGGATATCTCTCCGATAAAAAAAAACCTGGTTCTAGAAGAAGACATTACTTGATAATTGGCATAGTAGGGATGTCCGTGGTGACATTACTTTATTACTTTTCTCCCTTACATTTTGGTTTTACTGACCTTTTTCTAAACATTTTATACTTCGTTATTATACATTGTATTTACTCTTTCAGTTCTATAATCTTTAATATCAATTTTATAAGCCTTTATCCTGAAATGTTTCAAGATACAAATTCAAGATCTAAGATTATTGTTTTACTGTTGGGATTTTCGGCTTTAGCATCATTAATCATAGTTATCCTTGAAGTATTTTTTGTACTTGAAGAAATATATTTTGGTATTATTTTTAGCTTGCTCATTATTCTTGGGGGAATAATACTATTTAGGTATGGATACGATGAACCGTACTTACGATTATTAGAGAAACCAAAACCTAATGAACACTCTTCTTATAAGATTTTATCATCAAGTAATAGATTATTCAAGTGGTTTCTGATAGCATTTTTCTTCATTACAATTTTAGAACTGTTAATTGAAAGCGCTTTAGTTAATATATGGTCAATCAGTTTAGAAAATATAACCCCTTCTTTAGTTGAAATTATTGTATTCTTTAAGGATATCATTCCCAGCGTATCTATCATTATGTTTCTTCTTTACTGGAGAAAATTATCCCTTTCAATTGGAATTAAAAAACTCCTCAATATCCTGATGCTAGCTCTTTTAATATTTACCCTTGGTCTACTCCTTTTGTTTGATCTTGTTTCTGGATTAATTCTTACATTTTTATTTAATGCAAGCTTATCTGGGTTAAGTTTTGTTAAATTGCTATTTTTAGCTATTATTATTGATCATTATTTTTTAAATAATGGCAAAAGGTGTGAAGCAACCTACTTTGGTCTCAATTATACATTTAATTCTATATCGGGTTTTATTGGGGTTTTTCTAGGACAGATGATTACCAATTTCTCAGCAATTTTCATCAACCCTCTCGATGGATTGCAAGATTACTATTTCTTAAATAAAATCGGGCTTTCCTTGATTGCTTTAATTTTTATTGGAATTAGCATGGTTTTGATTAGAAAAATCCCTCTTGATAGAGAAAAATACAATACCATTGAAAAAGAAATAACTGAAATGAACACATAAAGATTCCTTCTGCAATTATTTAATCTAATTTTATTGCTTTTTTTTTCCTTCCTTCGATTTTTCATATGCCTTAATTTTTCCTTTTTATATATCTACTCATTTTCGTTGTAAACTAATAAAAAATCAAAGATAAAGAGAAAATAAATATTATGACAATTGCATTAGTAAAAGTATCGTGTATCAACGACCGTTTAATTCCGCTCGGACTTGCCTGTTTACAAGCTTTTCTCAAACAAAACTCTATTCCTGTAGAAGTATTTAATTTTAGAACTACTGGTTACACCCTACCTAAAGTGGTTTTCGATCCTCTTATCCAATTGAACCTAACCGATTTTATCGTGAACCATCAAGATTTACCGCTATTACTCCCAATAATAAACGATATATTAAATAATCGGGAAATAAAATTAAGTGATGGTGTGTATCCAGATATTTTAAACGACTATTCCTCGAGGATGTTCGAAAATCCCGAGACAACAAAAAAGCGTTTTGAAAACATGATAGATTATTGCAAAAACACAGTTCTAGAGTCGTTAAAAGAGTTTGATACTCTTGGTTTCTCGCTGAATTACCTAAACATTTCTGAAACTGTTATTTCATCTTGCTACCTAAAGCTACACAATCCAGAATGTAAAATAATTTGGGGCGGTCCCACTATCACGCAATCTTTTAAAGCATTTAAAATATTCCTTGATAAGGAAGTTTGCGATGGCTTAGTTATTGGAGAAGGTGAAAAAACATTATTGGATATTGCGCGTGGAAATGATTTAAAGGAGATTATAGGACTAATGAGTATAAATGAGAAAGGTTTAGTTCAGTTTACTAAGGGAGAACAGATCGATATAGATTTGCTACCGACACCCGACTATACCGATATTCCGTTGGATACATATTATCAAATCGCTTCGACATATAGATCACGCGGATGTACTAATCGGTGTAAGTTCTGTGCAGAGTGGAATCTCTTTGGACCTCGATTCAGAACGCGTTCGATTGAAAATGTAATTCGAGATGTAGAAGAAATCGTACAAAAACACAAACCTAGTTTCATGCTTTTTGGAGAATCTTTAATAAACGATGATTTAAACTATTTCGAAAAGTTATGCGATGCCTTAATTAAAAAAAAATTAGAAATTAAATTTGGTACCCACTTTAGAGCAAATATAACTCCAGAACTCGCTAAAAAAGCGAAATTGGCGGGGTTTGAAGACGCATGGGTTGGTTTTGAAGCCTTTTCTGATGTAGAGCTTAAAGAAATGAACAAAGGTACGAGCGTTAACCAGAATATGAAGACAATCGAAAATTTAACTCAAGCTGGGATAAATGTAATTGCGATGTTAGTAGTTGGATTTAGTGATCTTGAGACGGAAACTAATAATTGTGATAGTATTGTTAGCACGATTGAACATTTTTCTTTTAAAAAATGCCTAGATAAAAGTGGTGAAGAAAATCCGTTACCTATTCAATGGCGTCCAGCCCCAATGTATATAGTTCCAGGTTCTTTTGATTATAGCGAAAAACTTGAAAAACATACTTGTTCCTGGAAATGTAAATTTAGATCCGAAAAGAATGAGCAAGAGCTTGAAAAACTTGAATTAGCCCTAAAAAATATCCCTTACACCTTTAAACGACCAATCCCAGACGCAATCATTGTAAATTTTCTTAAACAAATTCAAGAAGCTGATCGTAATGCGGGTTTTTCGATCGGGGGTGTAATGAAATATGTAATAGATTACACTATGGAAGAAAGACGAAAAAGCATTCAAAAGCGAAAAACTGAGAGAATTGGAGTGTCTGCTCAAAGATTCAAGGTAAAAATCGAACAATCAATTAATTAAATTTATTAATCGCTTTTTTTTTTCAATTATAAGAGTATTTTAAGTGAATTTACTAAATGGATGAAATTAGTGGGATACTTTTTGCTGAAATAGCGGGAAAAGGAACCAAATCTGAAGGGCTTAAATATTTTATTAAACCGCTGGATGATTACGCTAAAAGATGGTCAACAATTCTCGTGAGAAAATTAGATTGAGTTAGGGAATTTCATTCAAAATTTAAACCTTTAACTTTTCTAGCTTATAATATCTATCAGATAAGTCATACTTGCGAGTGAAATATTGTTTGGATTTTCGTTCTCTTAAAATTTCATTCACTACTCCTACGCTACCGCTCTTTAAAAACATTCTAATGAATTTCAGTTCGTTCACGCTGAAATTGAGTGATCGTAAGAATTCTGGATGCCTATAATTTCCCCAATCCCGATTTCGGATTTTTTTCATTATGTAGACCTCTTTTTTATGTATGTCCGTATCATAATATCCCAATTTTTTGGGTGAAAACACCCAATATCAATGTTTTTCTCATATAGATGGGATTTGTATTCAAAATCCCTCTTCAAATTAAAGCCATCCTTAAAGTTAGTTTTTCTTTTCAATTTAAGATCGTAAATTTTCAAGCACCATTATTGTATTTATGATTAAAAAAATCACTGTGAGTATATAAAAGAAAATTCGGATGTGTTATGTTTTTAATTTTCTACAAGAATTTTTCTTTTAAATAAAGGTGCGGCTTTTAAGTGGTATAACTTAAATTTCAAAGAATTAATATTAATTATTCCCTGAATAAAGATGATTTGTGAATACTGCGGCGATTCACTAAGGAATCCTGAAAAGAAAATACTCGAGCATGTAAATATATCTCAACCTCGACAAACCCATCACTTTTGCTCACAAATTTGTAAAGATAAATGGTGTTTACAACTCCAAAAGAAAAAATCTCGACTTCTTGTCATGTGGTCAGTTGGTTCTTACATAGGAAGGTACTTCTTTGTAAAAAAATTTATAAAAGTTCATAGTCCATCATTATTAGGGTCAGAAACAAATAAATCTTACTTTATATCCAATTTTCAAGAGATTGAAACTTTGGAATTGGTGGAACTAAACGGTAAAAGATTTTTAAAGATAAAAACTTGAATATTTAGATAAATGAAAACTATTTTCGTGGTTCGATATGTTCAAGAGACGATAAATAGCTCATTGAAAAATCGTGATAACCATCATTGGCGGGTGATTTAATTCCTTCGGCACGGATAAAGTGTCCAACGCGAGGCAAAAATCCATAGGAATTTATTTTTGAGGCACTAACTAATACGGAATACATTTCTATTCCCACCCGAACGGTTAATGACATATATCCATAAGTGTAGGCTCGAGTAATGCGCTTCTCTCCCCCCCTAATTTCAACAATTCTTCCTTCAATCGTAGTTTTTCCCTTAAATGTCATCGATATTCATTCTTATCTCTCTCAAACATGTGTATTTCTTACTGCCACAAAACACTCAAAGCTTTCACTAATAATATTAGTTCAAATTTAGATAATTACCATGTAATCCTATTAAATTAAATCTCAGAAAAAGGGTCCAAATTTTTCATAGACACGAATTAAATTATCGCGATAAAATTGTATTTTTTCGTCGTTAGGATTTAGTTCAGCAGCAGTTTTCATTATTTCTTGCGCTTTATCGAGTTTACCTTTATCTAAATATGTAATTGTCAGAAGTCCCCACGCTTCTATGAGAGTGTTGTTTAATTCTGTAGCTGTTTCAAAACTCTTAATGGCAACATCCAATTTGCCCATACGTCGGTTAACAATACCTAAGTATAGCCAAGCTTGATCGTTCGAAGGATCTCTATCCAACAGCTTATTTACGGCTGATAACGCTTGATCATTATCCTGCTCAGCCAAATATTTATTAACGAGCTCAATAACTTCGCCGTTTTTAATTTCATCTAGTGCCATGCTATTCAAAGCTTTTTTTAATTAATTGTAACTAACTTATATATATTTATAAAGATATGATATTAAATCTTTTTAAAAAAAAAGTATACCATTAGAATAACACATTAAGTAGGTAAAATTAACTTAAAACAGCTCAGGATGCTTTTTCTCGATATTATTTAGAGTAGTGACTAGGTTGTAGAGAAGTTTTTCATCCTGACATTGGTTAATTGACTCAGATAGCTTATTGAGGAGAGAGTTCGCTAAATTTTTTTCAAATTCGGTTAGACTTTCGGATTTATTTTGAAATATCTCGTCAAATTCTGTTTCAAACCAATATAAGTGTTGTTGAAATTCTTCCTTTTGCAGATTTTCACTATTATAGTTAAGAAACATGCGTCTCCTCAATTAATATTTTTAACTACTATCTTAAACTACAATAATAGTTATATAACTTATTTAAAAACTTAAGTATCTCTGCGGGTTTTCTAATATGTCCTAAGACAAAAGGGAAAAATAGCTCTAATAAAAATCAGATAAATGAGTCGGATTTTGATTCGCTAATAACAAAAAAGTTAATGCGCTAATTAAGAACTGAAGATATCGTAATAGAATAATTCTTTTTTTGTCGGAGCTTCTATTAGAGAATAAAAAAAAATTCTCATCAGTTAATAGAAAAAACATTTTTCGCATTACCAAAAATAAAGTTTAACCCAATACAACAAGTGCGATTAATCCGTTAAAGATATATCCAAATATTATTGCAATTATGAATAGAATTATCTGAAGCACTAGAACAAAATGAATCGATTCTCCAGGGGCCTTCTTATAAAGCTTCATAACCATAATAATTCCAACTACCGTATTAATCCCAAACCTAATGATATCGATTAACGCATTATCTCCAGCAAAAATACTGATTGAAATACCAACAATAAGGCTTGAAACCAACCATATTATATTTATTTCCAAAGCTAATTTATACGAATCATCCCAAGTTTTCGATTTTGCATACATTTGCATCATGAAAGTCCCGGCTATAAATAGAATAAATGATGTGCCTATAGCAGCAAGCACCACTAGAAATATCGTTAGTGTTAAAAGATCTAGCTGAAACAACATATTTTTCCTCACTTTTTAAGTTTTTACTATTATCCAATTGAAAATTACAAACAATTTATATTTTTAATTTATAAAAAGTTAAAAAATTTGATTTAAGCTTTGAATAAGCCGCCATACTAGGAAAAATAGCTCGGAAAAAAAAATTGACAATATTATTTATCTTGAAAAAATTCGGCATTAAACTCCTCTAACTTATCAGGTGGCCACGCACGAGGCGTTTTGTAATTTTTTACAAATCTATGAGTGCAAAGAGGAGCACCAAATCCAAGAGCTTGAGTCCGAGAAAAACCAAAACCTAACCCTTCAGCTTCGTAGTGATCTCCTAAGCAAATAAACGGAAGGTACTTCTCATTACCCAATTTTTTGTAAGCTTTTTGAACTCCACACTCCTGTATGTCCCAACCCCATTCAAACGTTATTCCATCTCCCTCTACGAAATCCATTACCCAATCGTCTGGATAAAGCTTCTTTTGGGTTTCTTCAGTTAATTTTTTTTGGTAGTCCATATATACAGAATCGAAAGGGTATTCGGATGGATCTCTACCCGCTTCTTCTAAAGCTTCCTTTCTAATTTTATGGGCTGCTATTACATAATTATAGTGAAATTCCCCAATCTCTCGAAATGAAAATCCTGCTTTCTCTAATATTCGAAAAATTGCGAGATCAGACACGCATTTAACAAGGACTAGAGTGGTAGGATTCTTTTGTCCACCAATATAGGGAATATCAGGTAGAATTTTCTCGAATTCTGCTTTCATTTGGCTAATTAACTCCTCGGACTTCTTGTTATCAAATTTCTTGTAAAGTTCCTCATTTACGACAGCTAAACGTTCCTCAAAAGTTCCCATGAATTTTGATTTCTTTCTAACATAAAAATCTTCTATTATTTTTGCTACCATAATTATTATTTTAGGATCACACATTATAAACTATCACATTGACGAGTAATAAAATAGTGAATTCGACCATTGGTGCTAATAGAAAGCAGGAAATCGTAGCATATGTGTTATTGATCTTAACTACGATTATCTGGGGAGGTACGTGGCCATTAGGGCGATGGTTAGTCTCAGAGGAAGTTGGCGGAGCTACTATCCCTCCATTCATGATTGCGGTGATTCGTTATTTCCTAGCTGTTATTTGTTTTTTTCTTATTCTTAGATTCAAGGAAGGAACTTTAAACTGGCAATTTGCAAAAAAGAACTGGAAGATTTTAGCGTTAATGGGACTGTTATCGGTGACGATCTATCAAGCAGGTTATTTAATAGGAGAACTTCTTACCAGCGCGAGCGATGCCAGTATCATGGTCGCAACAAATGCGGTTTGGGTCGTAATCATTTCAAGCGCTTTTTTAAAAACTGAGCGATTTGCATGGAAAAAGATGGTTGGCTCATTGTTAGCATTCACAGCAATAGTCATTGTTGTTGGGTTTTCTCCGAATCTCAATGTGTTAAATAGAATATTTGGAGATATTTTAATACTATTAGCAGCATTTGCTTATGCCACATATACAGTTATTTCACGGTTTTTCATAAATAAGACTCGCGAAAACACTAAAGCTTATCAACCAAGCTCTATCTGGATCATGACTTATGTTTCCCTGTTTGGATTTTTGATAACCACTCCGATAGCGTTAATTTTTAGTCCAGAGTACTTAATTCCAGCAACTTATTTAACTATTCCCCCCCGAG
Source organism: uncultured archaeon (assembly GCA_964508365.1). Lineage (GTDB taxonomy): Archaea > Asgardarchaeota > Lokiarchaeia > Sigyniarchaeales > SOKP01 > SOKP01. The sequence continues at coordinate 12,098 of CAZDTP010000012.1, forward strand.
TATGGATTGGTATCTCTTATCTAGCATTTATATCTACGATCGGAGCATACACATTCTACTTAGAAGGAGTAAAACGTTTAAATGCTAGTAGAGCAGCAATATTTCAGGCTTTGGTTCCATTATTTGGGGTAGTTTTCTCTGCAATATTTTTGCAGGAAGAATTTGATGTAATTGTTTATCCTTTTGCCCTATTATTAGTAATCGTGGGAATTACTTTAGTGAATCTAAAAAAAAATTAAAATAAACAGACTATTAACAGGGTTGGTTATAAAAAGTGAGAATTCCTATACAAGTATTAATTTATCCGGTTAGGAAAACCAATGAAGATTGGGAATATTTAATGCTTAAAAGGGTTAAAAAGCGAGGAGGCTTCTGGCAAGGAGTAACAGGTGCCCCTGAAATTGGGGAATCTCTTTATGAGGGCGCAAAAAGAGAATTATATGAGGAGACTGGCTATAATTCGGCTGATTTAACAAAAACAGAAATCTCCTATATAATTCCAATGGAAGATAGATGGAAAGATATATATCCTAATGGCACTAGAGAAATCCCTGAATATCTTTTTATTGCTATGGTACATCAACAAGGTCCACCTAAAATAGACCCTATTGAACACAACGATTGGAAATGGTGCTCATACGAAGAGGCCATGAATCTTCTATCATTGGAAGATAATAAGAGAGCTCTCGAGTATGTTCAAGAGCTTTTAAAAGAAGATTTAAGTAGAGAAAAAAAGTAAATTTACTATTTTTTAATTAGGTTACCTAACTTGACATTTGGAATAATCGCATAGTTAGCCTTCTCTTATTTGAGTATTTTAACCTCATTTTTTCCCTTCAATTCTACTACTTTTTTCCCAATGTTAGCTATCCTGCGTGATAATTCGGAAATCTTCCATTTTTCGTGCCCCTTTACATATGTAGAAAAAGTATTTTGTAGTGGGTCTTTCCATTTTGAAGGGATATTATCAGCACCTAATCTAGCTCCAAGTATCGCACCAATATTTCCACAATTACAATCAGTATCGTATCCCATCATAGCAGCGACGCAGATGGATCTCCCAATGGGATCTATTTTGTCTTGAGCACCATATAGAAGAGATAGAATAATAATTCCTATATTAGGAAGAACATGCACTTTTGACTCCCTTCCTTTCAATATTAATGCTCTTTCCGTTTCAGAAGTAGGTTCATTATTGATTATTTCTTCCTTTATCTTTCTCCAATACTCGTTTATTAAAAGTTCTCTCGCCTTTCTAAAGTCATCGGTATTCTGTTCATACAGACTTATTGTTTCTTTTACAGTTTTTGTGTATAAACTCTCATTTTCATTAGGTAAAAAGGAGAGAGCCTGATCTATATTTTTTCTAATGTCATTTTCAAAGAAAGCGTTAGAAATAAGGAGAGCAACAAAAATTTCACCTTCTATACCAATCCCCGCATGGGAGATAGATCCATCCATTACACAATAATATTTGACGATATCTGAACATCCTGGGGCAATTTGACCCCAAATATCTGCTCTCATTTGAGCACCTATAAAATCAAAATACGGATTATTATGTATCCCAGATTTCGGAGGGAAAATGTTTGATCTTATGTTATTTAAAGCCACTTTTTCAGCAGTAAAAACTGCTTTATCGTATTTTAGGAGATTTACCCATTCTATCGCAAGATCCTTCGCTGTAAGGTCTAATCCATATTTTTCTAAAGCGATTAGCGCGATGATTTCGTACATCTCATCGTCATTGACATAATTTAGATCAATTTTTTTTGGATAATCATTAATTTCACCGTATCTTCGTTGAATAGTTTTAATAGGTCTTAATTCTAACGGCGCTCCAACGAAATCACCCGCAACTCTACCTATCCAGGAGCCAAAAACTTTATTGTAATAATATTTAAATCTTATTTCTTTCATGAGTCTTTTTAACTCTAATTTTTATTTTCGTAAATTTCATTCTTTTGTATAAAGCAAACAGGAGATTCAATCCTAGGTCAGCAATACGTATTATTCCTAAAATGATAAAACCTACTGAATTTTTTGGCCTAAATTTGATCACACACTTCAAGTTGGATTATTTATTATAGATTAGATTATAGTAATTTATAAAGATGTCGACCAAACCTGGCTACACTATTGAATAAAGAGGAGATTCGTTCTCAACAATCTTCACATCATTTTACAACCGTTTTTAGAAAATTCTATATTTAGAAAATTCTATATTTATAATAATCCTAAATTAATTTATGAAAATCTTTTATTAAAGCTAAATTAAAATTCGGATTGCCTTATGACTGACTCCTCAAAAGCCAATTTGGTTAATAAAATTCAGGTCGAATACCATAAAAAGTTAAAAGAACTAGAACAAAAACTCGCAGCAAAGCATAAAGAATTAAACCTAATCGAACAAGGAATAAAACATGAATCAAAAAAAATTTATGACTCAAACCTTTCTTCATTAAAGGCTAAAAGAACGGAGTTGAATGCTTCCATTTTAAAGTTAAAGAAGGATATAAGACATATCAATAAAGAAAAAATTAAAAAGTTGAGAAAGCTATAAATTATCTTTATAATGATGTCGTCTAATCTTAACAGAAGATTGTATCATTGAACTTTTAAATCTTTTTGATTTCAAACTCCAACAACTCTACCTATACAAGAGCCATAAACTTTTTTATAATATTCCTTAAATGTTATTTCTTTCATGATTTTTTTGATTATTTATTTGAAAATTAACGTAAGGGAAATTTTGGGTCTCGTTTCTCGATGTAAGCATTAAATGCTTCCCACACATCTGCAGAACTACCTCCTAAAACTTGCCCGCGGTTTTCTAATTGGATCATTGTTTCTAAACTCGGAGAATCAAGGGATAGATTAATCGCTTGTTTTGTCATCCGTAAGCCCAAAGGGCTTTTTGTGAGCATTTCTCTCGCCATTTCCATCGCTGAATCAAACAATTTCTCTTCCTCGACAATCTTCAAAACAAAACCTATTTTGGTAGCTTCTTCAGCGCCGAAAAACCTTCCTGTATATAATAATTCGGATGCTCTCGACAATCCTATGAGACGCGGTAGAAAATAACTACTCCCCATATCCGCCCCTGTTAACCCGATATTTATATAACCCGCGTTGAATTTCGCATTCTTTCCAACTATCCGAATATCAGCAGCCATTGCGATAGAAAAACCCGCTCCCATTGCAGCACCTTGGATTACAGCAATAATCGGTTGCGAAATCTTTCGCATCTTAATGATAAGATCAGAAATTCTCCATTGGTAATACATAAAGCTTTTAACCACTTCGGGAATATCTAAGAAATAAAATTTCTTGAGATGATCCGGCTTCTTTTTTGATTTCAATACGCTGGCATCGCTCAAATCTTGACCGGCATTAAAGACCTTTCCTTCTGCTTTCATAATCAGGACCCGACAATCAAGATTTGTCATTAATGCATCTAATAATGAATGAAGGTCCTCAACCATCTGAAAAGATATAGCATTAGCTTTTTCTGGTCTGTTGAATGTTAAAATTCCAATACCGTTTTCTTCCAATTCGAACTTTATCGTTTCAAATTCCATACTCTTACACATAAAAGATCAAATAAAAAGATGTTATGATAACGAAATGGTCATTTCAATAAAAAGTTTAAATCATATTATAATATTTCTTCAAAAGTTTCAAATTATTTTGAGTTATTTTCTTTATTAAAAGACCAGAAATATACAACAACAATACAAAATATTAGTAATATTGGAATTGAAATCATAATTGAAATATAATTCTCTCCCTCCGAACTAAGAAGTAATACACCTGGAATGGAAATCAACAACGAAATCATTTCAGAATAATTAAAAAAAAGGATTTCATAAGAAGCTGGTATGGTCTAAAGCTTAAGAATTATAGAATAAATCAGAAATATAATAAAAAAAAAGATTTAATTAATTAAACCTTATTCTGGTGTCGCTCGTTTTTTCATAAATATGTAGAGACCAGCTATGACTGCAACTCCTCCGACTACAGAAACAACAATAATAACGATAAGAATAGTTAGATCATCCCCAGCAGGGGGGATGCTTTTCGTTATCGTTAATTCTTCAAAAGATAGATTTCCTATAGTATCATTCGCATAGAAAGTAATAGTTATTGAGCCTTCAGATAAAGCCGACCATGCTGTTTGGTCAATGGTAGCATTCGTAGTAATAGCATGAGTGGTCACACCTCCATCAAGAGAATACCATATCGAGTCTAAATGGTCATCTGTAATCGTAATAATGAAAGCAGGAGCACTAACACCAAATTCACTCCCGGAAGAAGGTGAATTGACAACGATAACTGGCCCTATAGCATCTTTTACGATAATTACATCCTCAGATGTTTCATGTCCTAACATATCATTCGCATAGAAAGTAATAGTTATTAAGCCTTCAGATAAAGCCGACCATGCTGTTTGGTCAATGGTAGCATTCGTAGTAATAGCATGAGTGGTCACACCTCCATCAAGAGAATACCATATCGAGTCTAAATGGTCATCTGTAATCGTAATAATGAAAGCAGGAGCACTAACACCAAATTCACTCCCGGAAGAAGGTGAATTGATTATGATAATTGGACCTGTAATATCTTTTACGATATTTACATCAGCAAATCCAATATATCCTGGTATATCAGAAGCATAGAAGATTAATGTAATCGTACCATCAGATAAGGCATCCCACGCAGATTGATCAATCGTTCCGTTATCTGTAAAGGTGTAATTATTTAATCCCCCATCAATAGTATACCACATTTCATCTATATAATCGTCTGTAATTCTCACATTAAAAGAGGGGGCAGTAGTACCAAATACACCACCGGGATCAGGTGAATTAATCGCTATCGATGGGGCACCGTCTTCTGCTATGGGTAAATAATCTATACTTCCAGCAGAACCACCTATATATATGTATGGATCATCTACAATTCCATCTTGTGGGGTTGTATCTGGACTAGTCCAATTATCCCAGTAATTACCAATTGCGGTGCTATTCCAATTGTTATCGGTTCCATCATCAATAGCATGTTTTTCATTTTTCAGAAAGAAATTTCCATAGATGGAGTTATTATTACTAGAGTCTAAATATATCCCGCTTTGGGTATTGTTACATGCGGTGTTTCCTGTAATGTTATTGTAATGAGAAGTTTGTAAAGATATCCCATCACCGTTATAGTTTGCGGTGTTTTTAGAAACCGCGTTGTAATCACTATTAAATAAATATATCCCTATATCCCCAGCATGGTCATTTGCAGTGTTTCCTATAATATTATTATAATCGCAAAACCATAAAACAATCCCATGACCATTATCGTTTGCGGTGTTTCCCGAGATACTATTATCATCGCAATTATCATTTAACCATATTCCATAATCGCCATTACCATTTGCGGTGTTTCCCGAGATCGTATTATTATTGCAACTATTTTCTAAATATATCCCATAATAGGTATTATTGCTTGCGGTGTTTCCCGTAATATTATTATAATCACAATCGTATAAATGTATCCCGTGCAGATTATTGTCATTTGCAGTGTTTTTTGTTATAGTATTGTATTCACAATCTTCTAAATATATTCCAAATTCGGTATTATTGTATGCAGTATTTTCAGAGATAGTGTTATTTTTGGCATGTTCATGTATATACATTCCATAAGCGGTGTTATTATTTAATGTATTTCCTGTAACTGTGTTATTATTACTTCCCTCTAAGCGTATTCCGTAATAATTATTATCGTTTGCTGTATTTCCGATGATACTATTGAAATCATCGTAGAATACTTCTATACCAACATTATTTCTATTTACAATATTTTTCACGACAATGTTATTATCACAATCACTTTCTAAGAAAATCCCATCAATATTACCACTTCCAGTATTTTCCGTAATATTATTGTAATCACTGAAAGTTAAATATATTCCCGCAATATTATTGTCGTTCGCAATATTTCCTGAAATTGTGTTGTAATGTCCATTATTAATTTCAATTCCATCATTGTTATTATCATTCAAATTGTTTTCCGTTATAGTATTATTATCACTAAACCACAATAAAATACCATTATCGTTGTTATTATTTGCTTTATTTCTATAAATTTCGTTGAATTTGCTATTACTTACTTTTATCCCGTTTGTATTGCTATATACGGTGTTGTTGTAGATAATATTATTATCACTAATTGATAAACTGACTCCAATTACAGAACTATATGCAGTATTATCTATTACTTCACTATAATTACTCTGAATTAAATATATAGCGTTCATAGTATTATAGACTGTGTTATTAGCAATAATTATATCTTCACATTCGTTTAAATAGACCCCAGTACCCATTCCATTAATAGCAATATTATTATCACTTACTAAACCATTTGTAGTATTATCTAAGGTTATCGCTTTTTCTGAGCCTATTGAGATGGATCCGTCCCAGAAGAATGTGCAGTTTTTAATTATGAAAGATATATTATTTGAATTGCTTATCTTAATACCATCTGCCAAACTATCTATCCCTAATGTGTGATCTTGAATTATATAAGGATTTTCTAAAGTTCCTAATCCAGAACACCACACTTGATTTTCTGCCCATGTCCAATTATTCCAACTTCCAGGCAGATTGTCAATTGTGATATTTTCATACGTTCCAGAAGTTCTTATCTTAGGTTGCACATAAATGTTAGAATTAGTATTACTTAAATATCCAGAATTTTGTATAAAGAAAAATCCTACAATGAACATCAATGCAATAATACTAGTAATAAACTTTCGTTGATTCGGTTTCATTCTTAAGACCTTTTTATAAAAAGTATGTGGATTGATATTATTTCTTCTAATTTAAATATTATTAAAGACCTTTAAATTTAGGTTTCACTAGGAACCTTACTTCTTTTAGTCTAAATGATTAAAAAAAGAGATTTAATTAGAAACTGATATGTTCTAAAGCCTTAGAATTATAGAAAAAATCATAAATATAATAAAAAAAAAATTTTGTTTTAAAATTTATAATACCCTTAGTTTTTATTAGATAGTGTACAATACAACGCAAAAACGAAGTAAGCTCCCATAGGAATCAATAGAATCCAAAATTCGCTTGGCAAGAAAATTTCGACTTGAAGAATCATCGAGATAAAGCTTATAATTAGAAAGCCCGTCCATATACTTAATATACGTGTATTTAGTGGTCTTTTAATGACAAAATGGTATATTATCGCAGCGATTGCATAAAGTATAATCACCATAAGCGGTATTGGAATCCAGAGTCCTTGTAACCAGAAGGTTAAAAACAACCCGCAAGGAAATAGAATGAAAAAATTGAGGTAATATAATATCCTTCTTGTTAAATCTTCTTGATGATCAATTTTATACCAGATTATTCCTAACCAAATAAATAGAATCCATGCAGTTACTAAATCGATTAGATCAAAAGGATCGAATGGAACATCCATTCCATAGTGAGTCCCCCAGTAAGCCGTGATCATCGCATATCCCAATATCTGGGTGAGCAAAATGTGATATGTCGATTTTCCGATTAAAGAAATTGTTCTCGAGATTTTTGCATTAGATGTATTGCGTAAATAGTTAAGTGCAAGCAAGACTAGGAATGCGGAGTACGGAAAGACCAAAAAATGATAGTCTCCTCTTAGGAGAGGTGTGCCATTAAGCCTGAATCGAAAGTCAAAAAATTGATAAGCAATTAGGTATACCAAGCTAATTGGAAATAATATCCACATGAAGCAATTTCTTTTTTCAGTAAGCTTATGACCAAAAGAAAACCACATTCCCAAACCTACTGCAGAAAGATAAAATAAGACGCTATTCATGAACAAGCTTAAGTAATGTGCTTCTTCCCAAGTTGTTATATCACCTATAATGAAAAAAACAGTAATTTGCAGTACAATTTCCACGACAAAGGTTAAAATTAACGTTATTACTGGTTTTTTAGTAAAACCCCAATATAGTAATGGTACGACGAGAATTGATTGCAATAAAACGGGGATGAACCAATTACCCGGTCCCCAAAAAGGCAGTATCAAATAAAACAGGTTAATAATTCCGTGTTCTGGGGAATATTGAGTATCATACATTGCTATAAAATCGAATCCATACATAAATAAACCAATAAATGTTGATGCGGCATACAGAATAAGAAAAGGGACAATATAGCGTAAGATTTTCTTCTTAAAATAACTCCAAGAATATAATTGTTTTAATGATAAATCACCTTGTCCTCTAAAAGAATGCCCCATATTAAATCCAAGTATTACTAAAAAAACGGGTATGGAAATTCTTTCCCAGAGAGCGACCCCAATATCACTTTTGATGTTCCAAGAAACCATGTGATCAAAAATGACCAGAAATATCATTACCGCTTTTAGAAAATCAATCTGAAAGAAAGGGGTTCGTTCTTCAAATCCTCTTGAAGAGGATAGTTCTTCTTGCTCAGCACTCTGAAATTTGAGATCATTCATCCTTTACATCATTAATTTTTCATTAGAAATTTTGTTAGAAATTTTATAATAACTTTTAACTACACCTAATTATTAACACTAAAGGAGTCCGATTTTTAGAATTTAAGAATATTTTAAAAAAAAAAAGATTGGATAAAAAATTAAATTGTTCTTAATAGATTCCAGCCGAACTTGAAGGAATCAAAAGAATGTCGTCGCCATTATGAAGATGATAATCACTTAATTGGTCAGCCTCGTCCATCGTAACACCACCAGAACTGAGGTGAAATTCGTCGGGATCAAGCCCGAATAGATTTCCAAGGGTTCTTTTTACATCACTCACCCGATTAGAGTCATTCACGGTCAACTTTTCCTTCTTTTCTCCCGGTCCTATAGTTGACATGAAGTAAAGGGTCGACTTTTTACCTGTAGACGGTGTCTTGGAAGCAGGAGTTTTTGATTTAACGGGTTCATATTCATCATCTAAATCTTCTTCAAAACTCATTCATATCACTCATTATTTTATTTTGAGATTAATTCTATAGCGTTTGCTAACTAATATAAAACCCTTTGGAATGATTTTGAAGTATTTAACAAAAGTCTGTTATTAGCCTGGAATATTTTTAGCTATGAACTCTATTAAATCTTAAAAAAAATAAAAAAAAAAGGAAAGATTAGAGCCCTAATTCTTTCAACCGATTTTTATTGGTTAAGGCTTGTTCTTTAGTTATCTTGTAAGTAAAGTAAATAATTAATGTGGCAAAAATATTTATCACCAAAGGAATTAAAGACATTTGAAGATTGAGCCCTTGTTTCACGACAGGATCAGTAGCAGGAATAATACTGGCATCAAAACCAGTAATCGCTCCTACAATGGTAAATAATGCTACTTGGAAGAAATATGTAAAAGCAGTAAAAACGCGTAATATTCCTAAGAAAGATCCTTCTTCACGCTTATTTGTATTGACAACAGTATTGTCAATCGCTTCTGCTCTTGCGAGAGTTGCAATAACGCCAAAATTTGCAGCCGTAGGAATCCCAGCAATTGAAGTTACGAGGAATAACCCCTCAAAACTGGTAACAAAGAAAAACATTACATAAATGAATGTGTGTAAGGTTAAACTTATCAGATATGTTTTTCTGATGCCAATTTTCTTTGCAAACGTAGTCCATATCGGAGCAAATATAACGGTTAACACACCATATCCTAAACTTGGTAATGCACCATATTCAATTGGCAAATTCAAATAATATATGATAAAATAATTCATGCCATAAAGCATGCAAGCTCCTGCAGTCCCCCATAATAGAAATGAGAATATTAAACCGACCCATACTTTATCTTTAAACATTTTTTTTAGAACTTCCTTAAATGGAGAAGAGGTTCTTCCTGTTCGGTCTAATTCTGCTCTGAATTCTTTCCTTGCTTTACTTTCACGTATGCTTCTTATGTATGGAATAAATATCAAATATGCTATAATGACGAAGATAATAGTTCTTATTAAGTATGCCGGTTGGTTTAAAGCACCTCCAAAAATCGCTAGTAATATCGGGGAAATGACTGAAAAACTAATTGTTACTAAACCCCCAATCACAGCTCCATAAGCACTAGCTTTTCTTCGAGAAGAGTCTTCTCGGAATAAATCAGGATATAGTGAAACGTGATTTACTTCGAGGAGTGTTAGGAAACTTTCGTAAATTACCATCATAATTATTAACCATATAGCATTCGTTACTACGGCTGATATATCTGCAACTTGAACAAAGGATAAGATTAAGAATATTGGTCCTATCAGTCCTCCAACTAGTATCCATAAAAAACGCTTACCAAATCTGGCAGTAAATTTTTTTGATCTATCAGCAAAATATCCAATAATTGGGTCATTAAAAGCATCTACGAGAGAATAAACCAAAAAAATGAGAGTTACGATAATTTGAGGAATAAATAGCACAGAAGTCGCATAAAACTGCAGATTTCCCCACATCATGAATAATAGAGTCGTTACAGGTGCTTGCAGCGAAAAACCAATGACTTTTTTAATTGATATTTCTCCAAATCGTGTATCTGGTAAATCATCTGACATATAGTTCACTTTTTAAATATTTAAAATATTTTTTAGTTAAAAATTAGATAAACTAATATATAAAGTTTAAATTTCCAGAAAGTTTTAAATGAAAGAATTCTATTGGAATTAACTTTTGGTTTTAATCAGGGATATGTATTGAATGATCTTCTTTGATATAATATAGAAAGATCTTAGTCTTAGCCTCCTCAACTCCAGGCATATTACGGCGTTTTTCAATAAGATTCATAGAATCATGATGATTTAGATATTTTGCCATAGAGAATATTGGATATTATAAAGATACGATAATTTTAAAAAAAATATATCGAGTGTTAAACATTTGGTTTTATTGATTAAAATGATTCACCTATATTACTAATTTCAACAAAAAGACTCCTTCTTTAAGAAATTTTCTTAGCCATATAAGGTAATTTTACCTTACAATGGAAAATAAAGTTTAGATAATGGATGATCCTCAGAATCGAATTTGTTTTTAAAGTTCATTTTTGAGTTTCTACGTATCATTGCGTCCACTATCGCAGTTGAAGGAAATATATACTCTGCTTTTTCTAAAGTGCCATAAATAATGAAATCAGTACCCATAGCTAATGCTAAAGAAACCCCAGCCGCTTCACAAGCTCCTTTAAAATTTCCCTTGAAAATCTCATTTTTAATACACCATCTCCCTATTACTCCCACTGGAGCTGTTCCCGTAGGTAACCCAAATTCTTCCTTTAATCTATAAATATTTCTTGAAGCGACCCCTATAGTGGGAATTTCAAACACACTAGTGAAGAGTAGCAATTTTTTTAAGCCAGCTCTTTGAGCTTTTTCGATTAAACCCTCCTCTTTATCCTTTCCTTTAAGTATATCGATTAAACCTGCAATTCGGGGATTTCTTGGATTAAATGATTGAATTATCGCGGATTCAACATTACATTCTAAGATGCCATTAAGTTCTTCTTCTGTAAGTGTGTAATTAATTGAGGTGTAGATCGCTCTATTATTTAAACCAATTTCCCTAATAAATTTCATTAGGTTTATTCTTATTTCCGAAGAAACAGCATTCAATAAAAATGGGTCCGTTGATATTTCTGCAACAAATTGGACATATTTCTGGAGAGCGAGTTCACTTGTTCCGGCTATATCGAGCATACATGGATTTCCAGATTGATCGGAGAGTTCCTTTTGCATATATATTAACTCTTCAGTTTTTTTCTTATCAAATAAACCTTTCTTCTCATCTTTTACCTTTTTATCTCCTTGATGAAATATACTCCCAATCAATACGGTGGGATTTTCTCCAACTGTTCCTCCAAGTTTAATTCCGTCTATATCTAACACTTGCTGTTCTTTTCTAAAATTTATCATTTTACTGACCTAATACGAAATTGTAATTTCAAATATAAAAATATCATAATATTAATTAATTTTATTCAATCCTTTGAATATCTATTGATATGATCGGAATTAAGTTTTAAAGTCTATAATTCTCGAGCCGTGAAATAATCTTACTATTTGAATTTTTTTTCCTAAAATTCTATAAATGATACGATAATTTCTTAAGATTAATTTTCGAATATTAGGTTCATCGAGCTCGGGCATTATTTTTCCCATTTTCGGAAACTAAATTAAATTTTCAACTTTCTCACGTACTTGTTCATAAAACGAAAGAGCATATTCAAGTGAGTCTTGAACAATATTATCAATAATCTCAATCAAATCATTTTCTGCTTTTAATGACCATTCTATTTCAGCCATTGTTCCAATCTCTTTTTAGCATTTTCCATGACTTGTTCGTGAGGAAGTACTCTACTTTGCTCAATATCTTCAATACCGGAGATGATCTTTTTTTTTACATAAAGATGATACATAATATCATCAATTTTAGCATTTTCTGGCAATTTTTTTATCAATTCTATAATCTCTTCCTTAAGATTAGAAGTCATAGTTTCTCACTATCTAAATAACTATTTTCCCTTTTATAATTTCTCTAAAGCTGAATAGGTTCATTAAATTGAACTCAAACTCTACAAATTACCAAACTATATTAGGATTTTTGCTCTGGAATTATAATCGTGTGATCTTCTTTTATGCTATCCAAGACCAATTGAGTTTTTACCTCCTCTACTTCTGGAAGATTACGAAGGTTCTCGATAAGATTCATTCAATCATTGTGATCTAAACATTTAGCCATTATAAATATGGGATAATCTCCCGTGAGTAAAAAAGATAGTTAAAGTTGTTAATGTTAACAGTACTATAGATTTTTATCCCCCTGATTTAGGAATGAAGATATAAAAGTCATCATAAAATGAAAAAAAAAATAAAGAAGTTATTATGGACTGAGTTGTTGCTCCATGAAGAATCAAAGTTTATTCCGTCCTTTTTTTTAAAAAGAACATTATTACTGCGATAATGATCAGGGAAACCACGCTAACCAAACTGATTATCAAGCCGAGCATAAAGACAGGATCTAAAGCACCATCTTGCGGTATTTTTCCGGGATAATCGTTCGGATTCAGGGGATCGGTTCCTGATGCCAGCTCAATACCATCATAGTGCCCATCATCGTCCGAATCGTCATCGAGTGGATCCGTGCCGTACTTGATTTCAAACGCATCATTCAGGTTATCTAAATCGGTATCAATCATCGTTGGGTCGGTTCCATGGCTGAGTTCATCGAGATCATCAAGCCCGTCATAATCGCAATCTCCAATGGTTATACCTAATAAATCAATGACCGCTTGGATGGCATCAATATCACCTGTAAGGGTGTCATTAATTTGACTTAAATAAACCTCATTTTGCTGGGCCAACGCAAGAACGGTCTGAATGAGAGTGGCATTTCCTTCCACGTAGGAAATGATATCCATTAACTGGGTGGCATTTCCTTTGATATAGGTGAAGAGGAGATTGATTTCGCTATTAGCCTCTCCAAGCCACCCGATCACTTGCTGTAGTAGCGTGGCATTCTGCTTTAACTGAAAAATGATGTTATCAAGTAGAGTGGTATTTCCTTCTGTCCATTCAATCAAGTTTTGGATTAAAGTCCAGTTCCCAGCCAAGTCTGTTACCACATCCATGAGGATCGTCGCATTTCCTTCAAGGTATGTGAAGAGTAGGTCAATCTCGTCATTGGCATCTCCAAGCCAACCGATCACTTGTTGAAGTAAAGTGGCATTTTGCTCTAACTGATATATAATGGTATCGATGAGACTTGCATTTCCATTGGTCCAATCTATTACTTTTTGGAGAAGCGTCCAGTTGCCTTCTAGATATAGCATGAGAGCATCAAAATCGTTCTTCCAAATCTTCGGAAAATCATCGGAATTTGTCGCACTGCTGCCATACTCAAGTTCATAGCCATCTAAGAAATTATCACCATCAGTATCTACTGAAAAAGGATTAGTGCCCAATAATAATTCAATGCTATCCAGTAATCCATCCCCGTCCCAATCAAAGTCTTCGGGAGAAATAAAAAAGTTTTCAAAAATGTAGTTATCAGTTGTATTACCTTCAAATTCTTTATCATTATCCCATATCCAATTTCTATAGAGAATATTATGTTCTGAATCTTGAAAATCCACAGCAATTTGATTATTGGCTAAAATATTTCTAGTTATGGTACTATAATTGCTGTATTCCAAGAAAATACCTTTATCCCCATTCGAACTGCAATTATTCTCCAAAACCGTGTTATATTCTGAAGTATATAAGTAAATGCCATGCTCTCCATTCGAAGTGCAGTCATTATTCGAGAACATGTTATAATTACTCGACGAATAGAAACAAATCCCGTAACATCCAATTGAGGAGCAATTATTCCTTGAGATCGTATTATTGTTAGATGAGTATGCGGAAATCCCGTGATCTTTTGAAGAACAGTTGTTCCCCGAAATCTTATTGTTGTCCGAGAGAATTAATCTAATCCCGACATTATTATTCGAAGTACAGTCATTTTTCGAAACCGTATTATAATTACTCGAGGAATACATATGAATCCCACAAATTTCGTTTGAAGTACAATCGTTTCCCGAAACCGTGTTATTGTTCGAAGAATCTAAGTAAATTCCTTCATCATTCGAAGTGCATATGTTCTCTGAGATCGTGTTATTACTCGAGGAATGAACATAAATTCCCTGATAATTCGAGGAGCAGTTATTCTCCGAGATCATGTTATTATTACTCGACAGGGGGTAAATTCCCCTGTAATTCGAAGAGCAGTTATTTCTCGAGACTTCGTTATCGCTCGCGCTTTGAAAGAGAATACCATTTTCACTATTTGATGAGCAAGTGTTCATTGAGATCTCGTTATTGGTCGACCCATCTACTGCAATCCCAGTATGTCCATTCAAGGAGAATATGTTCCTTGAGATCGTGTTATTGCTGGATCCAGATACCACGATTCCCCAATTCAAATTCAAGGAGCAGTTGTTCCCCAATATGTATATTTTATTCGAGGTATATACATAAATTGCATGACTATCATTCGAAGTGCATTTGTTCTCTGAGATCGTGTTATTGCTCGAAGATTGTAATAAAATCCCAACACTATTTGAAGTGCATGTGTTCTCTGAGATCGTATTATCATAGCTTGAATTCCTCAGATAAATTCCTAAGTAATTCGATGAGCAGTTATTTCCCGAGATCACTATATTAGTCGAAGCTTGCAAGTAAATCCCATCTTGATTATCATGAATGGTATTATTATAGATTATAGCATTTCTACTATTTTGTAGATGAATTCCCGCATCATAAATATCCGTTCCAGAGTTGAAAAGCGTGCAGTTTTTAATTACAAAATATACCGTTGTTCCAGAAATATATAAACACGATCCCATCCCTTCCGCGTCAATCGTCCAGTTGGCGATGATATACGGATCATTCTCCGATCCATCTCCCCCTACAACACCGTTTTCAGTGGTAAATCCAGAATTGCTCGAGATTAGTATGGGAGCGTGGGTAAGACCACTGATTTTCAGATTGCGATTAAAAGGCAAGGAGTAAGTATCTATAGTTTCTCTTGTAATATCATTCCCAAAGTCCCAGATGAAGGTAAGTAAACCGAAAAAGATTAATCCACCGAGTAAAATGATTTTCATTTTTTTCATTTTTTCATCTCATTTTTCCATTGTTGTTTAATTTTCTAATTCTTGAGAAGAATTATTCTTACATACTATTTAACTTCTTGAGGAAATCAAAATTCATTACGGGTAATGTAAATGTTAAAAAAAGACAGATCAGAAATGTTTTTGCATATTTCTTCCTTAAGAGATTAATTAGTTTAATTTTTAGCACCAGTTAATTGTTTGATTTTTGTCAAAAAATCTAAATGAAATTAAGAAAGTATTGTATATAAATAGTAACTAATCTTACTTTGACAATCAAGACTGCAAATTATCTATTAAAATTTAGATGTGATTTATGATTTTTGCTCAGGAATGATTATAGTGTGGTCTTCTTTAATTCTATCCAAGACAAGTTGAGTCTTTACTTCTTCTACTTCTGGAAGATTGCGAAGATTTTCTATAAGATTCATTGAATCATTATGGTCTAAGCATTTAGCCATAATAAAGATAGGATAGTCTCCCGTAATAATATAAGCGTATTTAATTTGATTCATTCGTTCGATTTCTTCTTTAATTTGCTCAAGAGGTCGCCTTGAATTAACTCTGAGCGATGCCATCACCATTTCACGATATCCTAATTTTCGACAATCAATGATAGCCATGTATTTTTTAATTAGAGTTTCTTCTAATTTTTGAATTCTAGTTCGAATAGCTGTTTGACTCATATCTGTCTTTTCAGCTACTTCCCGAATGGTCATTTTACCATCTTCTTGTAATAATTCTAAAATTCGTTTATCAACATTATCTATGTTACCATTTGTCAAGCTTACTGATACCATTTAATTTTCACTTTAAATCTGTTCTTAATCTTGTTCTCTAATACTTAAATTAGTTTAACTTTTATAAAAATTTTTTCACTAATAATTCTAATTCTGTTAGTTTTTTTAATAACTTAAATACGATTCTTTTAAATTAAAAAACTATGATTTAAATAACAAGTTATATTTTTATTTAGTAAAGAATACCAGAATAGTTTTTTTATGGTATTAAAACAAGAAAAACAAAAAAAAAAACTAAAGTGAAAAAAAATGGCTGATAAAACATTAAATGCAATCGGTTTAAAATGTCCCATGCCAGTTTTAAAAACGAAGAAGGAACTGAAAGGAATGACTTCAGGGCAGGTCTTAGAGCTTATTGTCGATGATAAAGGAGCTTTAAAAGACATTCCAGCCTTATTAGGGAAAACTGGGGATGAATTACTCGAAACTAATGAATCTGATGATCAAGTAGTTTTCTTGATTAAAAAAGCATGAACTTGATAATTTATTTGAGGGACGAGCGATGACGACATATACATTCTTTATTAGTACAGAACCTTATAAATTTGAGGTTACAGATTCGCTAATTGAACTTTGTAAGGCTATCATAAAAAAGGGAAACTCCATCAAGGGATTATTCTTTTTTGGATCGGGTGTCTACAACTTAAAGGGAGACATTAGTGCTGGAGCAACGATACGCAATTTACCTAAAAAGTTACAAGATTTTGCTCTTGAGAACAATATTCCTGTATCGGGTTGTAGTACATGGGTAAGTTTAACTGGTCTAAAGGAAGAGGAATTTATTGAAGGTGCTACTGAAGAAGGGTTAGGTGACTTTTCAAATTGGTCAGTAGAATCTGATAAAATAATAGTTTTTGGAACGGGGGGATAATAATGGTGGAATCAGTAGTAATTATAACAGACCAATCACCCGTAGGTAAGAATTCTGCAGCAGAAGCAATTAGGATTGGATCTGGTTTTGTGGCGTTAGGAGAATATATCAATTGTCAAGTGGTATTTATGGGTGATGCGTTATACTTGTTGAATAAAAATGCAGTTCCTAATGCTATTGACATGGATTCTAATGATGAGGTACTTGAAATCGCAGATTTATCAGATTTAGAGTTGTACATAATAGATACAGACTTGAAGAATGCTGGCATGACAGAAGATGATCTAATTGAATATGAGAGTTTAAAGATAATATCTATTGAGGAATTATCTGATTTAATAGATCAAGCAGATACATGCTTTAGATTCTAATGGAGGGAAAAAGATGGAAATAGTATACTTATTCGGATTTAGTGAAAGGACAGGGAACCATTTAGAAAGGCTATTGCCCTTATTAAAAGTGCAAATTCAGAAAGGAGCAAATGTCGGTTTAGTCTTTATACACGATGGAGTGATTGGATTAAACACCAATGGATCAATTCCAAGCAAATTGGAAGAATTATTAAACTCTAATATTACATTAAAAGCCATGGTTCCAGATATGAAAGCACGAGGAATACCCATTGAGAGCTTGCATGATAAAATAAAACCAATTGAATATGATGAGTTAGTAGAAATATTAGATAATACTCAAAAAATAATTTCATGGATGTAAAATAATCAAAAATTAAAAATTTTTTAATAATTAATAAATCAAAAATAACGGTCATAGATTTGACGTCAATAATTAAGAACAACAAAAAAATTAAAAATAAAATAAAAAATAGAAGTGAAAAAATATGGGAGAAACAATAAACTATATAGTAAAGGACAAATCATTCGAAAAGTTCGCAATGATGATGCTCCTAGGTACCACAGCAGACGCTATGGAAACAAAATCCAACTTTTTCTTCACCTTTTGGGGTTTGAACTTATTAACCAAAAAGTTTAAACCTAAAGTTGCTGGAATGCCTACACCTATGAAGGGTATGGGTGCAAAGATTTTTAGAAAAAGGATGGCAAAGTTTGGAATTGAAGATCCATGGGGTATGATTAAAGACGCTGTCGAAAATGGTAATATGAAATTATTTCCATGCCAAATGACAATGGATTTAATGGGAATTAAGCGAGAAGATATGCTTGATTTTGTTGAAGATCCTGTAGGTGCCGCAACATTCTTAGAAATGTGTGAAGGCGGAAAAATGGTCTCACTATAAATAAATTTTTAAAAATTTTTTTTTTAATTCAAATTAATGAAATAGTGGAAAAAATGTCAGAAACAAAAGAAGAACACCGAGAATTTAAGACAGATGAAGATTTCGATAAAGATTATTTTAAAAATATTGAAAGAAAGTCAAATATTTGGCAATGTATTCAGTGTGGAACGTGCACGGCCAGCTGTGAGTCTGGACGTTGGACTGCACTTAAAACAAGATTAATCATTAGAAAAGTATGTTTAGGAGATCTTAGTGTTCTTAAAGACCCCGATATTTGGCTTTGTACAACTTGTTATCAATGTTATGAACGCTGTCCTCGTGATGTAAGGCCAACTGATGTAATAATGGAATTAAGAAATTACGCTACTAAATTAGGAAATATTTCGCCATCTCACCGAGCGGTTGTTGGCTATTTAAAGAATTTTGGACATGCCGTACCTATAAATGACGAGATTAGAAAACGAAGGGTCGAATTAGGATTAGAAGAACTCCCTCCAACTGCGTTTAAATATAAACAAGAGGGAGATGATAAAGATTTAAAGAAATTTGAAGAACATTTGTTTGATCTTCCTCCAGTTAAGGAGGAAAAAAAGAAGGAAGAGGAGAAGTAAGAAATGGTAAAAGAACATACATTTTCATTTTTTCTCGGCTGTCTCATGCCAAATAGATATCCCGCAATTGAAAAAGCAACAAAGTTTGTAATGGGGAAACTTGGATACGAGCTTTTGGACATGGAACGTGCTAGTTGCTGTCCGGCTCCAGGAGTATTTCGATCATTTAATAAATTTGATTGGATGGTAGCAGGTGCTAGAAATCTCTGCATTGCTGAAAAACTCGATGCAGACATTCTTACGGTTTGTAATGGATGTTTTGGAACATTACAAGAGATTAACAAACACTTGAAAGAAAACGAAGATCACAGAGAATTAGTAAATGAAAAATTAAAACTGCTCGGAGATTACGAGTTTAAAGGTACGATTGATGTCCGGCACATTGCTGAAGTATTAGGGTACGAAGTAGGCCCATGGGGCATAGAAGATCTAATTACACGAAAAGTAAACGCGCATGCTGCTGTACATTATGGGTGTCATTTTCTAAAACCTACAAGAATTCGAGAGATTGAAAGCTCAGAAGGACCTACCATCATCGAAGATTTTATTGAGGTATTAGGAGTAGAATCTGTTAGATTTAAGGAGCAGTTAACTTGTTGTGGTGCTGGTGGAGGTGTAAAAGCGTATTCTGGTGATACCAGTATGACGATTTTTGGAGAAAAAATGAAAAATATTGACGAAGTTGAGCCAGATTTTATTTTGGATATATGTCCTTTCTGTCATTTACAATTTGAGACGGGACAAGATTATCTAAATAAAAATAAGGGTTGTAATTACGATTATCCAGTTATTCATCTTTCCCAACTCGTTGCTTATTGTATGGGTATGGACCAAGAATTTGTTGGTCTTCAATATCAAATGATGGGAAAGGATTACATTTTTGGTGGAGAAGAAGTAAAAAAAGAAGAGGGGTCGATTTAGATGGCCGTTAAAGAAGATAAAATGGAAAAAAGCAAAACTGAATCGGGAGACTTTGAAGAACCCAGAATTGGCGTTTTTGTATGTCATTGTGGTCATAACATTGCTGGAACTGTGGATGTCGCAAAAGTGGCAAATTACGCAAAAGAGTTACCAAATGTTGTAAAAGCGGAGCATTATATGTTTATGTGTTCAAAACCAGGCGTTCAGATGGTCAAAGATTCGATTAGAGAATTAGGGGTTAATAGAACTGTTGTAGCAAGCTGTTCAAAAAATCAACATGGTTTGACTTTTGCGAAAGCTATTGCTGAAGAGGGTATTAATAAACACAAACACCAACAAGTAAACATAAGAGAGTATTGTAGTTGGGTTCATAAAAAAGACGAGGAAAAAGCAACTGCAAAAGCACTTCGATTGGTCGAAGCTGGAGTAAATCGAGCTCGAAAACTTGAAGATGTAGAAACTAGACGAGTATCGACGACTAAAGCAGCTTTAGTTATTGGTGGGGGTATCGCTGGCCTTAGATCCGCTCATGATTTGGCAGAATTAGGAATACCCGTGTTTTTGGTAGAAAAAAATTCTACAATTGGAGGGCACATGACACAATTAAATAAAACATTTCCAACTTTAGAATGTCCCCAATGCTCGATTTCACCTTTAACTAATGGAGTAGCGAATCATCCTTTAATTGAACTTTATACAAACGCCCAAATTAAGAGCGTTGAGGGTTCATTAGGAAATTTTGAAGTTGAGATTGAAATAAAGCCTCGCTATGTTAAAGATAACTGTACTTCTTGTGGCGAATGTTCTTTACACTGTCCAGTAGAAGTGCCTAGTGAATGGGACAAAGGAATGTCTATGCGAAACGCTATTTACAAAGCATATCCGCAAGCAATTCCCGCAACATTCGTAAGGGACAAAAAATCTTGTATTGAGTGTAATACATGTATTAACATATGTCCAGTCCAAGCGATTGATTTTTCGATGGAAACTGAGACTAAAACGGTGAAAGTTGGTTCGATTGTAGTTGCTGTGGGATATGATGAATACGATCCTACGGAAATAGAACCATATCATTATGGAAAAGAGGGATATGAAGATGTTATTACTCAATTAAAATTAGAACGAATGTTATCACCAACATCTCTTACTAATTCTGAAGTGTTGCGACCATCTGACGGAAAACTACCAAAGAGTATTGTAATGATTCAATGCGTGGGTAGTAGAAACGATCAAGTTGGCAATCAGTATTGTACTGGTGTATGCTGCAAATTTGCGATAAAAAACGCTCGAATTGTAAAAGAAATGTATCCTGATACCGATGTGACGATTTGTTATATAGATATACGAACTCCAGGATTAAATTTCGAAGAGTTATATAAATCTGCTCAAGAAGTTGGAGTCAGATTCATCCGAGGTAGACCTTCGGAAATTATTAAAGACCCTATAAATGGAGAATTAAAAGTTATAGTAGAGGACACCTTAAGCATGACACCTTTACAATTAAAAGCTGATTTGGTTGTGTTGTCAGCAGCGATGGTGCCACCCGAAGGAATAGGACCACTTGGTTCTAAGCTTAAAGTTTTACGTTCCAAGGAAGGTTTTTTAAAAGAATTTCATATTAAGATGAACCCTACATTGAGTAGTAAAGGAGGAATTTTCTTAGCGGGTGCGATACAAGGACCAAAAGACATTTCTGAAACCGTAGCGCACGCGGGGAGTGCTGCTGCTTTAGCTGCTGCACCTCTAGTTAAAGGTTATATAGAAAAGGAAATGTTGGTACCAGTTATAGATTATGATTTATGCGTTAATTGTGGAATTTGTAAGACCATTTGCGCACCAGCCGCAATCGATATTGATGATAATGGAAGACCATCAGTCAATGAGATAGCGTGTAGATCATGTGGAATGTGTATGCCAAGTTGTCCGACAATGGCGATTCAACTGATTAATTTTACAGAGGATCAAATGCATGATGAAATAATTGCCGTATCGGGCGGAGGTGCCGTGTGCGAATGAGTGATTGCGAAACTCCTGATGAATATGTTCAAGAAAGGATTCAAAATGTTGTTGTATTCATGTGCAACGAATGTGGTCAAGGAAGCGCAAATACTGCGGGTGTCGCTCGAATGTCGTACGATGCTGCAATTAGAATAATTAGAGTTCAATGCACGGGTCAAGTCGGACCGATTCAGATTATGGAAGCGTTAAATAACGGTGCTGATGCAGTCGCTTGCGTAGGATGTTGTTTAGGCGCCTGTCATTTTTTTAATGGTAATATAATTTCGATGCACAGAATTAAATTGATGAAAAAACTCTTTAAAGAGTTAGGTTATAGCGATCAATTTGTAAACCAATACACTTCGAGAGCTGCGGAGGGTGAAACTGCTGTTGGCGATTTCGAAGATATTATAGACCGATTAACAACTGCAATTCTAGATAAGGGGACGATAAAAGATGGATGTTAAAGTATTCCAATTTAACGGTTGTAATAAGTGCTTCAATGAGACTGTATTACTTAAACAAGACGCTAAATATAAAGTCGAGTTTGTCTCTGATCCAAAGAATTGGAAAGGAGAAAAAGTTGACATATCAGTTATTACAGGGTATTTACTTCCTAACGATTTGGAGCACGTGGAACGTATAAAGAACAATTCAAATAAAGTAATTGCTTATGGAGACTGTCCAGCTACAGGTGGAGTATTTGCTTTAGCAAATCAAAAAGGGCACGACGTTAAACCTTTAGCAACCTTAATTGAAGGTTCAAGTAGTGTATATGGATGTTTAGGCGAAATTGAAGAATTAAAATTAGCGATTGACGGAAGAGATGTTCCAATATTAAAAAATTTATGTCAAATTTGCTCCAGAAAAGCAACATGTGACTATTTAGAAAAAATTAATAGACAAATTGAATTAGAGGATTCTGAAACATGTTTTAACGACTTAGGTTTTCTCTGTAGTGGCTTTACTGCGACTGAGTGTAAAGAAAAATGTATTGATTACAATACTCCTTGTAGAGGTTGTAAACCAAGCATAGATCGTTCTGGAATTCGCATGTTAGCAATGTTCGGCACATTAGCAGGGAACATTGAAATTGCTACCGAACATTCAGTAAAGGGAGCAACTGACAAATTAGGCGACGCTGACGACGATCTAACAGACAGCTTACCTGATATCGTCGGCAATTTTTTCAGATTTACATTACCTACTTCTGGTTTGCCAAAAGGTAAAATCTCTTCCTCAGGAACTTTATTAGAAGATGTTTTCATTGGTAGGCTGATTGAGGAGATCCCTTTGATAACCGGACTTATAGGGGGGGCTAAATCAATATCTTTTACGCTTAAATTCATAAAGGCATACGAGGAAGCAAATCAAATAGAAGTAAGCGAACAAACGAAAAAATACCGGAACGAGCTCCTACAATTAGAAAAAGACCTACAAGATGCTATAATTAAAGAAGATGCATCGAAATACAAAGAGATTACAAATAAAATCCGATTTATTGCTGGAAATATGAACTTATCAAACGTATTTTTTGGTGGATTCAAGTCAATTATCGATCCTAACGATGACTTTAACAATTATAAAACCCATGTTTTTGATGTGGTGGATGGAACCTATAAAAATGGTTCGATAGAATATACCATTAATCCAGATGGTATTATAAAAGAAATTAAAATTAACGAGGAATTATTATGAGTTTTGAACTATTAAAAAGTGAGATTATTGACGCGGGTTTATGCCAAGGCTGTGGTTTATGTTCAGGGTACTGCAAACATATTGAAATGGAGACGCTAAGACCAATTTTAAAAGATTATTGTATCCTTGAAAGAGAAGGACAGGATTGCGGTAAGTGTTACCAAAACTGCCCTCAAGTATTGCAGAAAAAATTTAAGGAGCTACAACCCTTAGGAATTTATTCCTTAAGAAGTAAAGACTCTAAAATATTAGAAAAAGCGTCAAGTGGAGGATTTGTTACTGCAATCGCAAAGCATCTCCTCGAGGAAAAGGTTTTATCCGAAATTGTAATGGTGCAAAACATTGACGATTTACCTAAGGCAAGCAGTGTAACTAATCCTGAAGATGTAATTCAAAGGGCAGGGATCGTATATGGGCGATCTGGGGTTTTAGAAAAGTTAGTAGAAGTTTCTGGAGACAATTTAGAACCTTTAGGCATCGTGGGAGTTCCATGTGAGATCAGAGGAGCTGCTGAAATGGGCGTAGAAATGAACCGGGAAATCCTTAAAATAGGGTTATTCTGTAATTCAAGTATCAGAACGGAAGAAACAGATAGAGGTTTAGTTTGTTCACCATGTTGTGGAGGTTGTCCTTCAGGTGTTAATGCACAAGGTTATATATCGTTAATACGAGAACATAAATACTTAGAAGCTGTAGAATTAATCCGCAAAGACAATCCATTGCCTTCTATTTGCGGAAGAATCTGTACGCATGAATGCGAACACGGTTGCACGTTAATCGGCTCAGATCATCCAGTGGCGATAAGAGAACTAAAAAAATTTATAACAGAGTACGAAATTAAGCAAGGGAAACAAAAAACTGTAAAGACTAAGAAAAAGCTAGGAAAGAAAGTAGCAATAATAGGTGCTGGACCAGCAGGTTTGACAGCAGGATATTATTTATCGCTTAAAGGATATTCCCCAACGATTTTTGAAAAAACCGATCATACTGGCGGAATGCTTCGATTTGGAGTGCCTCAATTCAGATTACCTAACTACGTACTAGATTACGATATAGAGACGATAAAAAATGCTGGCGTGGAAATTATATTCAACAAACCATTAGGTCCTGACATGACTATTGAAGACCTAAAAAACGACGGATTTAAAGCCATTTTTATCGCGACGGGTCAATATAAACCAAGAACATTACACTTAGAAGGAGAGGAACTTCCGAACGTACATGTTGCTATTAATTTCCTTATCGATAGAAAATATCGCGATTGGCAGAAACAGCAAGAGTTTAAAGGTAAAACCATAGGAATAATAGGAGGTGGAGCGGTAGCCGTTGATGTTGCACAGACAGCACTGAGGTTAGGCGCAGAAAAAATAGATCTTGTTGATGTCATGACTGAAAAGGATCTTGAACTCGTAATACGAGAGATTCCTGAAGAAGAATTAAAATTCATGGAATATCATTTTAATACTTCCGTATCAAAAATTACTGAAGGAGAAGGAGAGGAACTATTATTAAATAGTTATAAAATTCAATGGAGCAATGCAGATGATACTGGCAGAAGGTCAATTAATAAAATCGAGGGTTCTGATTTTGAGATCAATGCAGACGCTATAGTTATCGCTGTTGGTCAAGCCGTTGATTTTAATTTAATAGATATCGCAACTGATAATAAACTCAAAAAAGAGCGAAATAAAATTGAGATCAATCCAATAACATTTGAGACTAATATTCCAGGAATATTTGCTGGTGGAGATACAATTACAAACTCAAAAGCTGTTGCAATTGCCGCAATCGCTCACGGTAAAGAAACAGCTATCTCAATAGATCGATATTTAAATGGAGAAGACCTTTCAGCGGGTCGTTATCAACAAAACAAAATGTTTTTCGAAGGAATTTCGAAAACTCCAAAAGACTATTCATTAAAACCAGAATCATTAGAAGAAGCTACTGAAGATGTCCAATGGAATTTTGAGGAGATCGAAGCAAAATTTAGCGAAGAAATGGCGCTAGCAGAGGCTAGACGTTGTTTAAGTTGTAATCATTACTGCTCGCATTGCCAAGATTTTCCTGCAATTTATTCAGACTTTACAGCTGGAGAGGTTGGTTCCAAACCAGGCTTCACAACCGTCGTAGTTTGGACAGAAAGAGGTAAAGAAATCATTGAAAAAGCCTTAAACCAAGGATTATTTGAAGAAGGCAGCGTTAACAAGGACGAATTGAAGAAAGCAATCACTCTAAAATCAAAACGAGAAATGGAAGTTTTAGAAAAAACTCCAAGGCAACAAGTTTTAGACTACATCACTCTTCAAGGTCCAACCACAATTAGCAACATGTCTGAAACCTTAAATTTAGAAACTAAAAAAGTACGCTACGAAGCTTTACGATTGGTTCAATTGAATCAAATTGAGATGAATATTGAACCGGGCTTCGAAGAACCAATGTTTTCACCTATATGTGAAGATTAACTAATCAAAAAAAAATATTAAAAAATAACGAGGTAAAAATTATGAATTTCGACCAAGAATTAAACGTGTGTGGCTTAGTTTGTCCCGTACCTGCATTGAAAACCAAGAAACAACTCATGAAGATGCGACCAGGTACAGTGTTAAAAGTAATAACAGACTATAAACCAGCATCAGAATCAGTTCCACGTGATTTAGCAAAAACTAAGCACAAGCACTTAGGAACTGATTTTCTCGACGATGATGAGCTATGGCACATCTATTTTGAAGCAGTAAAATAACAATATATAACTAGTTTTCTTTATATTTTTTTTCTTACTTATTTTTAAATTTTCAGCACTTCAATTTAATTTTCGTATATGTGTTTAATTGATTTTGCTGATCCAAATTTAATCGTATAATTAACCTAGGTTCATATCTATATTAAGTTATGCTCTTAGAAAAAAATTAAATTAAGAAACTTTTAGAGTATTAGCAAAGAGCTAATCAATTTGTTTACTTATTATGTTTAGATATGTATTTACTCATGATGTATGCAACTACTATATATATTGGCGTAGTAGGAAAAATATAGAAAAAAAAAAGAAAAATTTTTTGATGAAAATTACACTTTTTTCTTATTTACTTAACTTTTGGTTAATTTCTTAGTCCTCTTTCTCATCAATATTATAGAAATTCCAATGAGAGATATAATAAGAACACTCAAGTTATATCCCGGTATACCACCATCGCCATTGGTAACTGCGGAAGTTATCTCAAAATATGCAGCACTATCATCATAGGTTGAGGGATTAGAGGAATCTTCAATGTGAATTTGATAAGAATCTGCGTAGTTTGTATAACTAGAAGCTAGCGTCCAGGAATAATTCCCATCATTCGAAGTACTTGAAGCAATAGTGCTATTATAAACTCCTAAATAATAGAGGTCAATGTCCACATTAGCAATACTTCCCGTAGAAGTCCATGTTATGGAGTGCGTTGAACCTGCCTGCCAAGAACTTGATGCTGTAGGACTCGTAACTGTTAAGGAATCTGGTACTGTTATCTCGAAATAGTTAGCACTATAATCATAGGTTGAGGGAGTAGAGGAATCTTCAATACGAATGGTATAAGAATCTGCATAGTTTGCATAACTAGAAGCTAGCGTCCAAGAATATGACCCGTCGTTCGAAGTACTTGAAGCAATGCTGCTATGAAAAACTCCTAAATAATAGAGGTCAATGTCCACATTGGTAATGCTTCCCGTAGAAGTCCATGTAATTGATTGCGTTGAACCTGCCTGCCAAGAACTTGATGCTGTAGGACTCGTAACTGTTAAGGAATCTGGTACGAGATCATCCCACCATAAATTATAGAGGTTCCCTGCATTAGCACCATAAACCCTAAGGTAATACGTTCCACTTGATGGAAGAATATAATCGATATATTCATTATCGGTAGTGGAATAACTCCCTGTAACAAGGGTAGTACCATCGCTAGCGAAAACAGCAACATCAATATTACCAGATGCGTGACTGAAAATACAGCTTACTATCAAATTTTCATAACCTGGGGTAATCGAGATTTGATAATAATCGTAATCTGCTTGAATTCCTGCCCCATCAACCGCAGATAACCAATCTTGCTCATCGAATGAGATATCATAAGCAGTTAGATAACCATCATTTTCCTCGTAGTTGTCATCACTCGGTCGAGCTAAGTCATCCCACCATAAATTATATAGGTTTCCAGCGTTATCTCCATAAACTCTTAAGTAATACGTTCCACTTGACGGAAGAAGAGTATCGATGTATTCATTATCACTAGTTGAGTAGCTCCCTGCGACAAGGGTAGTACCATCACTGGCGTATATCTGAACATTAATATTTCCATCTGCATCTGTGAATTGAAGATCTACGACTAAATTCTCATAACCTCCAGTTATCGAGATTTGGTACCAATCGTCATCTGCTTGAATTCCTGCACCATCAACCTCAGTTAACCAATCCGCTTCGCGCGATGCGATATTATATGCCGATGAATAGACATCGTTTTCCTCGTAGTTATCATCAATTGGTGGAGCTAAGTCATCCCACCATAAATCATATAGGTTCCCTGCGTTATCTCCATAAATCCTTAGGTAATACGTTCCACTTGATGCGAGTAATAAATCGATGTATTCATCATTCGTCGTTGAAATGCTAGATGTAAGAAAATTCCCTACGCTATCATAAACAGCAATGTTAATATTACCAGCTGCGTCGCTGAAAGTAAGGGAAACAGCTAAAAGTTCTTCACCGGGGCTAATAAAGATTTCGAACCAATCATCATCGCTCTGAACACCTAATCCCAATGTCATACTACTCAACCATGTATTCTCCATTGAGGAAAGACCATAAGCAGTTGTACGAAGGTCATTCTCCTCATACCGATCATCACCAGTGGGTAAATCATCCCACCATAGATCGTATGTATTCCCGCCATTGCCCCAATAGACTTGTATATAATAAGTCCCAGCTGAGGAAGCTGTATAATCAATAACTTCGTTGTTAGTCGTAGACCAGCTATATGTTAAGAGAGTAGTACGATCAGAATTCCAAAGATCAATATCAATATTTCCTGATACATCGTTAAAAAGACAAAATATAAGGATACGTAATGCATCAGAAGTAATAGAGATTCGATACCAGTCAGAATCCGATTGAATTCCTAATCCATTAATCGAACTTAACCATACTCGTTCATTAGTAGAAATATCAGTTGCTGTTGTATAGAGATCATTTTGTTCATAGAGATCATCTGTTGCCGCCGTACCAATATCATCCCATAGTAAATCATAAGTATTTCCTGCATTATCTCCATAAATCCAGAGGTAATAAGTTCCACTTGACGGAAGAACATAATCGATGTATTCATTATCCGTAGTTGTCGAAACTCCAGTTACATATGTCCCAACGCTATTGTAAACAGCAAGATTAATATTGCCTTCAACATCATAAAAAAGGAGGTGTACGACCAATCGTAGAAATCCTGAGGTAATATCGATTTCAAACCAGTCACTATCTTTTTGGACTCCAAAACCACCGATGTTGCTCAGCCATGTTCTCTCCATTACGGAAAGATCATAAGCTGAAGTACGAATATCATTCTCTTCATAAACATCTTCGGCTTGACTCGTTTGAAGTTTATCAAAAAGAATATCCTGTTTATAGTTCACGTCCGATTCTTCGTGTGTTTCCAATTTGGAATTTAATGCAATATTATTAACAACCATTGTGGTAGCGCTGAATAAAAGTACTAAAGTCAAAACGGTAAAAATCAATATATGTTTTTTATTAAATTTCATAATAATCATTAATACCCTTATTTATTTAAACTTAACATAACATAATTATCAAAATAATCTGTTAAAATTCTTTCATTATAAAAATCTGAGAATATAATTAAAGATGCTCAAATTCGCTTATTACTATTAAAAATAGCCTACTATTGAGACATAATACTTCAAACTAACAAATATTACATAAATTAAGGTGATAAGTGGGATATCTACAAGGAGATAAGAACGATGGGAACCGGTTACTTTGTATCTTCTCGCACAGTAATAGGTCAAAAGAAACATAAACAATCCGTAATATAGTAATCTTGCGCTCAATTTATCTATATCAGGTGTATTAAGTAAAAAAAAGCTAGTTACACTATTAAGTATCCAAAGAATTATCTTTTTGATTTTAATTCAATTATAAATTAAACTTTTATATTGAATATTACTTCATATAACTTACACATAGTATTTTTTAAAAACAATGTGATTTAATATGGCATGGACACCACCAACTAAATTTATAGTTATTCTAAGCTTCCTTTTAATGGCATTTGGTGTATTTATTATACTTGACCAATCTCTTATACTTTGGAGCCCGTGTTTTTTACCGATTTTTAATCTTGCCGATTTTAACTCTTTCGAATCATGGATAGTGATTGCGGCAATAGTTGTCTTTTTATCCTGGTTTATTTTTTTCCTTGGAGTTTGGTTTAAAGGCTTATAAATTCTAATTTTTCAACATTTTTTTTTATACTTTATTTCTGAGGTGGACTAACTTCTTTATTGTTGAACATGCAAAAAGAATTCCTATAATGGCAAAAACAGATGTTTAGATTGTTGGTGGGGGACCTGCGGGACTTGTTGCTGCAATTTCGATTAAAGACAAAATTAGTTGCAGAGATGTCGATATTTTTAAAGTCCAGAAAACCCTTGAAAATCAAGGTATACGAATAAATTAAATAATTCAAAAATGTGAAATTTTTAACTTAATTCTTTAAAATAACATACTAATCCTCCAAATTTATCTACGATAGCACCAGCCTCAGATTCTTTACTGACGATTTTAGTTTTAATCTCAAGATTTTTTGCGATTTGCAAAATTCGATGGGTTTTGCTTCTATTTTTTGGATTTTTTAGATATTCTTCAGTTAGAATTATATAATTTGGCTTAGGTAAATTAGGATTTTGCTTAATAAGTTTTAGTTCATGATCGATTTCTCTCCATGTATAAAGAATCTTTGAAAACTTTTCATTTTTATTAATGACCTCAGTCAGTTCTTCTATTATCAACAAACCCTCTTGATTTGAAGTTTCATTAACGATGTCTTTAAAATAATCCTGAGTTTTTAGGTAATATACATCCTTTTGATTCTTCGCTTGATTACCTATGATCTTAGAAAAGACAACCTGTTTATCTCCTTTTTTTAACAACCATGAATGATGCTTATTAATATGATTGAGAAACTCATCTGAATATTTTTCTTTTGGTGGGGAGAGCAGTATTACACTTCTGATACCTTCATTAAACATAGGTCTTAATATGTTAATGATTTCCTCATGAAAATGATATAGTTGCTTTTCATTTTGGTTTCTTCTCTTCCTTCCACGATTTATTTTGACGTGTAGCCTAATAGTCTCACTGAATATCCTCCAAAATACCGCATCAGTATCATGCAGGCCAATAAGAATTGCAATTGGATGACCGCGTTTTGTACGTTTTATTCTTTTTTTAGCCATGATAAAATAGTAAATTTAATGTTTCCTAACTTTTTTAAATTCTGAATTAGCAAAGAAAAAGAGAAATATGGACTTCTTTAATTTACATAAATTTAAACAGGTAGTACTTTAAAATTCAAATTCTGAGTATTATGGATCCAGATTTTTTAAAAAAAAAAATTAGTTTATATTTATACTTCTACTCCAGCTTTTCGTCTTCTAAGTAATAAAACAACAGTTACAACAGCTACTCCGGCAACGATTGATATAACGATTATAATTATAACAACGAAATTATCTTCAGGTGGTGGAAGACTCTTAACTACATCCACGCTTTCAGAAGCAAGATTGCCTAGCGTATCGTTAGCATAGAACGTAATGGTAACGGTCCCCTCTGCTAAAGCAGTCCATGCTGCTTGGTTAATAGTGCTGTTGTCAGTAAACAAGAAATTAGTTGTTCCACCGTCAAGAGAATACCACATGGAATCTAAATCGTCGTCTGAAATTTCAACTACGAAACTTGGAGCGCTAGCGCTAAAAATGTCGGCTGTTTGAGGAGAAATGATAACTATAAGTGGTGCTTGGCTATTTTTTTCAATTGAAACTTCAGCAGTGCCCATATTTCCAGGTATATCTGACGCATAGAATTTTAATGTGATTAATCCATCTGACATTGCATCCCAAGCAGATTGATCAATAGTTCCAGTAGATCCAGTGAAGGAGTAGTTATGTAATCCTCCATCAATTGTATACCACATTACATCTAAAAATGTATCGGTAATCGTAACGCTAAAACTAGGAGCGTTAACACCAAAAATGTCGTCTGTATTAGGAGAATTAATAGTAATAATTGGTTCTTGACTGTCTTTATCTATACTCGCGCTTTCAGACGCAAGATTGCCTACCGTATCGTTTGCATAGAAGAAGATAGTAATAGGCCCATCCGATAAAGCGCTCCATACTGCTTGGTCAATAGTGCCATTGGTCGTAAACAAGAAATTGGTTATTCCACCGTCGAGAGAATACCACATGGAGTCTAAATTAGCATCTGAGATTTCAACGACGAAACTGGGAGCGCTTGCACCAAAGGTATCATCCGTATGAGGAGAATTAATTACTATAATAGGTGCTAGACTATCTTTTTCTATATTCACGCTTTCAGACGCAAGATTGCCTACCGTATCGTTTGCATAGAAGAAGATAGTAATAGGCCCATCCGATAAAGCGCTCCATACTGCTTGGTCAATAGTGCCATTGGTGACAAATAAGAAGGTAGTTGTTCCACCGTCAAGAGAATACCACATGGAGTCTAAATTGTCGTCTGAGATTTCAACTATGAAACTTGGAGCAGTTACACCAAAGGTATCATCCGTATGAGGAGAATTGACAACAATGAGAGGTCCCTGAGTATCCTTTTCTATATTAACGGTAGCAGAGCCTACATTTCCGGGAAGGTCTAATGCGTAGAAGGTTAATACAATCGCACCATTTGGCATAGCACCCCACACAGATTGATCAATAGTTCCAGTAGATCCAGTAAAGGTGTAGTTATGTAATCCTCCGTCAATTGTATACCACATATCGTCTAGAAAAGTATCGGTAATCGTAACGCTAAAACTGGGAGCGCTAGTACCAAAAACATCATCTTCAGAAGGAGAATTTATCACTATTGAAGGCGGTCCATCTTCAGCTATTGGCAAGTAATCTATACTACCTGCACCACCCGCAATAAATGTATAGGGGTTATCTACGATTCCGTCATTAGGGCTTGTATCCGGTCCAGTATGATTACTCCAGTAATTACCTATCGTTGTAGAATTCCAGTCATTATTAGCTCCATCATCAAATGCATGTCTATTGTTACCACTAAAGTAATTTCTATAAATTAAATTATTGGAAGATCCTGAATCTACATGGAGTCCATCCATAACATTATCAAGTAAATAATTATCATAGATGGTAGCATAATCACTAATCCAAATAGATATACCGTGTTCATAATTACCTTCTGCAACTGATCCCTCGATTGTATTATACATACTATTGTATACGACAATCCCGCTCAAGGTGTTGTTAACGACTATATTTCCTAAAAGGATGTTATCATCGCTGCTATCTGCTATTGCAATACCAAATTGCAGATTTTTTAAGGCGGTATTACCCGAAATAGTGTTATTATCCGCTCCAGAGATATATATCCCTTGCCAACAATTTTCTATTATATTCCCATGAATAGTATTGTTAGTAAAACTACCCTGCATTGCAACCCCCGAACCTGTTCCATCACCATAAATTCTATTCCCTAATATTTCGTTGTAAGAACCGTACATATAAATTCCATATTGGTGGCCATTAAGGATGTTACCAGAAACTACATTGTGATCACTTAATGTTGCATAGATGGCAGCAAATCCATGGTCATTTAGAGCATTATTCATTATATTCCCATTAGTAACATTGAGTAGGCGAATTCCCCCGCTAGAAAAGAGCGACTTATTAAGGGTACAACCTTGAATTATAAAGTATTTCTCAGAATTAGAAATTGAGATACAACCATCTGTAAAATTTGCATCGATTTTCAAATTTTCAATTATATAAGGATCTAATTCAGTCCCAGAACCGCTACACCACGCTTGACTTGCTGCCCAAGTCCAGTTATTTAAACTCCCTGGAAGGTCATTGATTGCAATAGGTCCTTGTAGATTCCAAATCGGCAAGTAATCTAAGCTCCCACCAGAGGGAGGAACATCATATGGAGTATCTCCGATGCCATCTAAATCCATGTCATATCCAATATAATCGTCCCAATAATTTCCAATCAAGGTATTGTTCCAATCGTTATTTGCACCATTATCAACAGCACTATCAGTATTATTTATGAAATAATTCTGATAAAGTAAATTTCCGTCAGAGTTTAAGCTTACATAGATTCCAGTATTATCGTTTTCCCTTAGTTCATTATCATAGATAATGCTATCATCACTATTTTCTAAATTTATTCCATGTAGCATATTATCAGTTGCAATATTACCTTCAATTGTACTTTCATGGCTCGAAATTGTATAAATTCCACTCAATACGTTATTTTCTACTTTAT
This sequence comes from uncultured archaeon, assembly GCA_964508365.1. Taxonomy (GTDB): domain Archaea; phylum Asgardarchaeota; class Lokiarchaeia; order Sigyniarchaeales; family SOKP01; genus SOKP01. Next base: position 46,489 of record CAZDTP010000012.1, read on the forward strand.
TCCCTGATAGAACAGTATAATAACTACCTTGCAATACAATGATTCCGTTTTGTAAATTATCGGATGCTTCGTTTCCAAAAAGAGTGGTATTTTGAGCGCCTAATACCCCAATTCCTTGCCAACAGTCTTTTATAGTATTTTCAGTAATAATGTTGTAATCAAAGTCCCAAATTACAATACCCGTCCCTGTACCATCTCCATATATTTCGTTATCAATAAATTCGTTGTAAGAACCTGTAGTGTATATTCCATGTCGGCTATTAGTAAGTAAATTTCCTGAGACTATATTATGATCACTTGAAGATAAAAGCATTGCTGAATCTCGATGGTTATCAAAAGAGTTATCGACTATATTTCCATTTGTAACATTAAAAAGATAAATGCCTGCATCAGTACCAGATAAGACCGAGTTATTGAGTGTACAATGCTGAATTGTAAAGTAAGCCTCAGAATTTGAAATCGAAATGCAACTATCAATAAGATTGCCATCTACAATTAAATCTTCTAAAATATAAGGATCTAATTCAGTTCCAGAGCCACTACACCAAGCTTGACTTTCTGCCCAAGTCCAATTATTTAGACTGCCAGGAAAGTCATTAATTGTTATTGGCCCTTTTATGTCCCAAATTGGTAAATAATCGAAATTTCCAGCGCTCCCGGCAATACTATATGGATCATCACCGATTCCATCTAAATCTAAATCGTATCCAGTATAATCATCCCAATAATTTCCAATAACAGTATTGTTCCAATCATTATTATTCCCACTATCATAAGCATGCCCGAGATTTGGATTTGTAAAGTAATTATTATAGAGAAGATTATTATCACCATATATTTCTACTCCATACCAACCATTATTATCAAAGATATTTCCGGTAAACGTGTTGTTTTCACTAGTTGAAGTTGAATATATTCCTCTCCAACTATTATTGTATATTTCATTACTTGAAAAAAGTATTCCATCAGCGTCCGATAACTGTATACCATCAGTATCACTATTCAAAATAGAACTATTGAGAACTTGTCCATTAGTGACATTACTTAAAAAAAGCCCTACAGCACCTAATTTTGAATTTCTAATTGTACAATTATCAATGATAAAATGTCTTCTGGAATTTAAAATACTAAAGCAGGCTAATCCCGCTAGAGATTTAAATGTCTGGTCTTCAATAATGTATGGGGCTCCTGGCGTACCAGATCCGCCTCCAAACCAAGGTTGAGTAGCAGCCCATGACCAATTCGTCAAACTTCCTGGAAGATCATCAATTACAATATCGTAAAATACTCCATAAGGTTGTTCATAAGTAAATAATATTGTAAAATCATCAGTTAAATTGTTTAAGCCTTGATACGAATTATAATATTGTACGTCCGCGCCCAAATTTAATCCACATGTATATCCACCTTCTGTATAGTTAAGATAATCGTAGTTAAAGATTATTTCTCCCGATTCATGCAATACCACTTCAAACGTTCCAACTAAGGGACCTGATGGGTAGTGTATTATATTTCGCCATTCAGCAACCCAATAAGTGCCAAAAGATTGCACAGTAATATTTCCACTTCCTCCGCCAGAATAAGGGATTAGATCATCCCAAAATGGAGCGATTAAATAATAATTTTCAAGGTCTCCCGATGGAATTGGATCGTTACTAAAATCACTGGGAGAAGAATCATTGAAACTAAGATACCCGTTTGCTCCTAGATAGATTGTTGAAAAGGTTTCATTGTAGAATCGAAAATCAAAAGGTAAAGATTGGGTCGAAAAACCATCATCAGTTAAAAAAAGTTCTGTTCCCCCTGAAACATCGATCCAATTATATGCATAACCTGTCGTCATTGTATAATTTTGTAGAGAGCTAATTGACGCCGTTGCGAGATTATTTTCTATATTGAATTCGTCAGGGATAGGAGGAGCATAAGCAGTGAAATTATTGGCCCCATATTCAATTGAAGTCCACATAAAGACAATGATCAATGAAGTTAAAATAATTTTTTTAGTTGTTTTTGTTTTTAAATAACTCATTTTTTATTTCGCACTCTTTTGTGATTAAAAATGATTTTTTTTAGATTATCGTTGAGTTATCTTAATTATTAGCAGTATAAAAAGTTGAGTGAACTAATTATTATTATAAAATGATTAGAGATTTTTAGGAAAAGGGAAGGAACTTAATATTACAAGTTGTAAAAGCATACCTTCAGCTTATTTTTGATTGAAATAAGCTTTAAATACATCGGATTTATTTTTCATATTATGAACGAGTTTAGAGACAATTTTGGGGATGGATTCCAACAGAAGTCTAAATACATTAGGAATAAGTTACCTCGACACGCTTTAGATTGGTCAAGAAAGCCAAAGACATTTAAAACTTATCCTGATGCTGTTAAAAAGATCAATCTACCTGACCCGAAATTTGACGAAACAATCCAATTCTGGAGCGTAATTAAAAATAGACATTCGACTAGAAAATTCACCGAAGAACCTTTAACTTTGATGGAAATTAGCCTACTATTATTTGGAATGTCTGGTTTAAATAGAATTTTTCCACAATTTTCGTTTAGAACAGTACCCTCAGCTGGAGGTTTGTATCCAATTGAAATTTATCCAGTTGTCAATAGCGTAACGAATTTACAAGAAGGATTGTATCACTACGATATTCAGAACCATTCAATAGAGCTATTAAAAGAAGGAGATTTTCGAAGAAAAGTAGCAGAAGGGTGTCTTGATCAAAACATAGCATACAACTCCGCTGTAAACTTCATTTGGACAGCTATGATTGAGCGATCTCAATGGAAATATCTTCAAAGATGTTACAGATACATTTATTTAGATGCGGGGCATATTGGTCAAAACTTTTACCTAGTAGCAGAAGCTCTCAATCTGGGCGCATGTACGATAGGAGCTATATATGACGATGAGTTAAATCAATTTCTCGAAATCGATGGAATAAATGAAACTACTATATATGTTGGAGTCGTAGGTAAATAGAATAAATTAATTAAAAATAAAAAAAAGGATTAAGTTAAGGTTATTTTACTTTCTAAGCTTATTTCGTTTACTTAGAACTAAAGTTAATACGCCTGTAATTATAAGCATTGTTGAAATTAGAGATATTAATTCATAACCGCGTATCCCTACCAAAGAAGGCTTGGGCTCAGGAGGGCTAGGAGGTATCTCGACTGTGATTTCGATACAATTTGATAAAGCTTTTCCGTAACATCCATCTCCTAAGAAGCTCATCGAAATAGAATTGTATTATTAATATTTAACATGATATAAATAGAATGATGACTTCATTAGATTATATATTGGAGGGTATAAAGTTATGAATGAAACTAGCAAGTTTTCAAAGATAACAGAGAGATTAAGCAAATTATTTCATAAAATATTTGAACCAAGTCATATTTTTTATACAATTACATTTTTTATTGTAGTTATAATGATTTCTTTACTTAGTTTTATCGCAAATCCAATTATTGGAAATGTGTTACTATTTATTGCATCAACTTTCTCATTAGCATTTATATTTTTAATGATTTTTGGAGTAGTTCCAAAAATGAAATCATTTTTATTTTCACCTGATAAAAAATTTGATCGAAAGAAGATTTTAAGTTTAATAATCGCATTTGGAATTAGCGTAGTTATCATGGCAATATACTTTATTTTTACTTCTCTTCCTGGATTCCCGATTCAATTCTTAAGATGGGATTACATTCTTCCATATTTTGTTGTTGTTATATATTTTGGTTGGAATGTAATTCAAATATTTTTTATTAGAACAGGATTTGAACAATATTCTATAAAAGCTGACGGTTGGATATTGAAAGATAAAGAAGATTTTAAGCAGAATCTCTTCTTAAGCTCGATATTTCTAATTTTAGCCTTAGCAGTACCTGTTTTAATCCAATTAGGCACATATTTTGGATTTATTGATTATTTTCAGGCTGATCCGGGTAATTTTTTAGATCCATTGTTATGGTTTAATGGTTGGAATATTGTTATGTTTGTAGTTATTGCTGTTACATCTTGGCGTTTAATTACTATATTCATTAAAAGCAAAAGAAATGAAACTCCAAATGTATTTTCATCAATATTTTACATTTTAATTTGGATTATAATTTGGTATAGATCCTTTAGTTTTATAAATTCGTTTAGAAGCGTGACTCAAGCTGTTGGAATTGATATTTTCAGAATATTAATGGATGTTCTTTTAATGATCTTTACTGCGATAATGGTTTTAAGAGGATTAGGAGCAAAAGTTACTAGGCTAAGAATTTTAAATGAAGACAATTTAGCTTTTTTACTTTTTGCTTTTACCATTTTATATATTGAAGGCCAAATTGTTATGATAACTGGAGCTGGTGCATTAACAGGATCTTTTACTGATAGAAAACAGATAAGTATGCTAAATAACTTTTTGATTTTAATAGTGACTATAAGCTTTTACTGGTGGTATTCAGAATATACATTAGAAAGAAAAGGTCTAATTCTTAGGAAAGCCTTTAAACCAGAGGAAGTTATCGTTGTTGTTAGAGATTTTAAACAATACTTAATTAATAGTGGTGCTTTAGGCTCAGATAAAATAAGTGAAATGGAATTCCAGAACTTTCTCAGAAAAGAAAAGTTAAACATTGAAGAAAAAAAGGTATCTGAAAATAATACACTCGACAATCTAACTAAAAATAAGACTGATATTTAGTTTTATTTAATTATTTAGTATTTTCGTAATTTTTAAGAATTGCATCAATACATTCGTTTGAATATATTATCTCGTTGAAAATTTTAATTAATAATTTTATAATCGCTCTTGGATTACCTTCAGCTCTTTCAAATATATTCTTTAAAATACGCTTATTTAAGGGGTAATAAGGATTTTGGAACGCATTGGCAAATTCGCTAGTATTAATGCTTTCATAGAACTTACTCATTGTACTACTATATAACTCGTAAACATCTTCTTCTTTGAATTCCAAAAGATAAAACGGTTCCATTATAAATGATAACAGTTCGGGGATTTTTTCACTATATTTTTTCCTAATATCTACTAGAGATTCCTTCGATTTCAAGGTGAAAATAATACGCAAACCCTTAATATTTTGAAGTTGAACTATTTTATCAAATAGTTTATCAGCAGCAATATCATTTGGAGTCACTTCGGTTCCATATAACCAGCTAGGATCGAAAATCTCTTCAGCTCGTTCAGATTGAGGGCTTGTAATTGAAATTATCTTTTCAAAATCGTCTATAAATAGAATTGTTCCCGATTTAGAGTTTTCAATAAGAAGTTTTAGCATTAAATAGGCGTTTTTCCCTTTGCGAAGATCGTGAATGAGATTTAATGTTGATAATTCCTTCGCATCCATTATTTCGCCGAGTAACCATCTCTCTGCCTCGATTTTCCTATAAGGGTCTAATTGATGGATTGTAATTCCATTTATCACATCTTTTAACGTTTCAGGTTCTACTTCTTTATATTTATTTGATAGCTGTTCGAAGGCGTATTTTTGCACTTTTTCGATATCCACAACATGAAAGAATCCAAATTTTCGTTCTAATGCACCCCATTTGTCACACAATTGATTTACGATAAATTTCAAGGGTTCCATTTCAAGATTTTCTATAAATTCGGAATAAATATTAGAAAAAAGTTTTTTATAGACATATTCAAGCGAAATATAAATACTATTATAATAATAAAGATTATTTCTTAAAGCCCAAAATAGGTGTGTTTTTCCAGACCCTACACCTCCAATGATAGGCAGAACGAAGTTAGTCTCATTTTCTACTAGTTCTTTAATTTTTTGAATTAAATTTATTCTCGAATTAACTAAATCGATATCCTCCTTAATCTCACCAGTACTAACAAATTTTTTAAAAGGGTTATTCCCCCATTTGATTATGTTGAGTAATAATTCTTTTCTGTTTTCGTATAGTATCATGTTTACAAAAAAACTTATAGCTTTAATTCTTCAATCCCGAGTATTATAATATATTTCACATCAGTTAACGATTTTTTAACATTTATATACGGCTCAAAAGAAACGAGAAGATCTCCATTCTCATCGCGTCCTACGATCAAACAATCGTAAAATACCGGATCAATTCTCTCATCAATTACTACTCTATCAGCTATGATGACTCCATTTCCTACTAATGACACCGGATTCCTGAGCATTTCTTCTCTAAAAAATTCTAGATGATTGATTCCATATTCTTCATCGTTTAAATACAGGGCGGCAGTGTTTAACTTGTTTAAAGTGTAAGGAAAAGCGTCAGAGAACTGACCTTCATCGTAAACTTGCATTATATCTTCTGATATTAGAATTGAATATTCAATCGACTCAAAATCCTCGTACCACTGCGCCTCTATCTTTCTAGAAAATGCTAACTTTTTATTATAAATTAATTCGAATCCTACTCTAAGGCCATTAGTAATGAAAATACCCTCTGAAGCAGTTATTTTTAAGTTGTCTGAGAAAATAATAGAATCGTTCTCATCCTTGCATCGAGTAATTATCGATCCTTGGAACTCTCCTTCTAAATTTATGCCTTTTGTAGAATCGAATATAATAATGTTATCGCTATTATTCATAATTAGCATTGAATCAAGTTTGCTTTCCCTTAATACTAAAGATAGGATTGTATATATAAGTATAAGTATAATACTATATAATTAGTATGGGTTCAATTAGTCTATCCAATAAAATATGTGAACTGTCAAAGGAAGATTTACTTCAGAGAGCAAAAAAATATATCTTTTCTTCGGGATTGAATGATGGCGCTTCGAAATTGTGCAAAGCAAATATGAAATATGGCTTAGCTCAATTCCATCTTATTCAAGAGAAATATGGTTTTGAACCTAAAGCAACCTTTATTTCATCCCCTGATGAAACGATTTCAAGAAATAATTTCCGTTGGAATTCTGGATTAGGATATGGTGGAAGATTAAATTGGGGAAATGGGGATGATAAATTAATATTTCTAAACATTAAGCCTAATTGTTGTGGATTACTAGTCGGAGGATTAGAAGAGTTACCTGATCCTTACGATATCATAAAAAAAATTGACAATGTAAAGAGTACCGAATTATATTACGATAACATTCAACTCAATTGGGATTATGACATTTCTAATCATTTTATTAATTGTTTTAAAATGAAAAACCTATCTGATACCAACTTTCCTCCTTATATGTTCATGATTCATGGATCCGCCCCGGAATTTCGCGACGATAAGCATGGAATTGGTTTGTACATTGATATTTCGAAGACATTAAAAGAACTTGCTATTGAAGAACAAACGATGTTTGGAAAGCAATATATTTTATTAGACTCTGATGCGAGAGAATATCTTGAATTTAATAAAAAAGCACTTCTTTTTTCGAATAAGAAGAGAGAAATGATAGCTCGCAATATTTTTAATCCTGATTACAAAATAATATGTAATACTCCACACCAATTCTTAAAAGATTTTAATAATATGTATTTAGGGAGTAATTGCACTGATATTAATACTAATACTCATCAAACTAATATTTTCCCTACTGCCCTTCGAGCTGATTTAGCTTGTTATCTCTTTCGAGGTAAAAAAAGTTTTTCAAGAACGGCACTTGTAAACAACAACTTCTTTGCAAGAGCCGAAGATTTAGAGCTTCTAAACTTACTGAGCAATGCGGATATACTGCCCCACGGTGGAGGTTATATGCTACCTGATATAAAGAGAGTTCAGAAAGTTTTGGAATACAAATATCAAAGATATTTTGCATGCGAACTAGTAAAAGACCAAAAAAAATTAAAAATTGTGAGAAATGTAAAGGAGTTACAATTCGAATACAGAGGACGAGATGTTATACTCAAATCGATTCAGTTAGAACTTGGCGAAGTTATAGCCCGATTAAATCCAATTTTTTCTTTGAAGTTATAAATTATTCTACTTTTGCGCCTGAGGGGATTTCTTTATCAGGTGTTAATACAGATACGATATCTCCATCAACAGCAGCAAGAAGCATACCTTCGCTTAGAATCCCTTTAAGTTTTCTCGGTTCCAAGTTTGCAAGTATTGCGATTTTTTTACCTTTTAGTTCGTCTGCTTTATATTGTTCAGCTAAACCCGCAACTAATGTCCTCTTTTCGCCTCCTAAAGCAATAGATAGTTTATATAATTTGTCAGCTTTCGGAACCTTTTCTACATTCTCAATGAGTGCTACTCGTATATCGAGCTTCTTAAATTCTTCGTAGGAAACCAATTCTTTACCACCTTTTTTAGGTTTTTCTTCTTTTAAGTTTTTATATTCTTTTTTAATTTCCTCAATCTCTAATTTTTGAAAAAGAGGTTGAGGTTTCTTGATTTTCTGTCCTGCTTTTAATGCGTTACTATTGATACTATCCCATGACAATTCGCTTAATTTTGGAGCATTTAAAGAAGAGAGAATCTTTTCAGAAGTATTTGGTATAAATGGACCTAATAGAATAGCTAACGCATACACTGCTTGAGCACATATATTAAATACATGTCCGGCAGCTTTTTTATCTTCTTTGATCAAATGCCAAGGGGCTCTTTCATTCAAAAATATATTCCCCTCTTTTCCAAAATTGACGATATCTCTTATTGCTTTTCTTATTTTAAAGTTTAGTAAACTTTCTCCCACCTGTAAGCTTATTGTATTTATTTTCTCTATAAACTTTCTATCGGGTTCAATAGATTCTACTTTCTCGGGAATAATATTATTAAATTGCTTTTCAATAAATGTTAACGTACGATGGATGAAATTACCAATATTATCATTAAGAGTTTTTATATTATTTTCAAATTCGGACCATAAAAACGATGTATCACTAGTTTCTGGGCGATTAAATAACAAATTAAATCTCCAATAATCAAGAGGAGCTAATTTTAGCGCCTCATCAATCCATATCCCAATTCCTCTAGATTTAGAAAGTTTCTCATTCTCATACAATAACCATTCTGTTGAGGAGACATTATATGGTAACACAAGTTTTTCACTATCTCCTTTATCTTCGTTATATGCAATTAACAAACCTGGAAAAACTATTAAGTGAAATATAATGTTATCCTTCCCGATAAAAAACACTGTTTTCGTATTAGGATCTTTCCAAAAGGAATTAAATCTACCAGGTTCTTTGATTATTTTATCTGCCCATTCTTTCACTGCGGTGATATATCCCAATACAGCTTCAAACCATACATAAATCGTCTTATGTTCAGCACCTTTGAAAGGTGCAGGAATCCCCCATTCAAGATCTCGTGTAATTGCTCGTTCTGGTAATCCCTCTTCAATACTATTTAAGCACATTTTTCGTGCATTAGGGGGGATTATTTCATTTTCATCAATCAATTTTTTCAATCGGTCTTGTAATTTAGGTAAATTCAAGTACCAGTGTTTTGTTTTCTTATTTACAGGCGTGTTTCCACATATTGCACATCTTGGTTTTATCAATTCTAATGGTGTGAGGATTTTTTGGCACTTATCACACTGATCTCCTCTGGCGCCATCATCTTTGCAGTTAGGACAAGTACCTTCTACAAATCTATCAGGCAAGAACAAGTTATCATTTTCACAATAGAGAGATTCAATTTCTTTTTCTTTTACATATCCATTTTTTTGAATATCCAAATACATCTTTTTTACATATTCAATATGAGTAGGATTATGAGTTATTGTATAATTATCAAAAGAGATCTGCCATTTCTCGTGTAATTCTTTAATAATATTATGATATTTCAAAGCTAATTCTTTGGCAGGAACTTTAGATCTTTTTGCTTCCACAGAAATGGGCGTTCCATGAGAATCCGATCCTGAAACAAAAACCACATCTTCACCCTTCATTCTCAAAAATCTTGCAAACACATCCGCTGATAGTGTACTTCCAATTAAATTGCCCAAATGTGGTGTAGCATTTACATAAGGCCATGCTGAAGTAATTACCCATTTATCTTTTTTAGTGTTGGACATCATAGAACTCCAAATTGGATTATACCAGTTTATTCTTAACTAACAATTACATTGATACTACTTTTAATGATTGTATAAGTAATTTACTTTCTTATTTCAACTTTATGAGAGAAATCTGATTACTAACACTTATATGATTTGCGCTCCACAAGCTCTACAAGCTTTAATTTCAGAATGCATTTTCTTTAAACAAGGTTCGTGGTAATACGCTCCACATTTTTGGCATTGAAATACCTGATAATCACCTAAAAAAATACTGTGGCAATAAGTACAAGATGAATTGATATCTTCAATATCATTTTCTGGAATTGAAGCCATTTTAGTAGTGTTAATACCACTTTCATCGATTAATTTGATTTTTGGTTCTTCCTCAGTTTTCTCTTCTATTAACTTTGCTGCTGCCGATGGAAGTTCTAACAAAAAAAAACAAAATGGACATCTGAACACATTTTCTTTATATTCAGTTTTCTTTGCCCACATAGCCACACACGATAGGTGCATTGGTCGTTCACATGAAGGACAATATCGTCCTTCACTAAAAAAATCAGAACTCGTTATTGGTGCTTTTACGGAGTGACAGATTTGACATTTTTCTTGACCTCTCTCTCTACTGCTCATCATGAGCCTTATATCCAAAACGCTAGGTCTTCTCAGTTGTAGTGCTATTTCACTTATTAATGGCGCCAAGTCGCTTTTTTTGTCTGGAGAAAAATAATCTGTTGAAGTCTTAAGTTCTTTTTTTGATGCAAACGACATTCCAGCATTTAATAATGCTTTTGAATTGTTAAAGAATCCAAATTGCCCTCCAGTCAGTCTTACAATTTTCTTTAAGATGCTTTGAGAATAATCTTGGGTTTTCCCCAATTGACAAGCATCAATATAAATTCCCAAACCTTTAGCAACATCCATTGTCTTTTGGATTTTTTCTTTATATTCCAATTTATTGTCTGATATAATAAAAATTCTACTGGTTTTACCTCCTAATTTTCGCATTTCACCAACTAGAAATTGAATTGCAAAAGCTAATCCTTCATCAAGCAGACCATTACCAGAAACTTGGATTTTTTCTAAAGATTTAACCAATTGTTCTTCATCATTACTAAATGAAAAAAGTTTCTTGATCGTAGCACCAAAAGATAGAATTGCTATTCTATCCTTCGGGTCTAGTATAAATTTCTCGTGAATAAAGTTTTTTGCTGTTTCCAGTGCAGTTAATAGACGACTAGGTTTAAAATCTTTCCTAACCATAGATCTCGAAGAATCTATAAGAACTACGCAATCTTCTATTTTTATTAAATCTTGCATTATTAGAAAATTTGTTGATATTTTTATTTCAATTAAATCATTTCTTACTTAGAAAATTGTATGCAAAAATCGCATAAACCTTTATCGCTCTAATGAAATCTAAAATTTCTATATTTTCATCAATTGCATGAGCGGTTCTTCCTTTTCCAGGTCCGAATAAGATGGTTTGTGGACAGTATCCGTCGTTGCGTATAAAATGCGCATCAGCAGAAGCGGGTAGAAGAAAAAATAATGGTTTTTTTTCGTAGATCTTTTCAACAAGCTCATAAAAATTATTTAATTCCTCTGATTCTTCCCAATTTTCCCAATAAGAGCCTTCAGAAGCCGTTATTATTTCAATCTCAACAAAAACTTTTTCCGAAGGACTAGTTGAAATATCCTTCACTAAATATCCTATATCATTAGTAATTAGTTTCTTTAAAGCTTCTATAATGGGTTCGACTTGTTGTCCCGGTAAAAGTCTAACATCAAGAATAGCCTCACAAGAGTCGGGAATTACATTCTCTTTAATTCCCCCCTTTATCATGGTAAGCGCTTTTGAATAACTAACAAGAGATTGGAGCAAGCTTTCTAGTTCAGGTTGTTCGTTAAAAATCCTGTTAAAAATATCTTCAGTTGGAAAGGCAACGGCTAATAATTTTTTTAGTTTTTCTAATTTAATCGGTGGTTCACTTTTAGGGATATATCCATCGATTTTTTCAAGGTTTTCAATGATCTCACTCATCATATAAATTGCGTTTTTACTCATTGCTGGCATTGAAGAATGACCTGAAATCCCATTTGTTCTTATTTTTATGATAAGATGCCCCTTTTCCCCTACGAGAATTGCTTTAGGTAGTGGACTTAGACCTGTTGATTCACCTATCACTGCAAAATCAAACTTTATAGGCTTTAATGGATTCTCAACGCACCAACCTGTTCCAAACATCCCACCTGTTTCTTCATCTGCGACAGCATTCAAAATTAAATTTCCAGTAAAATCTAACTCTAACTCTTTTAAAACTTTTAAAGCAATAGCCATAGCTGCTAACCCGCTCTTCATATCAGAACTTCCTCTACCATATATAATTTTATTACGCTTAACTAGCGCCGAGAAGGGGGGATATTTCCAATCTGTTTCGGATCCTGGAGGAACGACATCCATGTGCCCGTTGTATAACAGATTTTTTACTTCAAAATTTTCGTTTAAATAAGCTATTAGATTTGCACGATTATTTCCAAAGGGAAAAATTTCAGTTTTAATGTTTACATCTTTTAAGAAATCTTCAATAATCAATGCTACATTTTTTTCATTACCAGGTGGGTTGACAGAATCGCTTTGAATAAGTTTCCTTAAAAATTCAACATAAATCTCTTTATTTTGCTCAATTTTGGATATAATTGATTCTATACTCATTTAATCTTTCGACCTTATATATATTTTAATTCTCTAATCATACTTATTATCTTAATATCCCACCATTAAGTAATCTATCGAATAAATTTAATATAAATTAGCAAATTTTAATATTCTTAGATTATTTAATAACTAAAATATTGACAATTACGGTTGGTATATTTGATTTTGCGACGAACAAAGAAGGTTAAAAGAATTTTATTGGCGATTATATTCATCTTTTCAATGTTAGTACTAAATACTTGGATAGTGAGTGACTTTAATATAGACATGAACAATAGCCAACAACATAATTGGTTAAATGATGAAAATCATATTCTAACTTCTGATGCCGACCCGTATTTGACAGATTATTACATATCAGGCACAGGAGATAATCGAGATGTAAGAATTTACGTTTTAAATAATTCCTTTTCAAATGATAACAATCAAAATTCTTTTAATATTCCATCTATGTCAACTACAGAATCAACTTATTTGACATATGGAAATTTTAATTTCACATTTCAGAATAATTTCACAACCGATTATATTATGGAAGATACAAACGCTTTAGAAGCAGATGGTTTTATTGAATTTGTATATAACGAGGGTACCTCTTCTATGAAGATTAATACTGGTGAAAACCTTACTTTAATAGATTTTGGTAATCTAGTGGACGGACTCTCATCTAATATAGAATTGAATTCGTCTAGTGGCGTATTAAATTTCACAATAGCATCAAACTTTGCAAGTACGATTTATGATGGATCATTGTTTGATGTCAATTTTGATAGATCGACAATATTAGGGTTGATTTCGCAATTTTCAGGTAGTATCACCAAAAATGTTACCTTAACGCTTAGAATGTTTGATGTATCAAGCTCATCTTGGAAAAGCGTAGTTGACCCTTTTTTCATAGATAGTAATTTAGGTACACAAGTATTTAAGAATAAGTTCATTAATGAAAATTTAAATTATATTAATGCGTCAGATATAAGCCAAATACAGTTTTATTTCAATAGATCTGATACAACTGATTTTATCCTTACATTAAGAGAATTCGAATTGGCGTCCACATATGGATTTGATTTACCAATCACCGATAGCAAGCAAGTGGCTTTAGAGTTTGATTTAAAGGGGGAAAGCTCAAGTGTAAACGGATTTTATGCCTGGATAAGAACTTTGAACCTCACCCAAGCTTTAAATGCAGAATTAAATATAACCCTATATGAAGCAAATGCAACTATAACTAGAACACCATCAAATCTAATAGCTGAAAATTTAGAACCTGACACTTCGAAATTAATAGATTCTCAAATATTTGACTATAACGATTATCATGGCGATTCTTTATCATATTTTGAATTTAATCTTTCAAATACACAAGACTTAGGTCTCAAAAACTATTTTATTGTTATTAAATCAAACCGCTCAGAACAGATTTTTAGTTTAGTTACATTACCTAAGCAAACCTTTGGGGATCCTGATTCGAAAGTAGATCATCAATTAAGAACAAGCAGTAACAATGGAACAACATGGAATGTAGCGAAAAAACAAATACCTTCCATACCTATCTACACCTCTGAAATACTTGACGCAGCAGCTTTTAAATTGAATGTCACTAGAGCATATATGCCCTCAGATTTTACGAATCCTTACGATAGTCAAGATACATTAAAGATTCAAGATATTCCTATTATTAACCAGATCAACAATGATCCTCCTTACGATACAAGTTCGTCCTTAACCTGGGGTTTAGGTCAATGGGATTATAATTTTACTACTTCAATTACAAACAATTCTTTGAATAATTTCCAAATAGACTTAACATGGAATAATAGCATAATTCAAGGATTTAATTTTAATGTTACCTATAGGGTAAAGGCATATTGGATAGAACAAGCTAATAGTGTATATCGAGTGTCTTATGATACTACTCCGATATGGGAGTTAAACTATACTATGAACACGGGTTATAAAAACTTCGATAACTGGAATTTGCTCGAATTTTGGTATTTATTTCCGAGCGATTATACTGCAAAAAATTTAACAAATCCAAACTTCGTCGAGATTTACGAAGACATAGTAAACAAGACGGGCGGAGAACAGATACTGCCCAATCAACCTTCATACGAATATGTATCAGTCCCAAACGATATTATAAGTGGTATAAGCGGTATTTACTCACTTAACCTTACTAGTAGCAACCTCATATATGATATGAATAGTTACATTAATTACAAAAACATTCTTTGGGAAACTAACGGTTTTATGTACGGGGATAATGTATCAATAAAACTCGATATAAGAGATCCTAATTCTAATGCTCCTATTAGTGGTAACGCTAATGTGGTTCTTTTTTATCCAAATAATGCAACAAAAGTACCAGGAGCCGAATTAAATTCAGGATCAGGAGTAATAAATGGAAATTCTCTCGTTTACGATTTTAATAATCAATCCATTTACGAAGTGACAAACGCTATACCTGTTCTTGGTAATTATTATTTAGGATTCTTCTGGGAAAATGGCTCTGCTATAGGATGTCAAAAACTTAAGCTTTATATTGATAAGTACGATGTTGAGATGAATAATTTAATCTTCGAACCAACATTAAACCAGAATATTCTTGATGGAATTGTTGATAAGGTATATGAAGAATATTCGATACTGATTAGTACTGTTAATGTCACGGATGATAAATACTATCCTTCGTTTTATGCTGTAAATAAAACAGATGTTAATCAAGAGTTTATTTATACTATTGGTAATGAAGAAATCCCGATTGAAATTGAAAATTTTCTTCAAAACGAGACAATTTTGAATCCTAATGAAGACATACGAATTACCACAAGAATTCAAAATAAACACAACTTTGTCGAGATTAAATTAAAGTTAAACGTTCAGCTTGTATCTTTAGCTAATGAAGAATGGGTTATCGCTGAAAAAATGACAGATCTTAAAACTTTAAAACCGAGTATTGATCCTAATGGCGAAGACACCCAAGAGTTTTCTGTTGATATCACAATGCCAACTCTTCTCGGAGATGGAATTTGGCATGGAGTGAATGCTCCAATAAGAAAAGGTGGAGCAAAAACAATATTTACAGTTTTTATAGAATATGGTGGCGAAAGCTTTGAGATTGATACTTTTGAAAGTAGTGAATATTCCTTAATTATCAATAGTACAGAAGATGTGTTTGAAGGTTATATCATCGCTTTAAAATCAAACAATGATATTACAGGAGGTTCAATTGTAAAGCCTTTTGAAAGAGATGAATGTCAATATCTCCCAAATCAAACTACTTTTGTAATAAATATTTACGATAAAAATTATGTAAGTAGCTACAATCAATTTATTGAAAGTTTTTCTCTGAAAACTAATAGTGATTTTTCAGAAATTCAAACACAACCTCAAACACCGAATTATGGTCAATCATTCAATATAAGTTCTGTATTAAAAACGGAGTTTGGAGATATACTTCCAAATAAGAATGTTTCTTGTCAATTTTATCATAGTGGAATATGGGAAACACTTTCAACTCAAATTTCGGATATGGATGGTGTTACAAATTTTGAAATTGATACATTAAACCTACCAAGCGATGATCAGTTTAAATTTCGCTTAACTTGGCAAGGAGATCAATATACTTTAGAAAACGCTCAAAATGTTACTGTTTTTATGAATCGCGCGTTCAATGCCATATCCTTAGCGCTTCGATCGAATGTAGTGCAGATTTATAGAAACGCTCAAATCATCATCCAATTAACATTACATAATATAGGAGACTCGGAACTCAGAGTAATCGTTCCTAATATTTCTATAGGGATCACGCCCTCATTAACATATAGCGTTGTTGAAATTGATTATTTAGCGTTAGAACAATTTAAACCCGGAGATATTACAGTTATTTTGATGAGAATTGATGTTCCAGCAATCGAACAAATGAATGTATCTGTTTCAATAGGCGTAAAAAATGATATAACCGATGAGGAACTTACTTTTCAAGTTTCAAAGTTGTTTGATATATATGATGTGCAACTTATTGATTATTTACTAAACCTTTTTACCCTTATCATGGTCTCTATTTTTATTTTAATCTGGGGAATCATGTTCTTTTATGTGAGAAGGACTATAAAGAGAATTGAAACTCCTTATGAAGAACCTGACAAAACAAAACAACGAAAAGGAAGATATGTATCAGTAAGCGAATTACCGAAAGAAGAAATTCCAGAAGCACAACCAACAGAGGATACCGAAAAAAAAACCAAGAAGAGATTTAAGAAGAAAAAACCAGAAGCCGAGAAAAAAGATGAATCTCCTGCTACAGATTTAGATTCGTTATTAGAAGAAAAAGGTCTTAAGGATTAATTCTCAAAACTATTTACTTCCTATATTACTTTTTTTTAAAAAAAGAGGAAATAATTTTATAAGTTTGAAATTGAAATTAAGTTTCTTTTAAGAAGAGATAAAGACGCTTTACCATCTAATCCTGCTAAAGCGATTAAGATTCCCTTATCAGAGCTAACTATTACTCCATATCCGTCTTCTAATTCTAGAGTTGCTGATTTTACGCTTCCCTTACCTGTGTTTTCCCCTAAAGCATTAGAGTTTTTTATGAGTGTAGCGCATGATTTCGCGATTCCATTGAGGTCCATATCCGTAATAGTTTGTCCTACGATAACTTTTCCTTCCATATCAGAAGCTATTAAACCCTCAGTTTCAGGTACGACATCAAACAATTCTGCTAATTTCTTTTCAATAACTTCCTTGTCTACCATAGTTACACGACTCTTTATTTTTTTAGTAATAAGTTTGCATTCTAAATTAGCTTAGCTAAATCTTGTAGTTTAATACTTAAATATATATATATATTAGCCTAATTTAAATTTATTTCCCTTCGTGTATCTCACGCTTTTTTTTCTAACATAACGCTTAATAATTTACAACTTATTAAAAGAATTAAAAGAAGATGATAATTTTTTAAATAGGGAATATATTATAATTATATCATTAAAAATAAAAATTTATTAAATAACCAATTAAATGGTGAAAATTAGAGTTTGATTAATCGAGCAGAAGTCAAGGCTATCATTCGACGCTTCGAAGAACGCGAGGGAATAAGGGGTGTGATCATTTGTGATTCGAGTGGCTTACCGATAGATTCTAACATGGAAATAGAAATAAGCGAAGAGATCTCAGCTTATGTTACGTCTTTAATTGGTAAGGGAAAACAGGTCGTGGATGCTTTGAAAGAAGGTGGACTAAAATTTATACGCTTAGAAACTTCGAAAGGAGAAACTATGATTGCTTTAGAGGAACAACTTATTCTAATTATCCTTAAATAATCAATCTTTGATTGTATTGATCCTATCTGATCAAACTACTTGCTGTTATATGGATTTTTTCAAAAATTAAAGAAAAAATTTCCTAAACATATTATTTGCTCTTTCTTCTCCTACAGTTGATAAACCCATATGCCCAGGGCATATGATAAAGTTATCGTTTATTTCTTTATTATACATAATCTTCTTTCGTATACTTTCAAATAATAAATTCTGATTCCCACCCTGAAAATCCGATCTTCCAATACTTCCTCTAAAAATTAAATCACCTGTGAACAAGATGCCGTTAATTTCTTTTCCTTTAAACTTATCAACATCGGAAGTGTAAAAGCATAAGGATCCAGGACTATGACCTGGTGTTTCTAAAGTAAGGAGTTTAATCTCTCCGATTTCAATAATATCTCCCTCAACTAGCCACCGATTAGCTTCTTTTTGATTAAATGTTCCAGAATCGTACTCTTTCTTATTATACATTAGTGGTATTTCAAAATGGCGGAGAATTTTCCCTACTTTTGTTGTGTGATCAAAATGACCATGTGTTAATAAAACAGCAATTGGTTTTCCTTTTAATTCATCAATACTATTAATTATTGCTTCGGCATTTCCTCCAGGATCTATTACAACAAGTTCGTTGGTCTTGTCTGATCCAAAGATATAGCAATTTGTACCCAATGGTCCTACGATAAGCTTTTCGAAAATCATTTTTCTTAACTCCTTCTAATCAGGTGAATATATCTTTTTAATAAAAAAAGAAAGAAAGATTTAAAAATAACTGCTGAGAATATGAGATTTTAGTATAAAATGAAGTCTATTTATTGCTTATTAGATTATTGATTTCTTCTAATCTATTATACACTTCTAAACCTTTAGACGTTAATTTTACGAACTTCTTTTTGTTGTTTTGCTCAATCGTAATCAACCCCCTCTCGATTAAATCCTCTTTAACTCGGAAATACGAATTGTAGTAGCTAAACTTGTTCAATTCGTTATAAAAGGAGTGTTTATCGATCTTATGCCCTTTAGAGTTCATAAGGACTTCTAATGTATCTCTAAAACCTTTCTTCTTTAAAAAGCTTATCAAATCATCAATAGCCAATCTATCCCTTACCTCAATTAAATAATAACAACTTAATTTACTTAAATGTAATAAACAAAAATATTCAAAATTAAAAAACATTTTGAAAATAATTATTAAGCTAATAATGAAATAAACAAATAATTTAAATCATGAGCTTAAATTCCACAACGACAAAATGATCCTTAAAGTTAATGCCACCTCAAAATAAACTAGAATAAATTAGATTACAATTCTCATATTAATTTATTAAAATTTATTACTTGGAAATAATTTTTAAACTTGAATGGACTTTAGTAGATATTTTGAATTTGCAAAAGGTAACACACCAGTTATCCTATCTTGTCCTCATGGAGGTTTTAAAAAGCCAAACAGAATACTAGATAAGACAGTCGGTCCTCGAATTGCAGACAAGAATACATATTTCATCGCAAAGTTGATTATAAGATCATTAAAAGATAAAAATATCAGCATTTTCCACATTCTTAACAAAATCCACAGAAGCAAAGTAGATTTAAACCGACCCTCGCAATCAGAAAGTTCCTTCAATCATAAATCTATTGAAGCACAGACGATTTTTCATTCTTATCATGAACTTTTGAACAGTTTCGCTCAAGAGTGCGTATCTAACCATGGAAGAGTATTAATTATAGATTTCCATGGATTTACAAAGCCTTATAGCGAATATCCTGATGTTATTTTTGGTCACATATTCGGAAAAACCCTTGATCTCCTTGAAGATTCAAAAGAACAAGATTGTAATAAATACTGGGGCTGTTCACAGTTGCAAAACGAAATTTCTAAACACTTCAAAATGGATGACGGGCTAGCTTTAACAGGACACAATTTATCCTATTCTGGGGGATATATAACTCAGCAGTTTTTTAAAAAAAGCCAAATAAACGCAATTCAAATTGAGGTTGCAAAAAGTATTCGATTAGACTTCCAACTTACAGAAACGCTTGTAAAAGCATTAACCAACGCAATAGTCAATTTGAACTCAAAGAAGTAAATACTAGTATTATTTGCTTTAACTGCAAATCATCTTCGGATAATATAATGGAACGCCGAAAAGAAGAAAAAACTCGTAAAGAAGATTAATGCAACCATAACAATAATCGAAATCTGATACTCTATCCAATTGCTAAACTCTGTTATTACTAAAAATATAATCGCATAGATAACAACCATTAAAAATATAATAAAGAGCAAGAAATATTTTAAAAATTCCTTTTTCCGTTCATGCATTATTAAAAATGTAAATGAACATCCATCTTTAAGAGTTATTAGTATAAATGTTTATATAAACAATCTATAAATATTTCTTGCTTACAAAATCCACATTTGGGCATATTAACATTTATACAAGTTTTCTTTATTTTCTTTTTTTTTATATGACCATCTAAAGCTATTAATATTAGAATAATAGATGTAAGGTAGATTATACGAAAAAGACTAAATTTGTCTCGACCTTTAGGAACAAGTGGATTACTTCAGATGCGGGTTCTATCGACGATTTTATCAAAACTTACGATGAGCTAGCAAAGAAGTTTAAAGAATGGAAAAAAATGGGGATTATGTTATATTTTGGAAGCTCGGTAGGAAACGATCTGTTATGATGACCCTGTCCGTTGTGAAGACATTAAATCAATCAAAGATTCGGTCGTTATTACAGAATCACATTTTGCACAAGAGTGGACTATTAGTGGTATAGCTCCAATTTTATCCAAATATCGGCCAACAAATTTTAAACTATAGCTTGCCATCTTTTTTAACATTTTTCCCCCAAATGGTACAACTTCAGATTGAATTTCTATGAAATTCTCATAAGATACTAAGATATCACTTCTAAATTTATCATTGATGGGTGTTGGGGAAATTTCTAGCTTTAATTCAAGCTCTTCTTTACAATATGGACATTTTGGCAATTTAAATCACATTTTCACTTTTATAATTCTTGAATTTTTTACAGAAAAGTAATTTATACTATTTAAAGTTTAGGGAACTTCTTTAATAAGATTAATCTTCATTATGAATTTTTGTTTAAATAGTCTCAACAACATTTTTACATATAAAATATCTTAAATCCCTAAATAAGAACCCATCTGTGACACATTTGGGTAGTGATGCCTATGATCTTGCTTTGTTGGCGAGAAGAGCAGTTTCTGATGGTGATTATGATTTAGGCGCCTTCATTTTAGGATTAATGTCTCTATATTTAAGAATTATACCTTACTGTGCTAGAATAAATTAGAAGAGCATCAATTTTTAAGATTCGGTGATGTGAAAAAAAAAGTGATTAAATGTGAAAAATGCGGTATGCATCATGCTTTATACCACGATTGTAATCAGATTTCAATAAATCATGGAGTAGTGTTTGAAGACGATCGAAAATGTTACGATTGGAATTGTCTTATAACTGACGCTCTGAGCATATATAAAATTGAAGAGAGAATTTTAGATAGTATTCTAAACGATTCAAAGGAAAATCCTTTATTGATTTATGAGTAATTTATTTTTATTATTTTTATTATTTCTTTTTTTTAATCTTATTTCGAGAAATTTCTGACTTTATAAAATAAAAAAGATAATTTCTTAAACAAATAGTTCATTTTTAAATCATTCATTATGGATAAAGAAGAATATGAGTCAGATATTGTAATTATTGGGCATATAGCAAAGGATATCATAGAAATCGATGGAGTGAGTAAATCGGTACTAGGAGGAGCAGTATATTACGGGGGGTTAGCCGGTAGTCGAATGGGATTGAAATTAGCAATCATTACGAGGTTAAAGATCGAAGATTTCCCAATTTTGAGTTCGTTTGAGAAAAACAATATCAAATACTTTGCGTATCCAGCTAAAGAAACTTCAGGAATTAAAAACATATACTCCTCACAAAATATGGAATATAGGAGTTACGAGCCTCTAGGTTTTGCGGGTGCGTTTAATAAGGAAGAAATCCCAGATATTAACACAAAATTTTTTGTTATAGGTTCGATAATTGCTGGTGAAATCGATTTAGAGATATTAAAATATTTGAATGAGAGATATAACGGCAGATTGGGGCTTGACATCCAAGGTTTTATTAGAGGGTTAAAAGATAGTAAATTACAATATTTCAGCTTAAGTGAAAAAGAGAAGGTTGAAATAATATCTAAAGTAGATTACTTAAAAGTTGACGAAACTGAAGCGAAAATCCTCACAAACCTATCTTCTTTATCAAAAGCAGGAAAGAAACTAATCAAATTAGGACCGAAAGAAGTTCTTATCACCCACAAAAGCGGAATAAACTTAAGTTTAAAAAATGAATTGTACTTCTTTCCTTGGAAAAATAAAAGTAGCGTAGGAAGGACAGGTAGAGGGGATACTGCCTTTATAAGTTATCTAGGATCACGAATAACCAAAAGTCCAGAAGATTCCTTAAGATTTTCTGCAGCGTTAACATCGCTAAAAATGGAATCAATAGAACCCTTTTCATTACCTTTAAGTGCGGTTGAAAAATTAATAAGGGAAGAATATGTTTAAAGTTATTTGCCCCACATTCTAATCATTTCCTTTGTAATGATATATCTCATAATTTCTGATGTGCCTGCTGAGATTTGTCCGATCTTTGCATCACGATAATAGCGCTCTAAGGGATATTCTTCGGAGTATCCAAGACCTCCAGTAACTTGAATTGCGTCTTGAGTAATTCTCACAGTTGCGTCTGCGATCCGAGTTTTAACAGCAGCAACAAAAGCTCTACAATTATGACCATCATCAAGCATTCTTGCGATTTGAGCTATTGCCATTCTATTAAGTTCTACATCCATGAACATTTCGCTAAGTTTGAATGATATTCCCTCAAAAGAATAAAGTGGTTTTTTGAATTGCACGCGTTTATGAGAGTATTTGTATGCAACTTCTAAGGCACTTCGAGCAAGACCAAGGTATTGAGAAGCAGTAAAAGTTCTTTCACCATCAAGGCCAAACAACAACACATCTAAACCTTCGTTTTCTCTATGAAGCAGATTTTCAACGGGAACTTTACAGTTATTAAAGCGAAGATGAGAATTGGGCATCCCTCTGCGTCCCATATGCTTGTAATCCTTAACTACATCAAACCCAGGAGTGTCCGTTTCGAAGATAAATGCAGATATTCCTTGATGCGCTTTTACTTGATCGTTTGTTTTAGCATATAGACAAATATAATCCGCAACGCTACCATTTGTTATGAAACATTTTTCTCCATTAAGAACATAGTGATCGCCTTCTCTCACTGCTTTTAATCTCATACCACCTATCGCGTCTGAGCCTCCTGTAGGTTCAGTAATGCCAATAGCACCTATTTTCGATCCATCAGCTATACCTGAGAGATATTTCATTTTCTGGTCTTGAGTTCCAAACTCTATTATTGGACCAGCAAACAAACAAGAGGAGGCCCCGAAAATTCCCGCGAGAGCGTAGTTAAAAGCTGTAAGTTCCTCACCAAATATCGTTCGGTATAAAACTCCTTTCCCAAGTCCTCCAGCTTCTTTTGGGATGATAATATTCAAAAAAGGTTTCATCTTACGTAAAACTTCTACTGCTAAACCATAATTTCTCTCCCGATCTATCTTCTCGGCTACAGGTTCAACATTATCTTTACACCATTCGCGCACGTCCATTCGGAAATCATTTTCCTCTTTTGTATAGAAGTGCAACCTATCAGGCATACAAGAATATCCAAACTCAAAATCCAAATCGCTAAATTGAACATGTCCTTCCAAATTTATCACATCAAGTTTTAATTAGTATAATATAACAATCATCTAAAATAAAAGATTATTTTTTATATTTGATATACTTTTTAGAAAACATATTGTAATGTTGAAATTTAATAATATCTAAAATTAATCCTTATCAATGAGAGTCGGTGGAATTGTAGATATCTCAACAAAGGATATCCCTAATAAGTCAACAATGGTTATTTTCACGGTTGGGTGCAATCTAAGTTGTGAATTTTGCCACAATAAATATCTACTAAATATGGGAGTAGGGAGAGATGTCTATGTTCCTGAATTAATGGAACAAATTAAAAGTAACATGTTAGTCAGTGGTGTGAGCATTTCTGGAGGAGAACCTACACTTCAAAAAGATTTACTTGAATTATGTAAAGAAATAAAGATTGTTGGAAAATATATCAGTATTGACACAAATGGAACAAATCCGAAATTTATTACAGAATTACTACCATATATCAACAGAGTTGCTTTAGATATGAAAGGTCCACTCAACAGTAAAAGAATAACTAAAATAACTGGAAATAAAGTAAATATCAACCTAATTGTTGAAACATTTGAAACTGTAAATAATCACAAGGATATTGATTTTGAAATAAGAACGACTTATGTGGAAAATTTGATGAAACCAGACGATATCGATAAGATTATTCTATTCCTAAGAAAAAATAAGTTCCGAGGTAGTTTTGTCCTTCAACAGTATCAATATTCCGAAGGCGTTGGGGAGGAATATAAACAGAAATTTCAAAAGCCAGAGCACATTACGCTACTCAATATACTAAAACCTTATAGAAATATGGAATTACCGTTCCAAATCTATTTAAGAGATGAGATTATTGGTTATAGTGCGATAGATAAGTTGTATGACTATCTAGATAATTAATAGGTGAATTAAGTGAATGAGAAGAAGAAAGAATTTAGAAAAGAAAATGACAGTAAGAATGAGGATCTCGAAGAAGAATTAGAGAGACAATGGGAAATGCAGGACCAAATTCACAAATCATGCAAAATGAAAGGAGACAGTGAAGAAAAGCAAAAGAAATGGAAAGAAAAATATAGTTAATTTAATATTCTCTATGATTTATCTTTGAGCTTTCGTTTCGATTTTTGATTTCATAGCATAGAAAACTGCTACGCCACAAATAACAATTATTCCTTGAATAATTATCGTCAATAGACCTTCTAAATCTGCAAATGAAAAAAATAATCCAAAACAAGCAATGCATCCTAATAGAGCAACAATTGGGAACCATCTAATATTAGGCTTTAGTTTAAAGGGTCGTTCAAGCTCTGGTTTTTTCTTACGTAAAAAGATAAGGCTTAGATTCACGATGAAAAAAGTAATTAGTACTCCAAAAACGGTGGCATCTGCAAAAGTAGATATGTCCCCAAAAATATATAACCCTAAGGGAATTATGGTTAGAATTGTTGTTGTTAAAATGGCTACTGCAGGTGTTCTAAATTTAGGTGAAATTTTACTTATTCCTTCTGGTAACGCTTTATCTCTCGCCATCCCGTACATCATTCTTGAAGTGACAATCATCATTATCAGAACTGTGTTCGCTGTAGCAAAGAGGGCAATAAATGACATGATTATACCTCCAACGGGACCTAATATTACTGAAACAACATCGCTTAAAGGTGCTGGAGAAACGGCAATCAATTCATAATCCAGAATGCCAACTATGGAGATAGCAGTTAAACAATATAAAACTGTTGTAATGAAAATCGAATAGATTATAGCTCGAGGGAGATTTCTAGCGGGCTTTTTAACTTCTTCAGCAATATTTGCGATATCTTCAAATCCAATATAGGCAAAAAATACTAACGCAACCGCTGAAAAGATAGTACTAAACGAACTTCCGATAGGTAGCAGAAAATAATTGACTGTCCCTAAATGCGGTATGCCAATTATAATAATTAAAATGAGTCCTGAAGCCTCAATTAAGGTAAATAGTATATTTGTCCACGTAGATGCCCTTATACCAACGAAATTAATTAGACTTAGAATAACTATCAGTATAACAGCAAAACTAACAACAGGTATAATCGTGGGAACCCCAATTAAAGCGGCCAAATACCCCCCAAAACCTAATGCAACCGTAGCTGCTGAGAGTATACCCGAAAAAATAATTATCCATCCAAGCAGAAAGGATAAAAGCCGTATTTTAAAAGCTTCTTCTGTATATACAAATTCAGCAGCGCTTTTTGGAAACATAGCAGATAGTTCAGCATATGATAAACCAGTTAAAGCTCCAATAATTGAAGCTATTATAAATACCACCCATGAAAAATTACCAGTATATCCTACTACTTCTCCAATTAAGGCATATATGCCTGCTCCTAAAACATTTCCAACCCCGTAGACAGTAACTCCGAACAAAGATACCCTTCTCTTAAGCTCAGGTCGTTCCCTAACTTCTTCCAATAATATCACCTATCTAAATATAAATAATTTTATACTTCGCCTAATAAAAAGTTAATATTTTAAATCTTAAAATAATAGTAATTCAGAAAAAAATGTAGTTTTATTTTAATTTTTCTGGTCTAACTATACACGCCTGTTGACGATGATGATTTAAAATATGTAAAAAAAGATATCTCTATAGCGTCTCTTCCAATTAGAGAAATTTATATAAAATTTAATATTCTATAACCTATATGATTTATGAATATATATTTAAAAAAATTTCATTAAAAAGTGATAAAAATGCCAAATTTTAAAGAGACATATGAAGCTATCAAAAAAGATATTTCAAATGGGGAAAAGAATTTCAATGTTAGTTGTGAAATGATACCTGAAGGCCAAAAATGTAGAGTAATCATGGGTGCTTCTAATCATGAATTTTTAATTGACGCCCCTGTAGGATTAGATGGTACAGATGAAGGACCATCGCCTTTGTTAGCAATATTAGGGGCTATTGGTGCCTGCATTATAGCAGTGACAAGGTTTTGGGCAAAAATTATGGATATTAAAATCGAATCACTCACTGTAAATTCGCGAGGTCATCTCAATCTTGGAGCTCTTTTTGGAATTGACGACAATATGCTTCCAGGTTACGATAAGCTTGAGCCTGTCATTAGAATTAAAGCAGACGCCCCTAAAGAAAAAATAGAAGAAATGATGGAAAAAGTGTTTAGCCACTGTCCAGTTATCACCAACTTCAATGGAGCATCTCCAATTAAACCTAAATTACAAATTAGAGAATAGGATCTAGGCAATTTTATTTTTTTTTTTTTGATT
>CAZDTP010000013.1:0-72289 GCA_964508365.1 uncultured archaeon
TAATCGCTTCTTTTATAACATCCATTCTTAAAGTAGGTTCTCCACCGGTTAAAACAGCTATTTTTGTTCCTAATTTTCGATGGTATTTAAAAACCTTAATCCATTCTTCGTCCGATAATTCCGTCCTTTTATTTTTTAATTCCTTTGTTGATGAGAAAAAATAACAATGCTTACATTTTAAGTTACATTGCCAAGTTAAATCATAATTCACATATAACGGAACTTTTCTTATTATTGCCTGTAAAAATGATGGACCCATGGAAGCAAAACTTATTATATTTTTCACATTGAATAGTCCCATAATCAATATAAGATTCGATGTTTTAAATATAAGCAATATTTAATTATTTAATGACTTATTTCTTATTAAGGAGCTGAAGAAATGGCTTCCCCATTCTGTGAATTTATTTTGTTCGATTTTTCTTACCATCTTAAATCGGGTGTAAACGAATCATTCCCCGATGTGAGCATTCAAAAATGCAGTAAGGGTGATCTAAAAGATTCAGAATGATATCGGCTTAACGACCATCGCAAAACTAATAAAAAAAAGTTAAGGTATTGTTATAATATTGGAATCTTCATCGAGATTGATTATTCCTTTAACAGCTAGTTGTTTAATTGTCCGTACTGCCATAATAGGCGGGATAGAAAGAAGTTTCTTTAATTCGTCAAGGTTACAGCTTCCCTGAGCCATAATCGTTGCTATTATATCTACTTCTGATATTTCTTCTTCAGAATTCTCTATTAAAAACGATGTAAAGTAGTTATTCCTCTTCAGATTATTTAGTTTTAAGTCTAAATCCATCATCTTTTCTTCAGTATATTCTGCTCTTAAATGTTTTTCACGGTTTTCGTTATCTACCTTTTTTTGATCTAATAAGCTGTTATCATTTTCCTTCGTAACAATTTTGTCATTAATAATTTTTAGTTTCGACTGAAGATCTTCAAGTTCTAACTTTGGTCCTTTGAGATCATTGCTGAGTTGTTCAAGAGATTTTTGTAGTTCTGAAGTTTTCGCTTTTAGGTCATTTTTAGAAGACTTTAAGACATCTATTTTTTTTTCTAAGTCATCCGATTTTGTTTTGAGTTCTGTCAGTTCATTATTTTGGATTTCAATCTTTTCTTCGAGCTTTTTAACATCTTCATGTTCAAGTTGCATCTTTTTCCAAGTAAGGCTCAAATTCTGAATAATATTTTCGCTGTTTTTTTGAAGAGATTGTTGATACTCGTCAAAATATTTTTCAAGCTGTTCAATTGTTCCTAAAATGTCTTTTAGATTCGAACTCATCAGAAATCAACCTCCTCTCTTAAAGTGATTGTACCAGAAGATTGATCGTATTCAATAGGAGCATTCTCTTCAAGCATTTTAGTAATTATCTTGCGTGCTTGCTCTTCTCTCATATCAATGGCAACTAGAATATTTTTAAGGTCTAGAGCACTTCCCACCTGTAAAGCCTTAATAAACTGGTAAAGAAGGGAAGTAATATATTTTTTATTTATCAAAACTTTCATAGCAGCAACTCTATTTTCATAGGATTCAACGAATTTCTCTTTTTTAATGAAAGTTCCATTAAGTTCAATTTCTAAAGCTTTCAGCTTTTCCTCGAATTTTTCAACTTCTTTATTTAATGTAAATAAGCGATCTTCAAGTTCTTTTAAACGTAATTCCCGATTCTTTAGTTCTTCTCTTTTAATGCCAATTGTTTCGTTAATTTCCTTGAATTTATTTCGACTTTCCTGAATTTTAGTTTCCAATTCTTGGCGATTTCTCGCTAATTCTGCATTATCTTCCTCGAACTTAACTATGTCTCGTTGACTTTGGGAAATTTTGTTTTTAAAGGTGTTTATTTTTTCATTATTGGATTCGACTGTTTTTACCAATAAATTTTTACCATCTTCGTATTTTTCCAGTGATTCAAGGATTTTTTCGGGTTGCATTCTTAATTTAGGAATATAATCGCTGTTGATCCCACTAATATCAACAATTACAGAAGCCATTTTCTTTAGTGATGTTTTAGCATCTAATAACGGTGTTTCACTCACATTAAATTCACCTTATTATCTCAAATATAAATATAATTTATGTATAGAGCACGCATTATTAAATTTGTATTTTTCAATATTGTTAACTATTTAAGACTAAAACAAAAGAATAACTCAAAAAAATTACATATCTTTTGAGATTTCCTTTAAAAACCTTGAAGATTGAAGGGTCATATCAATACTTCTTCTTCTCATAACCGTGTTTAGATTCTCTATTAACTTTTCGGTAAAATACTTGAAATCAAAATGAGTTGCAGGATTAATGCGATAATAACTTTTTAAAAAGAGGTTAATTAATTCAATTTTTGATTTAGGATAATTTATTTCAAATACTCCAGGATTTGTATCAAGCAAAGAACAGCATATCCAGGCTATATCATCTATATGATTTCCCACATAAGAATCTTCAAAATCTAATCCAATTATTTTATTGTCTGAAGGATTATATATAAAATCTCTTAACCGTGTATCGCCTTTATTTAATACTTTCACATGCGAATGCTGTTTATCTTCTATTATATTAGTTATATGGAGTTTACTTAACCAATTGGCTAATTTATCTATACACATCAAAAGTTCTTTCTTAGTATTAGTGTCTAAGCTGTCTAAATCAGCAACTTCTAATAATCTATCGTTAATGAAGTCGCATAAATTGATACCTTCTATCTTTTCAAGTATCAGATACGGTTTTTTAAAAAATATAATATTAGGAACTAGAATTTCTTGCTCGTAAAGTTGCTTTAGTGTATCATACTCAAGATCAGCATTATCATTTCTGAAGATTTTAATTACCACTTCTTTAGGTAATGATTCTGTCTT
Organism: uncultured archaeon; assembly: GCA_964508365.1. GTDB lineage: Archaea > Asgardarchaeota > Lokiarchaeia > Sigyniarchaeales > SOKP01 > SOKP01. The sequence goes on from CAZDTP010000013.1 coordinate 2,863, forward strand.
TCTATTAAAAGTCAAACTTATAACTATATTTTTTTTACTCTGGAATTGAGATAAAATGAAATGGTTAAACTTATCAATAAACTCTGGGAAATCTTCTTTAAGATCAACTATTAGGTCTTTCCGTATTTTTAAAAGCTCCAACATTTAACTCTAAGAATAATTCGATGAGTATACCATATTGGTTTATGGAAATCTGTAAATTAAGTTATTATTATTAAATATAAAAGATAAATTTCTCTGTTCCCATACTCAAAAATTAAAATCTAAGCTTTTAAATTTTGTGAAGATGTTCGTGTTAAGGAATATATGGTTTATTATTAATTATCAGAGTAACAAATAAAAGAATACATTTTATAGATAATATGATGAATTCTCAACAAAAAAAATATAAACTTGGAATTTTCTATGGTCCAGATCCGGATACAGTAATGCTAGCGCAAAAATTCGTTGGAAACCTAATAAATGACGATCAATTTTGTAAAGCGTGTGAATTACTAGAAAAAGATGTCAAATGCGATAAATGTAGAGAACATTTAGGTAATTTTTCTAGTTCGATTTACTTTTACGATATGATAGGAGAAGATGTACCCGATTTTATTGAAGACCCTGAAGATTATTTACCGAAAACCTTGCCTCAAGTAGATTTTTTATTAGTAGTTGGGATTCATCAAGATTTACTCTCCGGGTTACCAGAATACTTAAAGGATAAGAATATTAAAGCTATATTTATTCCAATTGAAAACCCAAAGTGGGTCCAACCTGGTTTACAGGTGCAAGTGTTAAAAGATTTTGAGAAATTTGGAATACAAGCAGCGTTTCCAAAACCATTTTGTGCTCTAAGTAAAGAATTGAATGAATATAATAAAGTAGGTTTCAACATTACAGAGGAGCGGGACAATATAATAGAATTTATTGAACACTATAAAATAGGAGAACCTATTGTATCGTTATTATTATCCGATGACGGTAAATCAATTCAAAAGACATGCGTTCTTCAAAGTGCACCGTGCGGATCTTCATATTTTGTGCTCCAGCAACTAAAAGCTAAATATATTGAAAATGGAGAGCTAAGTCTAAACGAAAGAATTAGTAAGGCTCATCATTCATATCCTTGTAATGCATCAATGGATCAAGATGCAATACTGAAAGACTCTATTCTCCATGTCGGAGGCTATTTGATAAGAAACGCTGTTAGAAGAGAATTAGGTCTCGAAGAGCAGGAAGGTCAAAAATTAGTCTATATTGTCAAATAATCTCATTTAGTTTAGAAATTAAATATAAGGTTATAATTTATAATTAATAATAAGAAAAGGAGCTTGAGTTTAAACTCCAAATATTACAAGATAAATAAAACTCTTACTTCTCACATAATTCAAATAGTTAAACAACTCAATTTAGCGGTTTTGACTGACATTAACCTCTTTTTATTATATAATATAAAGCTTTTTAGATACATCGTATTTACATTACTTGGTGATTGATATCATTACTCAGTGTACAAATACTCTCTGTATAGACGAAGAAATGGAGAAAGAAGAGGAATCGCTTTTCGAAGAAAAATTCTGGTTTTTCATCATACCTTCCGCATTATTACTTGGAATTTCAATATTTTTAGAATTTTTTACTGATGCTGTATTATTAAGCCAAACCTTAGCAGTGGCTTCAATATTACTTTCATGTTATGGAATCCTAAGCGAAGCTATAAAAGACATTCTTGCTAAAAGGATTACTGCGAACATTCTAATGTTGGTTGCAGGCATCGCCTCTTTTTTTATTTTACACGGTCAGGAAGGAGCAATGGCAGTATTATTGTATGCAATTGCAGAATATTTAGAAGAATTAACTACAGATAAATCAAAGAATGCTATCAAGGAACTACTTGAATTAGCTCCTGACGAGGCTTTATTAAAATCTGCAGAAGGTTATATATTGGTTCCTACTAAAGAGATAAAAGTGGGTGACATTGTTGGAATTAAACCCGCGATGAAAGCCCCAATCGACGGGAAAATAATAAAAGGTGAATCATACTTTAATGAGAGTGCAATAACGGGTGAATCTCTTCCTGTTTTTAAGAGTGTTAGCGATGAGATATACGCAGCAAGTATCAATAGCGATAGTTTCGTTGATATAGAGGTTACAAGAGAAAGTTCAAACACGGTAGTGGCAAAAATTGCTGAAAGTATTAAACTAGCTCAACAAAATAAAAGTGATAGCGAACGATTTATAGAAAAATTTGCCAGGTACTATACACCAATAATATTAATTAGCTCGCTTCTCGTTATGATCATACCAACATTATTGTTTGGCTTAGATTTTAATCAATGGTTCTATCGAGGATTAATTCTATTAGTTGTATCTTGTCCTTGTGCTCTCACATTATCCACTCCTCTAGCGAATATAGCCGCTCTGACGAAGTTAGCAAAAGAAGGTATTCTTGTTAAAGGTAATAAATTTATTGAAAAAGCGAAAAATATCGAATTAATAGCTTTTGATAAAACTGGGACACTCACCGAGGGTAATTTGAAAGTCTTTGAAATTTTCGAGTATGCTTTAAATAAAGAGGAGATTATAAAATTAGCTGCCAGTTTAGAAACACTCTCAGAGCACCCTATTGGAAAGGCTATAGTTTCGCAAGCAACACAAATGAATTTATCTTTATATCCGGTGGAGTCATTTAAGGTAATAAAAGGAAAAGGTATCAAGGGAGAAATTCAAGGAAATTTTTATTATGTTGGTAGTAAGAAATTTTTTGAAGACCAAAAATTTAACTTCTCTGGAGAACCTTTAAATGAAGTTGAATTGTCTGGAACAATTCCGATATTACTGGGTCAGAATTCAACCATATTAGGAGTTATCACCATTAGAGATGTCCTAAGAGTATCTGCTCCGCTTTTAGTAGACGGATTAAAAAAAAGGGGTTTTAAGTCAGCGATGATTTCTGGAGATAATCAGAAAGTATGCAATACAATCGGGGCGTGTTTAGATCTAGATTCTTCTTATGGTGAGCTACTGCCGGATCAAAAATTAGAGGAAATAAAAGATTTAAAGAAAAAATACAAAGGAGTTGCCATGGTAGGGGATGGAATAAATGATGCTCCTGCTCTTGCCACATCGGATCTTGGAATTGCAATTGGTGCTTCAGCAACTGATTTAACCTTAGAAACTGCAGATGTAATTGTAATGAGCGATGATTTGAAGAAAATATTGACATTTTTTGATATTTCAAAGAAGACCAATAGAATCATAAGGCAAAACATTTGGACATCAATTATTATCAAAGTGATGTTTGCGATTTTAACCGTTTTTGGCTTAATGACTCTGTGGCTTGCTGTTGGAATAGGCGATATGGGTGTTTCTCTACTAGTCTTAATAAATGGAATGACAATATTCAGATATAGGACGAAATTTAAAGAAATTTCTATAGAACATTTGGAAAGTGATGCGAAAACTATTATTTGCAAAACTTGTGAAACTAAAAACATTATACCCCAACATCATGGACGCGATATGATTGAAAAAGAAGGTAAATTAATATGTTGGAGAAAATTGTTTAGTAATGACGATTTAGAACCGTGCGAAGAAGAACTACCTCTCTTTTGCCCAAAATGTGAAAACAATTTAGAAGTTGTTTAGCTTATCTATTCTTTTTCAAGTTTTAAAAAAAATTATTTATGTCGACAAAACCTTAAGGTAGTGACCAAGGATTATAAGGGCGCCAAACCTTTCTTTCGGGCTCCTCATACTCTTTATCCTGATTGTCCTTTTTATTGTTTTTAGTCAAATAAAATTTTACTTTTTTCCAGCACATAAAAATACTCAAAAGTTAAAAATTTTTGTTAATATAAAAAAACACACTGACCGACAATTTTTAGTACTTTAAGAAATCTTTAATAATAAATTTATGAGCTAATATTTTCATTAAATAGAATTTTTTCAATAGAAATTTCGATATTACTTAAATGCGGGAAGGGAGATTCGAACTCCCGGACCCCTACGGGACTGGATTCCAGTGATTAATTAAAGACTAAAATCAATCAATTTCTGAGTCCAGCGCCTTTGACCAAACTTGGCAATTCCCGCATTTATTTAATAATTAAATATTATAAATATACCTAAATTTTAAGATTAAAAAATATAATTGTATGAAATTTTTATACCTTGTGAACTTTATTCCTTCCTTTAGCCTTTTATCATTATTTAAAATTAACAAAAATCCTAAGGTTCATATATATTAGAATTTTTTACTTCGGTAGGTAATTGAAGGATTATTAATTATGCCGAAAGTAAAAGTAAATACAATGAATATTTATTATGAGATTTATGGTACTGGCTCTCCTTTATTAATGATCCTTGGTTTAGGAGCTAATATTACTTGGTGGGGTAAGTATTTCATCAAAGGATTAGCAGATTATTTCAAAGTGATTGTGTTTGATAATAGAGGAACGGGACAATCTAGCAATCCTAAATCTCAATATACCGTCAGAGAATTAGCAGATGATGCATATAATGTATTGAAAGCTTTAAATATTGAAAATACTTTTGTATTCGGGCATTCAATGGGAGGAGGTATTGCTCAAGAATTAGCAATTAATTATAGTGGTATAACTAAACTAATTTTATGTAATTCTAATTGTGGGAGATCAAAATCTATTTTAGCATCTCCGGATGTTTTACAAATAATTGATAAAACGACATCGGGGAGAGCCCCAATTGAAATTGCCAAGGAAAGCTTAAGAATATTTTATTCACCTGAATTTATAAAGAATCATCCTAAACTTATTGATTACGCTGTTCAGAACATGGCTAAAAGCCAAATGCTTCCAAGAAATTACGAATGGCAGAGGAACGCAATTAAATCGTTTAAAACCTGCGATAGATTAAAAAATATTAAAATTCCAACTATTATCATGCATGGCGCGAAAGATGTATTGATACCACCACAAAACGCCAAAATTCTCGCTGACTTAATCCCTAACGCCCATATAAAGATGTTTGCTGAAAGTGCTCATGCTCCCTATGTGGAAGAACCAGATGCAGTTATAGAAGCGATAGTTGAATTCCTCCTATAAGTTCTCCATTAATTAGTATACTCCACATTAATTTTTATACCAGAAATTATAATATTATATTAATCTTAATTTAAAGTATAGTAAAAAAGCGTTTTTAAGTTAGAAAAATGTCAAATGAAGAACCTCAAAAGAGTAATGGCAAGGACAACGAAGACCTTCCTCGAAGAAAGGTTCAAACAATTACGGTATATCAGTTCAACGATGAAGTAGGAGATTTCGAAGAACTCATTATGGATCCTGATATAAAATTGCATGATTTATTGGATGATGATTTTATCCTTTTGTTTGTTGATCCCCAGCATAATAGAGTTTGGTTGTGGCATGGACATAACACGACAACTCGAATGAAATTCATCGCAGCAAAAACAGCACCTTCAATTCGGGACAAACACGGTATTGCTTTTAAGCTCACAGCAGTTAACCAAGACGACGAGTCCCAAGGCTTTAAAGTGATGCTTGGTCTAGAGCAAGAATTAGATTACGAAAAAGGTCAAACTGGACCCGCGTATGAAGGTACAAAAGAAGATCTTGAACTTCTGAAAACTTTATCATTAGAAAAAATACTTCTACTCCTCGAAAAAGCTGGAGTTCCTGAGGGATTGGAGCGAAAAATGGTTATCGTGAAAAATCAAATCTATGGATATCGAGAATATGATCGAAATTACTTAGGCTCAGTAATTAAGGAAAAGCAACTTTTCCCTTTAAAAGAAGAAATTGAGGATGGAGCCTATTTGGCAGATAATTATATCCCTAGAATGCTTTTTTCATATAATAATGTAGTTTTAATAGAATTATTAGAAAAAATCGAAATAGATGATAGTATACAAAAGAAATCATTGAAAGATTAGATGCTTGAAAATGAGTGCAAATAGGTCAAATCAAAACATTAGACACAGAACCTATATAAAAAAAAAACAAAGAAGACTTACGAGGAATTCATTAATAATAATAGCTATATTATTTCTTAGCGTTATTATAAGTATCGTCATAACAATTATCGCATTACCTTAATTTTGTTAGTAATTGTTACCTACATTCGTAGATTAATTAAATCACTCTAAATTATTTTTTCTTGAAAAATGAAAATAAAACGAATGGATTTTATATTCTTTATTATTTTAGGGATAATTACAATAATCTCTATAGATTTTATAATAAATGAACCTCATCGCGTTTTTATTGAAAATATTTCTAGTATCCCTCCATTTCAAGATCTCGCTTCAGGGTTATTAATAACATTTTTAGTGTGTTTAATTGGGAATTTATTACCAATTCCCACCCCTTATACATTTGTGGTATGTTTTAGCTCGTTACCATTTCTTCAAACAAATCTTTTAATTCCCGTAATTGTAGCACTTATAGCTAGTTTAGGAAGTTTAGTCGGAGAACTAGGAGGATATTTTGTTGGAAGAGGCGTTTCTGCATTTATTTCTGAGGAACAGAGTCAGAATTTGAAAAAATATCAAAAATTCTTAATTGAACATCCAAAAACTGCTCCTTTCATGATTTTTTTATTTGGTTTTACTCCCTTAAATGATGATTTCATAATAATACCTCTAGGAATTATTAAATATAGTTTATTAAAGACAATTTTTTGGTGTTGGTTGGGCAAGTTGAGTTTGATGTTAGTATTTTCGTATAATATTATAAACATTTGCAGTCTTCTAGGAGGGGAAAATTGGATTTTAAGTATTATTTCAATGTATTTGATTACGATTATACTATATATAATTATAAAAATAGACTTGTTAGAATCTTATAACAAGCTCATAGAGAATTTTTGTAAAAAAAGGGAAAAAAGCTAATTTCTCCATTTAATAATATTTTGAATGATTTATTTTTCTTCTTTAATTTCTATACCATCAGTTAAAGTAACGCTATCAACCATTAATCCTTCTGCTTTTCGGTAATCGTCAAAAGTTCTAGCTTCAACTTTTTTCATGTATTTCAGGAGCTCATCTTCCACGTTTTTCTCTAATTCGGTAGGGTTGTGTGCTTCAAGAATTTTATCGACTTTTTCTCTGGCTCTTTCAATAATATTTTTTGCTCCCTTCTTCTGCCATGTTGAACGCCTGGACCTATCAGCCAATCGTGGCATGTACAATTCTGACTTCATGTGTTTTCGAGTGTGTGGTTCAGCAAGAAAGTTAACACCTTTTTTATCACTCGTAGCGACTTTTTTGATTACATCTATTGCTATCGTATCATCGTTCACTTTTATTCCTTCCATTGCTCTTTTTACCATACCAACTAAGTCATCATCAATAACTAAAAGCTCTAAAGCTTCAACTAAAGTTGCTTCGTAAGTACCTGCGCAAGTTATATAGTTTACTCCAGCTTGAGCAGCGAGCATTAATGTTTGAAATCGTTCATACCCATTTTGTAAATCCAATAATTTAGAATCAGTCCCAGCTCCAGGACCCCGGGATGGGATGTTGTAAAATCGCGCTAATTGCGCAATTCCAGCTGTAATCAAGCCCATTTCTACAGAACCCATAGCTGAATTCCCTGAACGCATATCTGTAACGTGAGAAACAGTACCAAAAAAAACTGGCGCCCCTAGATTAAAAATTTGAGATACGACAGCACTACCTACAATTTCAGCGTTTGTTTGTGTTAATAAGCCCGCTAAAGTTACCGGTGCTGAGGCTCCTGCTAATGCTTCTGGTGCTATGATTGTTGGTTGTTTGTACTTTGTAAATATCGCAAATCCATTTGTCATGATTTGAGGCAAGTGAAGAGGGCTGGTAGGATTCATAAAACCTACGAATCTTGGTTTTTCGACTAACTCCTCTTCCCCGCCCACGATAATTGAAGCCATATTCATCATATCCTGCGAAGCTAATCTCCCTAAGCATCCCAAACCATACGGTTTTTTTGTATTCTTAACCCATTGGTATATACATTGAGAATGAATAGTTATGTAAGACACATCATTAGGCCACACATCAACGTGGGAGCACATGATGTTTTCTAAACTATCAACAATTTTAATTTGTTCAATAGTATCTGTTAAAACTGTTTTCCTGACTCCTTTTTTATTCGTTGGGTCATATATTTTTACGGGTGTTCCGATAGTTGCGAATTGAGTGCTATTTGTATTAACTTCGAACGAGAAAGAACCGTCAGGACCATGTAGTTTAAATGAATCTGGAACTGTTTTTAGTTGTTCTTTTACTAGCGATTCAGGGAATTTAACAAAGTGAGATGAGTCATCTACCATCGCTCCTTTTTCTTTTAAGATATCTCTTGTATCTTGAGCATCTACTTTTATACCTACTTCCGATAACAAAGTCATAGACGCAGAATGAATAGCTTCAAGTTCGTCCTTCGAAAACACTTCGATTTTTTTTAATTTCATTTAATATTCACCATTATTTACATTAGACGTTTTAATAATTCTACAGCTTCAATCGCATCATCAGCCCATCCATCAGCGCCAATTTTTTTGGCCCAATCCTCCGAAGTAGGAGATCCACCAACGATAACTTTATATTTATCTCTTAACCCTCTCTTCTTAAGCTCTTCTATAACTTGTTTCTGAAAGTCCATAGACATTGTTAAAAGAGATGATAATCCGATAATATCCGCACCTACTTCTTCTGCTTTTGATATGAATTGATCAGCTGTAACCTCGACTCCTAGGTTATATACTTCAAATCCATTCGAAAATAAAAAAGATCCGACCAAATCCTTTCCAATACTATGCACATCACTTTCTACAGTTCCTATAACAACTTTTCCCATCGTCTCCTTTTCCTCTCCAGTAGCTCTAATTGCAGGATCTAAAACTTCATCTATCACCACCTTTACAGTTTCAGCAGAGCCAATGAGTTCTGGAAGAAATATTTCTTCCTGTTCGAATTGATCTCCCACAAATTTCATAATATCTCCTATAATTTTTAATAAATTAGGAGCCGTTGCTTCGTTATTTTTTAGGATTAATTGACAATATTCTTTCAATCTCTCTGTCTCCCATTCGATGACGAGTTCTTTTATTTTATCTTTAATAGACACTTTCTCTACAACTTGCAAATTATAATTTTTGTATTATGATATAATCATTTGGAAAAAAAGTTTTTCATAAATCATTGGTTTATTATAATAAAATGTTCACCATCTTTAATTTCGGGAATGTAATAATATGAAGTTAAGTAAGCTTGAAGTTTTGGAAAAAGAAGAAGTTGAACTCTTCCATGAGAAGACTCTTTATTTATTAGAAAATGTTGGCATTAAGGTCGAATCTGAAGAAGCTCGTGATCTATTGAAAGATAATGGAGCAGTTGTGGATGAAACTTCTGAAGTCGTAAAGTTTCCTGAGGAGTTAATTATGGAACAACTTAAACTTGTTCCGGACAACTTTAGATTGTGGGGTTCTGATGGATCATTCAATTTTGAAGTGAACACAAAAACCACGAATTTTGCTACCGTTGGAACTCCTGTAAAGATTTATGACCCAACGAATAAAAAAGGCGTTCGTAAAACTGTTTTAGACGATACTATTAAGCAAATTCGAATTGTAGACACTCTAAAAAATATTGTGTGTTCACATGTTGATGTGTGGCCAAATGATATTCCCTATTTAGAGCTACACTATCACACGATTAAAGCGTGGGCTACTCACAGCACGAAACCTTACGGTTTGGGATGTTTGGGTCGAGTAGCCTCCCATGATATGATGAACCTTACCTCTATTATTGTAGGAGGAGAAGAGGAATTAATTAATAAACCCCGTTTAATAGGGTTTTTTAATCCGGTAAGTCCTTTAATCTTAAATAAGCTCCAACTTAATGGCTTATTTGAATTTGCAAAATATAAACAACCAACAATTATAGCACCAGCTGCGAGTGCGGGGGCTACAGCTCCAGTTACGCTAGCAGGGTTACTTATTCAGTCTAATATGGAAACTCTTTCCTCTATCGTTCTAACTCAACTTATTAATCCGGGGTGTCCAGTGTTCTATTCGACTATGAACGCCCCGATGGACCCTCCAACGGGAAATGTTGCGTGGGGATCAATTGAAACAGGACTAATCACTATTGGTGCAGCTCAACTAGCGCGGTTTTACAACATCCCATCTCGGGGTCCTGGTTTAGTTACTGAGTCGAAATGTTTTGATCTACAAAATGGGTTTGAACGGTTTATGACGCTGTTTTGTTCAGCAAACGCCGGGATTAACTATATAACTTGTGCTGGAACTTATGAATCTTCGCTCGCAGAAGCGTTAGAATTATTAGTTATTGACGATGAGTTGATAGATGTTATAAAAAGAGGATTTGACGGCATAAGAGTTGATGAAGAGAGTATTGCTGTGAAAGAAATAACTAGAGTAGCCACTGAGGGGAAGAACTATTTAATGTTAAAACACACCGCAAAAAACACTCGAAAGGAGATATATGTCCCAAAATTAGCGGATCGAGATCGTCGAGGTATCTGGCAGAAAAATGGTTCAAAGGATATAATAGATAGGGCAAAAGAAAAGGTTGATTCCATACTCGAAACGCAGAAAGGGCCAGGTATATCTAAGGAAATAAATGACAAGTTACAAAATTACTATAAGATAATATCTGCGCGCAGTTACGATGATTTTCGTAAAGCTGAAGGAATGAATGGAGCTACTGCCCCAAAAATAATTAATGGATTGGAGGAATGAATAATGAATGACGAGAATAGACAAAAAACAATGGATCAAAAAAATAAAGAATTACGAGAAAAATGGGATAAATTACATTTTGATTCTCAACAGGGAAGAGCTGGTGAAGACCCATACCCTACTGCATCTGGAAGCTTAAGAATCCCATTATATGCAACAAAATCATATGCGTATTCTTCGTTAACAGAATTATTAAAGAATCATTACTATTACTCGAGGACAGAAAATCCAACATTATATGCTTTAGATCAGAAGCTTGCTACTCTTCACGGTGGAGAATCAGCAGTGTCTGTAGCCTCAGGTATGGCTGCAGTACATTTAGCATGCTCAAGTGTATTGCAACAACGCGTAGAGAGAGCTAGACCAAAAAAATTAAAAGCTTTATTACCTCAAACCAATCCCGATTGCATTCCAAATGTAATTATTCATAATAATCAATACACAGGAGTGTATCGATTGTTGACAAAAATCTATCCACAAATCGGAGTAATGACTAAAATTGTTGATCTAAGAGATCTAACAGAATTAAAAAACGCTATTGATGAAAATACAAAATTAATTTTTGTAGAAACTCCCTCTAATCCAAATTTAGATGTATTAGACATTCAAAGATGCGCTGATCTAATTCACGAAGTAAATGGAAAATGTATCGTTGATAATACATTTGCGTCTCCAGCGTTACAAAAACCATTGAATTTCGGAGCTGATTTAGTAGTAGAAAGTTTAACGAAATATGTCAATGGACACGGCGATACGTTAGGTGGTGTGATCATCGGTCCAAAAATAGAATTGCAAAATATTAGATATTTTTGGTTAGAAACGCAAGGAGCAGTGATGAATCCCTTTAGTGCTTGGCTTATCTTAAGGGGTTGTAGAACGCTTAGTTTAAGGATGGAGCGTCATTGTTCAAACGCATTAAAAATAGCCAATTATTTAAAATCACATCCAAAAGTAGCAAAAGTGATATATCCCGGTTTAAAATCTCACCCAAACCATGAAGTTGCTAAAAAGCAAATGAAAGCATTCGGAGGTATGATTGGTTTCGAATTGAAGTCAGTAGAGAGCTGTTACAAATTCATAGATTTATTAAAACTAATTAAGGTTGGTGTTTCCCTCGGAGATACTACATCTTTAATTGAATATACATCAGTTATGACTGGAATCGATCTCGCTTCGTGGGAAAAACGGAGAATGAACATATCAGACACACATTTCCGATTTTCAATAGGTTTAGAATATCCTGATGACTTAATTAATGATTTAGAACAAGCATTAAAAAAAATATAAAAAAAAAGAAATAAATTAAGAAGACCTTACTTTCTCCATTTTATCTTTATGTAATTCGGCAAGTTTTTCTTTCATTTCTAATACTTTCTTCTTTGAGAAGGGATAGAAATATAGACAAACTAAGGAAATTCCTAAAGCAATTGCAGGTATAATTACAAATAAAAATCTTAATCCAAATATCACATCAACTCCCGGATTTGGAACATATTCTTCCCAACCAGTTTCAGTGAAGACAAGACTTATAGTTGTAATTGAAAGAACCATTGAAAGTCGCATAAAGAAATTAGCAATACCAAAAAAACTTCCCTCTCTTCTGACACCTGTTTTTAACTCGTCGTCGTCGACGCAATCTGCAACGATGTACCAGATAAAGTATAACATTCCTCCAAAACCGATCCCCATTAATATTACTACTATAATTGCAGGCATATACGAAGATATAAAGAGCATAGGGATGGTTGCTATCACATAGGCGATTATCGAGAGTCCATATCCTAGTCTTCCCCCTATTTTAACATCTATTTTTTTCCATAGAAACATTGACACAATCCCAACGATATACAATAATCCCATGAGGATTGAAGTTTCGAATGCTGAAGTAGTTCCAAGGACTTCTGCAGAGAAAAGTGGAACGATAGTAGCGAGCAACAATAGGATATACTCATATAGGAAGAACATTATAATGTAGAGCACGAATCCTTTGTTTTTAAAGGTGTGTTTTAAAGATTGGAAGTAACTAAACCCTTGTTGGTAGTCTAATTTAAATTCTTCTCTTTCTACTGCACCCCATTTAAGGAAGACTAACAGTGCTACTCCAACGATTATAGCAGTAACAATCCCGTTCATCAAATACCCATCTCTAGTGGTCTGATCTCCGATAAAAATACCTGGAACGAGTGCTGCTAAAATTAAACCGATAGCCGCTAAGATTTGCCGTATTGTGTTAACTTGGGTTCTTTCTTCAACTGTAGTATACAATTCTGGAAATAAGGAATCGGTAGGAAGTGCAATAAGAGTATAAGCAGTATCGTATATTAATAACATAATCAGTAAATAGAAGAATTGTGCCATTTCACCACTAAAAGGTGGTAGCCAGATTAAAATCTCTAAAACTAAAACGGGGATTAGCCCGACCATAATATAGATTCTTCTTCGACCCCATCTAGAATGCGTTCTGTCGGAAAGGTATCCTATTAATGGATCATTAACTGCATTCCAAATTGTCCAAATAATGAACGCTCCTCTAATCAAGTTCACATCTAACTTTACTGCAGCAAAATAAAAAGTAAATACCCACAGGTTAAAAGCACTGTTTATAAACCATTCTACGCCATTTCCTAAAGAAAAACTCCATTTTTGACCTTTACTAAATCGTGTACTCATTTGAAACAACCTTTTTTAAAATTAAAATTAATGGTGAATTAAATTTTCAGTACTATTTTAAATTGATTATAATACTCACTAAAAAGAGTTATTTGTGGATCGGCAAAACTCTGTATGGTTAATAGTTACGCTCGAGAATATTTCTCTATGATGTAGTTTTGTAAAGACCAAGCATATTTTTCAAGATTTAAGAGTAACACTTTTTGTTGAATTTCTCTTAAATACGGCACATCTAAATTCTCAAATAAATGTTCTAAATGTTCAATAGTATCAAAAATATTTACGATTGTTTTCCAATCTCTTTCCCATTCCTTATCTTTTAGTTCTAATTGATTCATTATAGGAGATAATAAATTTATAATTATTATTATGATTTCTTTATCAATTCAATAGGAACTTAGATATAAAAATGTTTAGATATATCCAAATTAGTAATTTAATTATTAATATCGATTAGGTATACAATTGAAAATGTTTTTCGACTAGTTCTTTTACATCGATAAATTCAGAAATATTGATTAAACGATTTAAATCTTGGATATCTAATAGTATATTTTTGTATTTACTATTGAAGTCGTTCGAGAAATTTAACATAAGGTCTTCTATAATATCATTTTTTTGATTAGTGATAACCACTAAAGCATATCCGTAGTCATTTTCATACCTAACAACGATATCTGCTTTCTTTGTTTGGATCACATCGATTTTATCAGTTTTATCGATGAACTCGTTAAGTATATGGTTTAATCCTATAATAATGGTGCCCCATCTTGCTGACTTGATTTTGTAATCTGTTGCATTATCAAAATTATATGAATAAAGCACGATCCCAGATTTATGGTAAATATTTACTGAATAAATTCTGTTTGGTAAAATGAAAAGCATCTCTGGTTTCTTAATAAGCATTATGTCAACAGCAAAAGATGAGATCCACCATATTATAATATACATTTCTCTATAAAGAGTTTCTTGAAGTGATATATAAAGCAACAGCATCATTATCGAAATAGAAATAAGCAGTGTATTTAACAAGAACGGTGAGCTTTGCTCTTTACTTTTTGTTTTGTCGTGAATTATAGCCGCGCTATAGAGAAAATAAATCGTAATAAACAATTCGAATAGAATCGCTACAATACTGGTGACTAAATTAAATTTGAAATTTATGTTAGAAGGATTCATTATTGAAAACATGGGTGGAGGTGGACCATATAATGTTAATGTTATTGAATCAGGAGTTGCCAAAGCGCCAATTAATAGCCCAAACAGAAGAGTAAAATAAATGAAAGGAAATAGTTTATTTTTTTTATATTCATTAAAAAAAGAATAAGTTATGGAAGTAAATAATAAGGTTATAAAACCAATTACTAATGATGTTTTCCACATTAGGATATTAATATCATAAGATATAAATATAACTATTGAAAACATAAAAAATGTAGAGAATAAAATTCCTGCTATAAATGTATTTGCGATATTTAAGAATGCCATTAAATCTGTACCATATTTATTACGATGTCGAAAAATTTGAATTAAGGTATTAGTGCTTAAGATTAAGATGAGGATATAACCAATTATTAAAGAAGTTGAGATCGTATAATTCATATTGTAATGTGTAAAAAATATCTTCTAATTAACTTATTGAAATACGAAAATCTATGAGATTTCGAAGGGCATAAAATAAAAATATACCTAATTAAATAAAGAAGAAACATTCATTTTTAAGAATTACTCAAGAACCATTCAAAGAAGAGATAAAAAAGAATAGTAAATATTTTTATAATAAAATAGTCTTTTAACACATTCAAAGTGCTATTCCTATATATTTTTCAACTCTGCTATATATTAGTTAGAATATTTACGCCTCTGTTAAATAGTGGCTAAAATTTTTGATGACAAGTTTATTAGCATTATTAAACTTAGAAACATCAATTAAACGGTTTAAATTTAATAAATTTTCTTCATTAATTTTGGAAAAATCTAACATAAATCTCTCTACAGCAGATTCCAGAATTTTATTTCTATGTTTGGCAATTAATAAGGCAGCATAACCTAATTGTGTATTAAAATTAAAAACTACAGCGCGATCTTTCATTTTTATGTGAGTTACTTGAGTTTCTACATTAGCAAGGTTAGCCAAAATATGACTTACCCCGATAAGAATACTTCCTTTTAATAGACTTTCATCAACTTCTTCTCTTGTTTGAAAGTTAAAAGAATAAAGTAGAATCCCTGACTTATGGAAAATAATTAAATCATATATTTTATTTGTAAAAACCGCAAATAGGTTAGGTTTTTTAATAGAAATACCGATAAAATATCCAATACTAATAAGATACACTATAGAATGAAGTATCCTTAAGTAGATATCTAATGTAATAAGATATAAACTGTAAAAAAAAATGTTTAGGCTAAAAAGGAGGATAAAGATATAATAAAATTTACCTAATTTCTTGTCAGCAAAATTATGATATCCTGTTATTTGTATAATCCAAGAAAACAATATGATACAAGAATTAAATAGGATAATTGAGGTTAGTAATCCAATGTTATTAAATAAGTAGAAATATTCAAAATCTTTCTGGATAACAGTAAAAGAATCGGGAACGAAGAGTAGACTCAAAAAAATTCCTCCTATAAAAATATAAATCAGCGCGGGTAAAAATCTTACTTTACTGTCTTTGTTTAACTCAAGGTTATGTATTGATGCAGTCATTCCTACTGAAATAATTCTTGTAATAATTGAAATATACCAAATTATCAATGCTAAGGGGATGTCGAAGAAAATTTCTGCTGATAAATTAAACGAAATAAAGTAGGTTACTTCGCTTATGAAGAATAATATAAGTAAAATAAAAAATCCTAATTCAGCTTCATATTTTTGTCTATTTAATATTATATAAATTATGTCAATTAAATAGATTAGAACAAAAATGCTAATAAATATGCTTGCAATCATCTATTCTATTAGAAATATTTATTAATGAATTTCGTTTACTTTTTTGTCAAAGTAGATTGACAAAGTCAGCTACAAACATATAATGGTCTAGCAAGGTATAAGAAGTTTTACATGAGAAGTAAGATAATAAATTGATTTATCAACTCACTTTCCTCTTTATATGGCCTTCTAACCAACCAATTTTCTCCGTTTCTCGAATATCGAACTGGGAAATGTATGGCTTGATATCTAGTACAGGTGTTTTATCTAATATATCTAAATTATTGACAATTATAATATTCTCCTTAATCTCACTAAGTTCTAGAATAGAAAAACCTATAGGATTTGGTCTAAAGGGTGTTCGGATGGCAAAGACTCCTTTAATCTCGTCTTTCAAAAAGGGTTTAGATTGTAGAGGAACAGGGAGTTTTACCATGTCAAAAAAGTAAATGCAAATAATATGAGAAAAGCCAGCTAAATCTTTCAGCGCTTTTTGGTATTGTTGAAATATCTCTATTTTTCCTTTCGCATCAGACATAGTTGATTGAATAGGGATTCCCTTCAATTCCGTAAAGGGAGAATGGACAATTCCAATGGGTTGAAAACATATCTTGTTTGGGAATTTTCTTTCATTTGGATCAATTAATTCTCTTTTTTTGATTTCCATATTCTTGAAGAACTCGTAATTAAATATAAAACTTTATTCTGGTTAATAAGAATATAACTAATTAATTTTTAAATTGGATCGAGGTTTTTAGAGTATACTTTTATGATTGAGTTTGAAGAATTCCTAAATGATAAAGGTTTACTTGCAAACTTAATGGAACGATATGGAATCGATCAAAGAGACAAAGAAATTTATAGCTTTTTTTATAAACTCGTAAAAAAATTATCAATCTATAAAACGGAACAATCTCGAAACAATACTAAAAAAAGATCTGATTTTTTTAATCTCGATATAGTTGCATCAATCTATGAGGAGAATATTCCTCATTACATAAGAAAAAGAACTGGTGAATTTTATACTCCCAAATCTGTCGTAAACTATATACTCAACGGTATTGGATACACCACAAGAGGTAATATCATTACCAGAAAAATTATGGACTTAAGTTGTGGATCAGGAAGTTTTTTAATTAAAGCAGCCAAAATACTATACGAAAAGCTATGTGATCAAATTAATGTGAAAGAAGTATCAAAAATTCCTTCGGAACAAGTAATGAATATTATTAAAACAATCAGAAATAATATTTTTGGAATTGATGTTAATCCAATTGCTTGTGTTTTATGTCAAATCAATTTATATTTCACTCTTTTTGAGCTCTTCAAGATTATTTCTGAGGATAGGAAAAATTATTCAGTTATAATGTTCAATATCTATAATAAGAACACTATTCATATAGAATTAGATTGCAAATTTGATTATGTGGTAGGAAATCCGCCATATTTGTTTATCCGAGCGATTCCATTAGATATGAAGAGAGAAATAGAAAAATTAATTCTTGAAACAAACAAGGGACAATATGATTTATATCAGATCTTTATCGAAATTGGTCTTAAACTATTGAGAGAAGGG
Organism: uncultured archaeon; assembly: GCA_964508365.1. Taxonomy (GTDB): domain Archaea; phylum Asgardarchaeota; class Lokiarchaeia; order Sigyniarchaeales; family SOKP01; genus SOKP01. Next base: position 20,766 of record CAZDTP010000013.1, read on the forward strand.
GGATTACTAGGATATATTGTCCCTGATTCTATATTAGCGTTAACAAACCGGAAATTATTACGAAAATTTATCTTTAATTCAACCAAGATCAAAGAATTATGTCATCTGGGTCCGGCATTCAGAAATCCAAAAGTTTCTAATCTAATCTTGATATTACAAAAAGAATTAAACTTGAAAAAAAGATTAAATAATAAAATTTCAATTAAAAAATCATTGAATAAAAACTCTCAAATTTCATATATAAAACAAGAAGCGATTAAAAAACACGATTATAAGTTTGTTATTAACTTGAATCAGAGAGATGTAGAAATTTTAGATTACTTGAAGTCAAATTTTCCAAAACTATCAGATTTAATGAATGACACTCGATTTAGTATATCACTGAAACGAGGAGTAGAGATTGGCAAGGAAGGTTATATTGTTTACTGTGAGACATGCCAAATGTATCATCCTCTTCCAAAAAAACATTTAGTCTGTAAGGTCTGCGGATCTCCTTTAAAGGAAAAATTTGTTGATAAAATTATATTAGACAGTATTCCAGAAGGATTAGAAAATAGATTTCAACCTTTTTTATATTCAATAAATAGGTATTCCGCAAATAATTTTAAATATATTAGACTTGGGATGGAAGGAATTAATTACAAAGGTGAAGACACTTTTAAAAAACGAATTGTAATTAGACAATTAAGTCAGGAGAACCATATATGTGCCACTTATAATGAAAATGCTTGGACATCTCAATCAATTTATAATCTTGAAATAGTAAGAACTCCAGTTTTAGAATTTAATCATTATTACCTTCTTGGTCTTTTAAACTCCCATTTACTCTCATATTATTTTTTAAAATCGTTTGGATCTTATAAAATTTTTTTTCCAAGAATTCTTATTGAAAAACTAAAAAATTTGCCAATTAAAGTTCCGCAAAGCCATAGTGAAAAAGAATTAGCAGAAGAGATCAAAGAAAAAGTTCTCAAATTACTTCAAATTATTCAAAAAAATAGTATAGAAGCAAAAAATCTAACGAACCAAGTAGAAGTTATTGTTCAAAAACTGTATAAAATTCCTCAGATTGATTTTCAATATATAGTAAGATCAACAATGGGATTAAATATTAAAAATTAACAATTAGATGCTATTAAAATTGAGAATCTAAGAACGAAGGATTACTCAATTCCTTCTTACCAACATACATTTTTAAGATAGTATCCCATTTTTCTGCCAAATCTTTTAAACCCGTTTTTTCAAAAAGATTTACAGCTCTAAACATGATCTCTTCTATTTTGTTCTCTTCAGACCTACTGTCTCTTAAATGCAAATTATCTACCATAAAATAATGAAGAAATAATTTGAATAAAAAGAGAAATAATATTGTGATATAACCTAAAAAATGGGATTCTAATTTCTCCGAGAAATCCCTACTACCTTGAAAAAAGATGTTGTATGATAAACAAGAAGAAATGGTTATTTCTATATCTTTTATAGCTATATTTATATTATTTAAAACAATAATATTTTTAATAAGACGTACTTAGAAGTTGAATTCAATGGAAAGTTTACCTAATATTGATTTACTTGAATCGTTATTAGAAAATTACATGTTCGATATTGATGGAGCTATTGCAGTGGCAATTTGCGACAGAGATGGTTTTATTATCGCTTCGGATAGCAAAGAAAAATCGGGAAAAGAATCTGATTCGGTGATGGGGGCAATATCAGCTTTTTTAGACATCTATATCGATCGGATTAAAGACGAGTTCCAGACACAAAGCAACTTTTTCAACATAACTTCTATGCAAGATAAGAAATTTGCTTATTGCTCGATGGGTTCACGCTCAATATTGACAACTATCGCGGATCCTAAAACATCTGACTTAGAATTACGAATATATTCTGAATATATAGCGGGGAAAGTGGAACTTGTTCTTGAGGGATTTGATAATGTTTCTACAGAGATTCCGGAGATAATTCGCGTTTTATCAAAAAGAAGGGAAGGAAAATTACCAAAAGGTGAATTCACATCGAAATTAATACTGACCGGAGATTTTAAAGTGGGAAAATCATCCCTTATTAAAAGATTTATCGAAAACATGTTTAACGAAAGTTATATAGCTACCATTGGGGTAGAGATCTCAAAAAAATCCGTTGTAATGGACGAAGAAACCATTGTTAATTTTGTTTTGTGGGATATTGGAGGTCAGATCAGCTCAATGGCACCATATAGGCATAGGTTTTACGAAGGAGCAAGTGCAGCGTTTATAGTAATAGATAGAACCCGATTAAATAATTTAGAAAGTGTAAAAACCTGGTATAAGGAAATTAAAAAATCAGTCTCACGTGATATACCGGTAGTGATAGTTGGTAATAAATCAGATTTACAGAATGAATTAGTAATCAGTGAAGAAGAAATAAAAGTAGTTGCTAGAGAACTCGGTTTCCACTATATTTTAACATCAGCACTAACGGGGGAAAATGTTAACGAAGCGTTCCTTTATATTGCTTACAGATTCATAGAGAAAGCGTAAATCATTATAAACAAACTTTTTAAATCTCATACTAATTCTTAAATTAGTAAGATCACAATTGAATTTTAAAAATAAAATAGTTAATAAAAATCAAAGGAGGTTATCAAAAAATAGTACTAAAAGTTATATTCAACGAAGTTTTGGCTGCTTGAAACCAATCTGGCTACTTAATGGGCTTTTCTATTAAAGAACTAACATATAAAGGGAAAAAACTTATAGAACTGACAGAACAAGTGTTTGCTGGTCCGTGGTTTAGTTTTAAACTTAAAAACAAGAGTTTAGAGCCTATTGGTGTGCTCCTAAAAAATGTCGAATCAACTCCGATCTATAAAATGGTTAATAGTCGTACTGGAACCACAATTGATCGTATTACACTTGATTTTGATATAAGGGAATACCTAAGAAAATTAATCGCACTGAAAAAGATCAAACCAATTGCTCTCAGTGAACAAAATTCTCTGATTCGTTTATACATCGATGTTTTTAATCGTCCTAAAGTCAATTATATCAATGCTTTCTTCACGATAAAAAACATTTCAGACTACGATTTACTAGATTTTTCTTTATATTTCGTCTTTGATTTTGATATCAATGGGTTAGACGGATTTGATAACGATTTATCAGGATACGATGAAAAGAACGATGTAATTTATCAATATGATGACACTAGTTTATATGGAGGGTTTTCTCCAATATCTAGATCAACATATTATGAAACTTGTTTAACTAAAGATTTCAATATCAGCAGTGAAAGATTAAATCTATCTAATACGCTATACGATCAACCAGGAGAAATTTTATCTGCCTTACAAATCGAATTTAAAACTTTAAAACCGGATCAGTCGTTTCAGACATCTCTAACTATTTCTGGAGCATTAAGTAAGGAGGAACTTATAAAAAGCATCAACGAAGGTAAAATCAACGCAATGAAGTTTTTGTCTCAAGTAAACAGATCGGTTAAATCGAAACAGAGAAACGAACAAGAAGAAGCTTTCATTAAACTTAATCTCAAAGAATCCGTTGATTGTAATGATTAAACCGAATTTAATGATTCAAATAAAAAAATCCGAAATGGAAAGTTATTTGATGAATACTCTGCGAGAGGTGGGTTTAATAAAACTCTTGATTACATTTTATAGGAAAAAAGAGGACATATTAAAATCATCTAAGAGAAAATCACTAATCGTAATAAGCTTAATTTTATCAATTAGATTGGCTTTGTTGAGGTATGCTTTCAAAAATGGTTTCAAATTTATATCTTTATCAAATTTAGAGTTAATTAAAATTATATAGCTTTTTATGTTTTTATCAATTAGAATCCCTTCTAGATATCTAAGTACAGTATTTTCTTTTAGTTTTTCATTTAGTTCATTACTAATCTTAACTTGATTAAAGATTTCCTCTTCGATTAAGAGATAATCTAATATGACTTCTATTTCTTCTGCACTTTTAAGGTAGACTACCCCTTTTTGTTTCTGTTTTTCAATTTGAATCTTGATTTTTTCGTTTCGAGCTTTTTCGTATAATTTATACATCATAAACTGATAATCTCTAAAAATGCCAGGTTTACTATTTTCAACTTTCTCATCGACTATTTTCTTATAGTTTTTATTCAGCTCGTAACCTATGCCATTTCTAAAGAGACTCTTTGCCACTTTTAATGTTGTACCAGAACCCAAGAATGGATCCAAGACAGTATCACCAATATAGGAGAACATTCTTATTATTCTATATGGAAGTTCTTCAGGAAACATTGCGATATGTTCTTTTTGTAGCACTCCCGGGAATTTCCAATGCCCAGTGAACCACTTTTTCCACTCACTCAACGGAATTTTTGACATCTCTTTTGTAATCGGATCAACTTTCCTCTTACTTTTACCTTGATATTTTTTAAAAATAAGAATGTGCTCGTAATCGTATGTAAGCAAGCCATTTCTTGGGTAATAAATAGATCCCATTAAGGTGCAGCCTCCTGTAGTGTTAGTAGTACTAATTTTTTGCCAAATTATATCTCCTAGAAAATCGAAACCTAACTCCAAACAATCAGTTATAATGTTACTAGCGATTGATAAAACCCGATATCTTCCAAATTCAGAAGTTCTTAGATATTGATCTCCTATATTTATAACCATTCTGCATTGAGATTCGAGGACTCGATAACATTCAGACCAAACTTGCTTTAACCTTTTAAAATAGTCATCAAAAGTCCCAAAAAAACCTATTTGATTCTGATTACCATAATCTTTAATTTTACCGTATGGAGGTGATGTAACTATTAATTGAATTGAGTCGTCTAAAACCTCCCCCATACTTTCTGAAGATTTAAAATAGACTTTAGGCTCTTGAGTTTTAAACAAGTTTCCTGCGTTCAATTAAAAGCACATTTTTTTTTTTGCTTTTTCTTTAAATTTATATATAAAAGTTTTCACTGGTTAATTAATGGAATTCATCATATATAATTGATGAAAGTCTGAAAGCAACAGTGATCAATTTTTATGGGAAAGAAGATATTATTATTAGGGAGAGCTGGTGCAGGAAAATCTACTTTAAAAGAAATCATTTTTGAGGGCAATAATCCAGATGAACTATTGATACATTCCCTCGCACCTACTCGGGGGATAGAAACATCAGTTTATTCTTGGTTGGATATAGAATTAAGCGTTTTTGATACTTCGGGACAAGAGCTCAAAAATCTATTAAAAGACGAATCAGAACAATTACTCGCATTTGGAGGCGTAGATATAGTTATATATATTTTTGATTATGAAATCTGGCATAGTGATTCGCAGGATATAGCAGAAGAAATACAAGAAGTGAACAAAATTATAAGAAGGATCAATAAACAGGCGCAATTAATATTAATTTTCCATAAAATCGATCTTATTCCAAAAATTATTCGAAACAATGTTAAAATACTCACCTATCAAATTCAGAGCATCATTAACTTACCTATAAAACATTCAGTGTATTTCACGAGTATAGCCCAAGATTATATCTATAGCGTCCATAATGCGTTTTCAGAAATTATAAGTAGGTTTTCTGAGAAAAACTTTTCTTTAAAGAAAGCACTCGATTCTACCATTACAAATTTTCCCGAATGTATTTGCTACATAACAGATTATAACAATAGTATTATAGTTCAATCAAAATCTGACGACTTTAATATCAACCTAATTTACGAATCGTATAGAATTTTTTACCACTTGTCTCAAGATAACAAGATTTCAACTTATAACGATGGAAAGCCACACTTGCTAAATGTAGACGATAAAATTTTGAGAATGTTAATGATTCCCCTTGAAGCGCCAAATTTAAACCTTAAATTACTCGTAGTTGCGACTGAATCACTTGAGGAAGGCCTTTTAAATAGCCTAGCGAAGAAGATTCTGAGCAATCTAAATATTTATTGAGACTTTTGAAAACTAGAATTATCAAAAACTTATTTTTTCGTTTGTTGAAAATATCCAACGATTCGTAGTTTATCTTCGAAACGGTTAAGTTCCGTTATAATCCCTTTTAATCCTTCCCCACTATGAAATACTGATTTATCAAAACGAATCTTCATAACCCCACTTTTACCAGGGATGATATTTTGACCATCAATAAATTTAAAAGGAGAAAGTGTTAAATTTATTAGACCATAAAACTGGAACCCATCATTAGATTTAATCATCCCACTTTTAGGTTTATAGAATTGACTAACAAAAACTTCGGCTTCAATTTCTTTTTCCCGTTTAAAGATGCCAGGAGTAACAATGATGTTGTCGCGGCTTATATCTTTAGGAGAGATATTACCTTTTAAAGCGAGACCTACTCTATCACCTTCATAAGCGACTTTGAAGTTTCTATCGTGTTTTTGAATACTCCTGATAATTACTTTCTTTACTGCGGATTCATAGCCTGTTATTTCTAACATCTGACCACTATGGACTTCGCCCTGTTTTACAATTCCAAGAATAACGGTCCCAATTCCTTTAACAGGAAATACATGGTCAATAAACACCTCAGTGTTTCTTTCATTAACGCTAGTTTTCTGTAGAAACTCATTTCCAAGCTCTACAATTATTCTTTTTAGATTTTCATAATCCTGTTTAGCTTTAAGTTCGAAAATTTGTACGTTTTTCAAACTAGTATTCTCCAAAATCGCCCTAATTTTATTTTTCGTCTCAGTTAATTTCCAATCCGTGTTTGAATTTATTCCAGCAATTACTACCAAAACTTTAGTTCTATATAACTTTGAAAATATGTCCATTCCAACTAGTATTTCTCCAACTGAAGCATTTAATCCAATATTTAAATCTATAGTGAGAATGTGAATATTAGATATAGCTAAAGTTTGCAAAAGCGGTTTTATCTTTTCGGGATAATCTAGGGGAGTTAAACCACAAAATACTTGATTTAAAGTCTGATCTAAACGATTGTAAAAGAGAATATCTGATTTAGTCCCTGGGGAACCCAAAGATTGACCTATTAAATTGTTTATATCGAAATTATCCCCGAGGATTCCCACTACGAAATTTTTTTCAGCTGGTTCATTCATTAGCTTTATTAAATATTGAAATCATCAAAAACTTTTTGAAATTCTACTTCAATGGAAATCCACGCCAGAATAAAAACAAAATTATTAACTGAGAGCAAATTAATTAACTAAAAAAAAAGAAATTATTTTAATTATGCCCCGAAATAATTTAGTGAATCAAGTTATATTAATATTGATTGACGATCTTAGAGCAGCTCATTTATTTGACTTAATTAATAAGGGAAAGACCCCAAATATAGCTCAGATTGCAGAGAATGGTATTTCAAGCCGAAATTGTATTACATCCTTTCCAAGTGTAACTTTTCCTTGCTATAGTAACATAATTATTGGTTCTTATTCGGGATACTTCCCAAAAGAGGGAAGCGGGACACCTATGTACCATTGGGTAGGAAGATCATATCCTTTAATAGAAGAAAAAAAATTTCCAATTATTAGAAATTATGGAAAAGGAAGTCATCTTTTAAAATTAAATAACGATATAGGACCAAACTGCCAAACTATTTTCGAGCAAGTTAGCGAGGGTAATTTTTTAAGTTCTTTAAATCTTATAAATAGAGGTTCAGTTTTAATCCCTCCAGTAGAATACACATCCTCTTCAATACTTAAAGGGGTTGAAAAATCATATATTGATCCTCAATCATTTTTTCCAGAAAAAGATGTTCCAAAGGTAACTGTTGCGTATATCCCTAAAACAGATGATTTAATGCACAATAAAGGCTTCGATCATCCCGAGTACATTAAAGAGGTAATCGATTGTGATAGATACATCGGTTCATTAATTAAAACTCTTAAAAACACAGGTTATTATGATTCAACCGCTATAGCAATAATATCTGATCACGGAAATTATAGGTCAGAGAAGATGTATGACATCGCCCCTTTTTTTAAAGAAAGCGGATTTACCCAATATTTACCTAAGAACGGAACTGGCGATTTCGACTGTCATATGGGGGGTCTTGGATTTTTTAACTTCCCTGGAGACGATTGGTACCATCATCCAACTCTCGAACAGTTGAAAAGATTTATTCCCAACGGTGTTGGCAGCAAAGAGTTAGATGTGTTTGAAACTTTATGGAAAATTCCAGGCGTAAAGGCAATGTATTACAGAGATAACGACAACACCCCAGACAAAGGTATAATTTACCTTGAACATAAAAAAGAGGAAACGGGAAAAAAGTTCACCGATATTATTGAATACGAAGGGCATGGAAAAAACCAAAAAACTAAATATATTCCCGATGATAGAGATTTCTATAAATATAGTAAATATGAGGAATCTGCGCGGCTCATAGATGGAAAATCGCACAATATTGATGAATGGTTAAAAGTTACTAATCTGATTGATTTTCCTATCTTAGTTGACCAAGTACCACGCTATTTTAAAAATCCCCGATCTTGCGACATATTAACTTCCACGCTTGGAGAGTACGGATTTGGATATGAGCATGGAAAAACTGTAGCTTCTACTCCGTATAGTCATGATATAGGAATTAAAAAGTCTATGACAGTTCCCTTTATAATTGGGGGTTCTCCTAATGTACCTTCATTAGAATTACCATACTGCAAGACGACAGATATGGTTCCGACTCTATTATATTTATTGGGAGAAAAACCACATTATAGCGTCGTAGGGAAGTCAGTTATCGGTTAAACTAAGTTTGAGATCAATTTGAAAAATGTTTATAATTTTTATTCCTTTTCGTTAATAAGTAGAAACTAAATATATATATGGTAATACGTATTAAAATGAAAGCTAATCACATAATTATCGTTCCTGAAACGCATTGGGACAGAGAGTGGTATCTTCCTTTCCAGGAATATCGCGCAAGACTTGTTATTTTGTTAGACAAGCTTTTAGAAATTTTAAGAAGCAATTCAGAATATAAAAATTTTACATTCGATGGTCAAACTATCCCATTAGAAGATTATCTTGAGGTTCGTCCAGATTGTGAAGATGAGATAAAAAGATATGTTAAAGAGAAAAGACTATCCATCGGCCCAATGTATATTTTACCCGACGAATTTTTGGTTTCTGGAGAATCCTTAATAAGAAATTTGCTTATTGGACACCAAATTGCTAGAAAATTTGGTAGAGTTATGAAAGCAGGATATATTCCCGATCCATTTGGGCATATTGCTCAACTACCACAAATACTTAAAGGGTTCGAAATTCCTTCCGTTTTGTTTTGGCGAGGATTTGGAAATGAATTTGAAGACCAAAATTTGAATATCGAATTTTTATGGAATTCCCCCGGTAATTCTAGTACAATAATAGCTATATTTTTGATGTTAAGTTATGGATCTGTAGCAGATTTGAATTTAAAATCAAAATCAGGTAAATTTAGTTCAGCACTTCATAAAATTAAAAGGGTAATAACAAGATTTGAAGAATTTACTGCAACTCCCTATGTATTATTAAATAGTGGTTCAGATCATCACGAAGCAAGACCTGAGATTCCAGCATTAGTAAAGCAGTGGAACGATTTATATCCTGATAAGGTTTTAGAACAAAATGATTTCGAATACTATGTAGACAAGGTTTTAAACTATAATCCAGAATTAAAATCATTTCAAGGAGAATTGAGGGGTGGAAAGTATGCTCATTTACTTTCTGGAGTTTTTTCAGCTCGCATGTGGATTAAACAGAGAAATACAGCTATCGAGTATTTGTATGAAAAATACACAGAGCCACTATCTGCTATTACATGGGCACTCGATAAATATAAAAAATTTCACTATCCTAAGGATTATATTCTAACGGGTTTAAAATGGCTCATTAAAAATCACCCACATGACTCTATTTGTGGCTGTTCAATTGATCAGGTACACGATGAAATGGAAACAAGATTTGATTGGGCCGAACAAATCGGAAATGAAGTTTTTAAAAACACGATGATTTATTTGTACGACTTAATCTCAATTGAAAATGAGAAAAATAAGATACCTATAATTATTTTTAACCCACTTCCTTGGAAAAGGAAAGATTTAGCCCATTTCAACATTATTTCTAATACCAACAAAACTGGTTTCAAATCCCCAGAAAATTTTAAAATTACTGATTCGAATGGTACAAATGTTCCGTATCAGTTTGTTCAATGCGAAGAAGAACCTAGATATAGAGTGGTATATTCAATCAGCTTTTATTGCTCATTCTTAGCCGAAGTGCCTGCTTGTGGGTATAAAGTATATTATATTATTCCAGGAGAGAAACCCGATAAAGTCGATCTTAATGAAAATAAATTAAAGCTAAACATAAACAGTATTGAAAATCAATTTTACCTTATTAATGTTAATTTTAAAGGTCAAATTAATGTTTTAGATAAAAATTCGGGTAGATTATATGAAAATATCTGTTTCTTCGAAGACGAAGGAGATTGGGGGGATGAATACGATTTTTCAGGACCACTTGAAAATCAAACGGATCTTAAATTCACATCTGAAGATTTGAATATTATGGAAATTTTGCCATTGATTGATGGTTTAACTCAAAAAACGCTTAAGATTAGAGCAAATCTTAATTTACCTGCGTCTTTATCGGAGGATAGGTATGTGAGAGACGAATATCTGGTTTCCAATTTAATTGATATTTACATCACACTTTATAATGATATTAAGCGAATAGATTTTAAAATTGTTTTAGAAAATGCGAGTAGAGATCACAGAATTCGCGTGCTCTTTCCTTCAAAAATTAAATCTAAAAGAGTATATAGCGATGGACACTTTTATGTCAATCCTCGAAATATAGAACTACCTGAAGCTGAAAGTTGGGCTCAGAAACCATTGCCCACAAACCATCAGAAAGATTTCGTGTCAATTAGCGATGATTCAATAACTTTTTCGGTTTTAAACAAAGGATTACCAGAATACGAAGCTTTAATTAACGATGATAATACAATATCTTTAGCTATTACTTTACTTCGCAGTATTGAATGGTTATCTCGGCATGATTTTGCTTCGAGAAGAAATAACGCGGGCCCAGACTTAAACACACCAAAAGCTCAATGTATTGGCAAACATACATTCGAACTCTCTCTTGTTATTGAAGATGGTAAATCTGACTGGTTAACAAGCCAAACACATGTTAGAGGAAAAGAATTTAATAATCCCTTTTATGTTATCGCACCTGATATTGTGAGGACTTCAATAAGAGCGTCTGATAAAATTGTTTTAACACCATTTGGGATTATTTCATACTTTAATGAAGCAAAGCGGCAACAACTTCTCCCATTTTTGCCCTCAGAGTTAAGCTTTTTAGATGTAGAGAATAAAAATATTATCCTAAGTGCATTGAAAAAGACGGAACAAGGTGATGATTTGATCCTTAGATTTTATAATATATCTCCAAAAACGGAAGATACTATAGTATCTATCTGTAATTTCTTACAAATTCAACACATCGAAATAGTGAATTTTTTAGAGGAGAAACCTAAATCGGAAATAAAAGCAAATCTTGAATTTAAATCCGGTAACACGTTCACTCTCAAAATGGAGCCTCATGTCATTACAACTATTAAAGTACACACTCGTTTGACTCAATAATCTTTGTGATAAGAAAGAAGAGAGAACTATAAAATGTGGAAATCAAAACTTCTCGAATCTGTTAAGACCTTTACACATCCAGCATGGGGGATAATTCATTTTCAAAGAGTTTACGAATTAGCGATTAAATTAGCTGAAAAGCAAAATTTAGATGTAGATAGCGATTCGTTGTTTGCTGCTGCATATCTACATGATATTGGAGCTTTCGCACCATATCGTCAAAAAGGAAAAGATCACTCTGATGTTGCACTCGAAAACTGCTCAGAAATACTCTTATCTATCGGTTTTCCAAAAGATAAAATCGATATCGTTAAAGACATTATTAAGTGTCATATGTTTTATGTTAAACCTTCTGATATTAAGGAGTCTATAATTTTTCATGATGCGGATACGCTTGATTTTATGGGTACTATAGGTATTTCAAGAATACTTGCGATTGTAGGAATAGAAGATTGGACTCCTGACTTAAAAAGCGCGATTTTTCTTATTCAAAAGTTCCATGATGAGTTACCCCTACAATTATATACAAAAGCAGCAAAAGAAATAGGTAATGAGCGGATGTTTGAAATGAGGGACTTCTTAGCTAAATTATCTCAGCAAACAAATAATTTTGAATTGATATAATAAATAGTCAATATTATTTTTATTTAGAAAAAATTAATTCTCGTAAACTAATTTTTCCAATTATATAATTAATACTATTGGTTATGTGAAACGATTTTTATTCTAGGGCTCTTTAGTCACAAAAAATACAAAAAGAGATAATTATTAATTTATGAAAGAATTTGACATCGTAGTTATAGGAGCTGGTCCTGGCGGTTCAATAGCAGCAAAAGTCGCAGCTGATAATGGATATTCAACTTGTTTTATAGAAAAAGAGAAACTCGAAAAAAGCGGACGGTATAAAGCGTGTGGTGGAGCAATGGCATGGGAACTTATCGAAGAAATTGATTATCCTGAAGATAAGATTGGCCGCGTTATCGAATCTCTGGAACTTCATCATGTTGATGGTGAAAATTTTTCAAAAAAAGGTAAAGGTGCAGTCGTGTGGAGAGATTTATTTGATAAATTCTTAACAGACTTAGCGACTGAGAGTGGAGCTATATTAAAAGATAACGAGCAATTGATTAATATCAAAAAAAATAAAGCTGGTTATCAAATTTCAACTAGGAAAGAGGAATACAAAGCTAAATACGTAATTGCCGCTGATGGTGTTTCCTCTCCGACTCTAAAACTCTTAGGCTGGCCTTTTTTCAAGAGTCAAGATGTAGTTTTAACGATTACTAAAGAAATGAATTCAACAAAACCTTATATTGATAAAATTCTTGGAAACGATACTGTTCACTTATTTTTTGGGATCAAGGACTTAATATCTGTAGGTTATGCTTGGTTGTTCCCAAAAACAAACAAAATCACTGTTGGTTGGGGTAACCAAATTGACTTAGTAAAGAATTCAAGAAAAGAGTTTGAAAAGTTTTGGGCGCTTCCATTTGTAAAGGAAGCCTTGAAAAATTCCACAATGGAGATCTTTAAACCTCATCTAATTCCCGTAGGACTTAGACCGAAGCTTTATGAGGAGAAAGTATTTGCTGTGGGTGATGCAGGGGGTATGGTTGATCCTATAAGTGGAAAAGGAATCCCCTATGCTATGATGTCGGGTCAAATTGCTATTGAATCTATAAAAACTTGCGAGAAAAAAGACAGAATCGATAAATTAGAAACCACATACGAAAATTCTTTAGATCGGAAATTCCTTAGGATACTGAAAGCAAAGAGAATAGTTAGAGACAAGATATTCAAAGATGATGATAGTCTAAAAAAATTTTTAAGATTGTGGGAAAAGCATCGTGCTTCCGAAATAGTTATGAAAAATTTATTGGATTAGGTGATAAAATATCAAATTTATTCCATATTCAAAACTGTATAAACCAAAAATTAATGTCGCGATTGGTTCTATTTTTAACAGAATGACTGACCAAATGGAAAATAAGTTTTTAATAGATTATTATTCTGAAATGAAAGATTATTTTTTAGCAGGAGGCAAGAGAATCAGACCATTGCTGACTATTGCAGCATATAATGGGATTACAAATACAACGGAAGACGAAATAGTTCTTCCAAGTATAGGGATAGAATTTTTACATAATGCAACTTTAATTCATGACGACATCATAGACAAGGACAATTTTCGACGGGGCAAACCTGCTTTTCACTATAAATTTGCGCAGTATCACTCGAAATATCAGTTTAAGAAAATGAATGCTGCAGATTTTGGAACCAGCATAGGTATCATTGGGGGAGATACAGCGTTTATTGTGGGCTCACAGGCTTACTTCAACAACAATTTTGCGATGGATTTAAATCTTAATTCAATTCAATTTTACAGACAGGCCTTTACTGAGGTAATTCATGGTGTCTTAATTGAAATTGATATGGTAAATCAGAAAAATCTATCAATCGATGAGTATATCAATATGATTTCGCTTAAAACTGGAGCTCTTATTGAAAAATCAATCCTAATTGGAGCAAGCTACGCAAAAATTGAGAAAGAATACACCCCTTATTTGTCAACATATGGTGTAAACTTAGGGATTATTTTTCAAATAATTGATGATATCTTAGGAACATTTGGGGACGAAAAGGTAACTGGAAAACCTATAGATGGAGATATTCGCGAAGGTAAACGCACTTGCTTGTTAATTGAAGCTATAAACAATTTAGGTGTAAAAAAGAAGGAGTACTTAGTCAACCTTATGTCGAAATCAGAGATGAGTGAAGAAGAAGTAGAAGAAGTAAGAGACATATTTAAGGAAGCAGATGCAATTAATTCATGTAAAATGCTTGCTTCTAAATATTACGAAGAAGCAAAGGATGCACTTGAGAATTTGAAACCAGTTGTGAACGAATCCGAAATAGAACTTTTTGGAAATTTACTAAAATTTGTATTAGAAAGAGAATTTTAAATACCATACATAGTCTTTATTTAAGGTGAAAATATTTGGTACTTGTTGCAATTACTGGCGCTAGCGGTATTGAATTAGCAGTAATTTTACTCCAGCAATTGAAGAAAGCTGGATTAGAGACAGAACTAATTATCACAAAAGTAGCCGAAAAAATCATAAACATTGAAACGGATTATCAGGTAGATAATATAATTGAATTGTCTGATAAATATCATGATGTTGATGATTTAACAGCAGGTCCTGCTAGCGGTTCTTATAAAAATAACATTATGATAATAATCCCATGTTCTATGAAAACATTAGCAGCAATTGCTAACGGTTATACGGATAACTTGATTACTAGAGCGGCAGATGTGATAATAAAAGAACAAAGGAAGCTAATCTTAGTTGTAAGAGAAAGTCCCTTCAGCGCAATTCACTTAGAAAATATGCTAAAGCTATCCAGATTGGGTGTTGTTATTGCGCCACCAATACCATCTTATTATATAAAACCTAAAAGTATCAAAGAAGTTAACGAATATTTCGTTGGAAGAATACTTGATCACATCGGTGTTGATAGCGATATCAAGAGATGGGGAGATAAGTAGATAAGATAAAACTATATTGCTATTGATTTAACCAGAGGTATAAATCACCAATAATAACACATTTCTCCCGTTTGTTTTTCAATTCACTCAAATTGTTCAAATTCATTAGCCATAAACTTGAGCGTAATTCATTTTTCAGCGTTCTTATTTCCCTTACGGTATTTGATATCGTATTGTTTTTCCTATCTTGCCATGAGGATTTTAAGAATTTATAAGCAAACCCACCAACATCGGCACCGAGTACAATCGATTTAGCAATATCAATTCCAGTTTTTAATCCACCGGTAGCAATAGTTAATTTTTGAGATACTTTTCGTACATTGACAATACTGACGGGTGTAGGAATCCCCCATTCCCTAAATACATCTGCTGGGTTTCGGGAATATCTATCATTATCAAAATTATTACGCTTTGATTCTATCGCAGCAAAACTCGTACCACCAGTTCCTCCAACATCAAATCCATCAAAACCTAACTCATCAAGCATTAAAGCAAGATCTTGATTAATACCGGTACCAACTTCTTTTGCGATAAGAGGAATCTTAGTTTTTTCTCTAATTTTCTTGAAATTTTGTCTAAAATTTCTATACGAAATATTGCCCTTATATTGAACAAGTTCGTGTAAAGCATTTAGGTGAATAGCCATCACATCAGCATTTACCATATCGATACAAGCAGTCAAATCTTCTTGGCTAAAATAAGTTGAGCTTACCTGACCTAAACCCAGATTTCCAATAACAGGAATAGTAGGAGCAAATTCACGTACGATTTTAAAAGAGTCTATAGTTGATGGATCTTCTAATCCAATTCGCTGACTTCCAACACTCATGATGATATTTTCTTCTTCTGCAGCTTTGGCTAGGATCTTATTGACCTCTTTTGAAACAGGATGTCCTCCAGTTATCGCCGAAATGCAAACAGGCGCGGAAATTTTCTTATTAAAGAAATTTACTGTAAGATCAATCTCCTCGAGATCAATTTCAGGAATAGCGTGGTGAATTAGTTTGATATCGTCAAAATAGTTAATAGAATGTTGTACGTCGTATTCTATAGGAATTTTTAGATGTTCTTCCTTTCTATTGAATATTTCTTTAGTTTGTTCTGGTTTAGGCATATTATCTTTTTCAAATTATTCATTAATTAATATATTTGTACAATTTAAATTTTGATTCGTTAATGAGTTAAGGATATAACCTTCGATTAATCCATTTATTAATTGGACAGGAATTTTGGATTTACAGATAGTTTTGATGAAATCAAGTTTACCTCTTATACCACCTGTAACATCTATCTTTTGACCGAGATCTGCTAAATCTAAACTATCTAATTCGTTGGAATAACATTCTGTTACTATTTTAGAATTATCACTGTTATCCTTATCAATGACATATAATCCATCAGATTCCATAGCAAAAACAACTTTTGAGATATGATAATTTTGTAGATTTTGACATAACGCCAAAATTATTTGATCTCCAGAAATAATAGAGAAAGAACCTTGCTTATCAAGTATAATATCACCGTATAGAATCGGCGTTATGCCCAAGTCTAAAGTAGTTTCAATAACATCCAAAGATTTAGTTAAAAGGATTTCAGAATCTTTAATAAAGATACTAGAAGCTTGAATTGATAAAACAGGGTAATTTAATTCTAAAAAATGATTAATTAAATAGGTATTAAACTTATTCATAGATTGATGGGTTTGAGCAACCCCAAGAATTTGATTAGGAATAGAGCTATCAAGACCTTTAGAAATATTAAATTTTTTTGCTAAAGGATGACCAAATGAACCACCACCATGGATTAAAATAAGTCTTTCATTTGCTTCAATAATCTGGTGAATGGCACTTTTAATAACATCTTCTCTAATGGAAAATGGTTCGTTTTTGTCAGTGAGTAAACTTCCTCCTAATTTTAATAGAATTACTTCTTTATTACTATTCAAATCTACCTAACACTCATCCAATCATTGTTTTCCAGGCGTTAAAACCTTCATTTTCCATAGCATTTGCAATATTATGCTGAACATCTTGGTTTTCGGCTAATGCAATAACCAATCCACCGCGACCAGTTCCTGTCAACTTTGCGCCTAATGCTCCATTATTTAACGATATTTCCACTAATTTATCGTTTATTTCTCCCGAAACCGATATTTCTTGGAGCAATTTATGATTTTGGTTCATTAATTTACCAATGCTAAGGGCATCACCCTCAAGCAACGCTTGTTTAGCATCTATTGCTAGTGAATGGTAATCACTAAATATCTTCTCAAATCTAACTGGATTGGCTTCCTTAAGTTTACGAACATCAGCAACTACTTCTGCAGTGGAGGCTGTAATTGCGGTGTTTCCAATTACTAACGGCATCTTTTTTCCCGAATTAACAATTTCCATTTTATTTTTTCCACCGTTTAGGTTTTTTTCGAACCATATTAGGCCCCCATAAGTAGACGCTGTATTATCAATTCCTGATGGGGTTCCGTGATATGCTTTTTCGCCTTCGTAGGCAGCTTCGTTAATCTTTTCGTCATCCAGCATCAGAGTAAAACTATCGTTTATTGCACGGGCTAGAGAAGTAGCTTGTGCAGCAGAAGCACCAACACCACTGGCGGCAATTAAATCTCCAGAAAAAGTTATTTCAAGTTTCTGGGATCCAACATCTGTGTTCATGTGTTCAATAACATTCTTAATGGATTGCATTGCCTCGTCGTATTTTTTCTCTTTATAACCTGGAGTGGCAGGACGTTGATCGATAACTTCCCAACCTATTCCATCAACCACTTTAATTTCAGCAGTTGTATAAGAACCTAATGCTGAGGCAATAGCAGGGAGTCCATAAACGACAAAATGTTCGCCGAATAATATCGTTTTGCCATATCCCTTTCCAGATCCCATTTATTTCATCTCCACGATACCTTCGTTACCATTAACAATTAAATATTGTCCAGTTTTAATATCATCAATATTAATCTTATCCACGCATGGAATTTCACTGATTATACAACCGACTGCGATGATAGTATCGATTTCCTTATTTACAATTGCTACTGGAGCCGTATTATTTTTCTTCATTCGATACATCGTATAAGAACCTACTGTCGATCCTTTACCAGTAGGAAAAACTAATACTTTTCCAGTGATAATTTGACCCTCAAGTTCGTGACCCACTTCCACCACTCTTCCAGTTTCGGGATCTACTCCACCATAAAATGAAATTCCATCTTTTGTTACTATCGCTTCTCCTTCGGCGACTCCCTTATATACCTTTCTTCCTTTTAACTTCATCTCGTCGCCTCCTCGATGCATTGTTCAATTGAGCCAATTTTTACTTTGAATTTGTTTTTTGCACGCCCGTAGTAACACGCTTTTGCTGAATCCACCATAATTCCTTTGAATCGTCCCTTAATGGGTGCGACTACGCAACAGGTATCAGCAGCAAATTTAGCCCCTGCACCTTCAATAATTTTGGTGTAGCCTGCTTCATCTGCTATCTTTTTAGTTGGTCGAGCTGTGGTAATCCAGAATTCTTTTTTAACTTTCTTTCCCTCTAAGAGTTTTGCGAGATTAGCAATTTCGTGAATTGAAGCGTGCGGACAACCTATACTTACAAAATCGATTTCAATTCCATCGTCTATGAGTTCAGTACGAGCAAATTCTATCTCATTTTGATTTATTTCAAACCTAACATCGCTTGGTTTTGGGTATTTAATATACTCAGGAGTAATGTCTTCCATGTGGAATAATGCTGTACCTCCATAAGTCGCAACTGAAGCACAAAATGATTTGAGTTCTTCAACTGTAGCTGAGGGAATTCCCGTGATATAAGGAATTTTTTTCCCTAATTCAACTAGTTTATCACCAATTATTTTTCCCAGCACTCCAAATTCATCCGTACCTTTGACAGGAGCATTCACCGAGACTAAAACTTGACCATGGCGATTTTTATCTAAATGATAACCGTAGTTAGGCGTTCTTCCTGTTAAAGCGGCAGCCAATGCACTTGGTCCGCCTTCACGATTCGTTCGAGCACCTATAACCGAATTAGAATAACAAACAGCACTACTTTCAGCCCAAGCTATATGCTGTCCGTAATGAGGGGTGTTCCCTATAAGATATGGAGTGCAAGAACATGTGGTTATGATTCCCATTTTAGCAAAAGCATCGATAGCTCGATTTTGATTGATTGCAAACTCTTCGTCTATTCCCAATACCTGCCAGTTTTCGCGATCCATTCCTGCCGGATTTAAAGTCGTTAAAACTTTTACTTTCCCATCTTCAGCCATTTCACTAAGAAATTCTAAACCAGCTTCTCCTAAATTAGCATACGATACGCCTGCTATTTGAACACCATGAACTTCAATCATATTTTCCGCTTCAAATATTTCACCTAGAGTGGTTAAAATCTCCATTGATTTTTGCGTAGCTTTACCGTATTTCCCTTCAAGCATATCTTTTTCTTCTTGATTTAGCTTCATGTTTTTTAACTCCTATTTGGTAAAATATTTGTCAAGATTGACCTTAGGAAAGTCAACTCTCTCGAAACTTTTTCCTTTAGCGATCATAGGTTTCGTTAAATCAAACCCTATTTTAGTCGTTAACTTTGTTCCTGGCTCTGCACTTGGGTCTAGACTACTCCCTGGTTCCTTATCTTTGATAATCATTCTAGTATCACCTTGAAACCTTGTAGCCATTGCCCATTCCACAGAAAGTGGATCATATATATCTATGTCTTTATCCACAATGAAAATGTGTTTGCAGCTTCCATGACCAGCAAATGCACCATAAATCGCATTTTTCCCATCTTCTTCTGAAACTTTTTCAATTTGTACAATGGCATGTAGCCACGAACAACCCCCAGGATTCACATTAACATCTAAACATTTTACTCCAGTCTCGTTTACTTTATTAAAAATGGTTGGTTCACGAGGCATACCCATTAAAATCTTATGTTCGAGGGCACCAGGCAACAACGCTTGCCAGATAGCATCTTTTCTGTGTGTTATCTTTTTTACTTCGAAAACAGGTTCTTCTCTTATTACATCTAATGTTTCTGTTAAGTCTACAAATGGACCTTCAGCGTGCTTTTCTTCAAGTATGACCTTTCCCTCTAATATAAATTCGGCTTCAGCAGGAATTAGAAGATCTACAGATTGTGCTTTAACAAGGTTTAATGGTTCAAGAGCATTGGCTATTTTTAATTCGTCAAATCCTATATCTACTGAAGTAGCACCAGCAATCAGAACATTTGGAGTGTTACCTATACAAAAAGCCACCTCTACCTCTCCGTTCTTTTCTAAGAATGTATGGAAATTCCGCCCTCGAACTATTCGAATGGCAAATTTATCTTTCGAAAATTGCATGGCTCGATGAAAATCCAAGTTTTGGCCGTAATCGGGATCTTTTGTAACAACTACAGCTGAACTAATGTAATTTCCACCGTCACGATCGCAATGATACAATATTGGAATTTTATCTAAATCAACATTTGGTTCTATTATTTCTTGACAAGGTGCATTTCTTATAACCTCTGGCTCTGAACTCTCTAATATTGCTCTCGAAAGCATCGGAATTAAGTCCGTTGGAGATACATTGAAATAGGACGCAATAACATTTTTAGTGCAGAAAACATTACCAACTACTCGAAAGTCTGATTCTTTAACTTTATTAAACATTACAGGAATAGGTTCCATTTCCTTTAGTATTCCAGAAATCTCTAATTTTTTCGTAACTTCAATATCTACTTTTTTTAGTAGCCCTTTCTCATCTAGACTTTCCAAATAATCTCTAAAACCCATACTTCTCATCTCTTATAATTGTTTAGCGTGATTGTTAAATAATTAATTAAATTTTATTAGAACTATTTGTGATACACTTTTTATAAAACTAAAGGTTTTTACTTTTGGTAATTAACTCAATAATCTCTTTTGCATAATCTACTCTTATTTTTTTATCTTTTACCATCATCTTTGCTACTTCTTCAATAATATCCTCTGGTGCACCCGCTAATTTCGCGATATTTCTAGAATGTAACGACATATGACCTTTTTGGATGCCTTCCGAGGCTAAAGCTCTTAAGGCACCTACATTCTGAGCGAGTCCAAGAGCAGCAGCCACTTGAGCAAGTTCTCCCGAACTTTCAACTTTTAAGATTTTCAATGCTAAACGCGCCATTGGATGGTTTCTTGTAGTTCCCCCAATTATCCCTAAAGCAAGAGGAATTTCTATTTCTCCTACTAAATTTCCCTCAGAATCTAAATCAAACTTCGTCAAGGGTTTATAATTACCACTTAAAGACGCATACGCGTGAGCTCCTGCTTCAATAGCTCTGGTGTCATTTCCAGTCGCTAAAGCTAAAGCAACAACTCCATTCATTATCCCCTTATTGTGCGTAGTTGCTCGATAAGGATCTGCTACTGCGAATTCGTAGGCATTTAAAATTCCTTCTACAACTTCTTCTCCCCCTAAGAGATTCTTATCAAAAATGGCTCTAGATTTTGCAATTCGATGTGTAGTTAAATTGGATACAATTCGTAAATATATTTTGGCTTTACATAGATCCTCAATATATGGACTAACAGCTTCAGCCATGGTATTTACTACATTAGCACCCATAGCATCACGCACATCAACAAGGAGATGAAGAATTAGCATTTTCCCTTTCCTTGTTTCTATTTCTCTCACTTCAAGATCTTTTGCACCCCCTCCGAGCTGATTAAGTAGAGGATCTTGCTCGTTTGCAATGCTTAAAATCTTTTCTTTATTTTTCGCTATAATTTCTTTTGCATTATCGATATCTTTTAGCTTAGTTAGCTGAATTTGAGAGATCATAATGGATTTTACCTCATCTGACTTAAAACCACCGTTTTCTCTCGCTATCTTTGCAATTTTTGATGCAGCGGCTACAACTGAGGGTTCTTCAATAACCATAGGGATGAGATAGTCTTTACTATTTATCTTAAAATTAAAAGCGATTCCCAATGGTAGTTGATAACTTCCTACCACATTTTCTATTAAGCGATCAATTTGAGATGATGAAAAATATCCTAATGTCTTCATCAATTCAAATTCTTCTTGATTTAAATTTAGCAGCTTAACTAATCGGCGCTGCCTCTCCTCTAAGGACAATTTATAGAAACCTGAAATATCTGAACTAAAATCAGTCAACTCATCTTTCACTCCTTTATTAATTATAATTGTATCTACCGCTTCTTCTAATCGTTATATTTTAATTTAAATGTGATTGTTTATTAATGATTACACGAGTTTTTATAAGAAAAATATTGAAAGAAAAAACACAATTAGGAACAATGATTATTAGATAAAAAAATTTTTTTTTTTACTTAATGGAAGAGATGGATGGTTTGGAAATAATGATTTTCAAGACGAGTTGGATGCGTTTAACGAGAGAAGGGATTATATGAAATCGCAAGGATCTGACGAATTTATAGAACAATTTTATGAATCTGCGTATAATAGGTTCTATTTGAACTTTCCGCACGGATATTCGAGAAACATCGCGAACGGCGACGGCTTCTACTCAATGGTCGAACCTCACCCATGGTTAGGAGACCTAAAGATGTTTATAGACGTTGATTTAATTGGATATTCTCGTATTGACATTACTAACGAATATTGGGACTTTTTCTTGCGATAGTAAACCTAAAGTCTGGTTACATTTAAATACTTGAGCCGAGATAATATTCTTATGAAAAAGAAAAAAATTATTGCCTATAAGGACGAGCGAATCAAAAAAATCGCAATTAACCTAAGGAAGCTTTTAAGAGATGTAGTATTAGACTATGATTCCAGATTAGGGGATCTCTCTTTGAAGGCGTGGAAACAGCAGAATAAGAGTAAATCACAATCCATTCAAGAGCAGAGAGAAGAGTTATTAAGAGCACTGAGCAAGTCTATATGCATGTGTCCAACATGCAGAAAGTCTGATAGGGACATGATTTTCAATCCATTCGTAGAGAAATGGTGGTGCGCACAGTGTTATCAAGACATGAAAGATACTTACCTTAACGATAAATCCTTTTTTGAGGAAGAAGGCGAAGAAGAATACTACAAGACGTTTACGCTCTAATCTTTTTCTCTAATCTTTTTTGCGATTTTTTTGACTTTTTACATAAAAATCTTGAAAAAAAAAGCTATTCTAACATTTACCATTCCTACTAAACCAATTATAAAAATTTCGCTAATGCATGAATCCCATCTTAATAGATATTCTGCACAGGATAATACAAAGGGCTCCAGTTTATCAACCCGATTGCGTTGAAGTTTGTCTCTTCTTTATTTACAAGACGCCTGATCTCGTATTCTAAGCAAGAACCTGATTTTACATCTCCCGCAATCCTTACTAAACCATTATAAAGGTAGTTAAGGTTGTTTTCGTTAGGGTTTTTAATCGGTTCGGACTCTAACACCGCATATAATGGAAAGAACTTTTCGTGGAATCCCGTATGACCCTTTGGGCAATGGTTTAAGCCTTCGATGTTAGGTAAAATGCACCCTTCGTCGCAGAAACGAAGCGTAAAGCCACGATTGTTATTATTTTCGTGCTCGACAATTTTGCCTAACACTGTTTTCGGAATGAATTCGCCTGCTTTTATTTGTTCGTACTCACGGATGGTTTTTAACTCCTTATTGTTGATAAAATCGCTAATTAGAGGGTGTTGTCTTACGATTTTTTTAAATCCCTTTTTGAATTTTAGCAGACCAGAAATACAAGTGGCTCCTGAACCGTAAGAGCCGAAGTAGATGACGTCCCCTACGCGAGAATATTCTTCCGCGATGAAAAGGCATTGAGCCCAGATACTCGCATTATACATATTTCCAAAATGAGAAGGAACCCTTAACTGTGGAAGCACTTTTTCTGTGAAATTCCCTATAAGTTTATGTGAGATATTTTCCAATGTTTCCGATGAATAACCTCTCTCTTTTAACTTCAAATATAACCACTCAGGTAAAACTGTAATGTCGTGCATAAACGCATCGAGTTTCTTAAGTATGGAAGATTTTATGTGATTCATATTTATTTTTGGAAGATCATTGATATGTCTTATCCAGCGTTTTTGAATTATCTCTTGCATGCATTTAATAGGTAACTTTGAGAAAGGGGCGTGAAACGTATAATAATCTGCGTGGAAATCGCCAATATTATTTACCAAATCGTCATAAGCTTTTAATTGGAAATCAAGATATGTCTTTACTGAATAGTGACCAAAGGCTTTAGCGTTTTTTTCGTTAGCAGCGCGGAAAAAATCGTCAACATTTCCCGATACCTTACCGAACTTCTCACTGAAAGTAGCAACTCTAGGGTTCTTTGAAATTACTAAAGCAACCGCTCCTGAGCCTTGAGTTGCTTCGCTTGGAGATCCCAGGTGATAGGAGGATATATCTGCGCTTATGACAAGCGCTTTTTTTATTATGTCTTTTTCGACTAAAGCAATAGCATTGAGGAGGGCTAGTGTACCTCCAGCGCAGGCGTTGTATGAATCCATCGTAAGCGCGTTGGGCGATATCTCTAACAATTCGGCGAAGATGTTCGCAACCGACTTCACAGCATAGGTAATGGTTTCCGTTCCTACAAATAACGCATCTATGCTTTTAGGAGATATCCCCCCCTTTATTAGTGCTTGATATCCTGCTTTTAATCCCAACGAAATGATATCCTCGTTAACTTCGGGCACTCTCATTTCGTGAACCATCAATCCTTTCTGAAATTTCCCCGGATCAACATTCCGCTGTAGAGCTAAGTCGTTTAACTTTATGTAGTATTTTGGTGCGTAAAAACCTACGCTATCGATACCAATGTTCCCAAACAAATAATCATTGCCAATCATAAGCAATCCACTTCGAATTTCTCAATAAATATTGTAATTTAAACGAGATTAAATTATTTCCTCTTAAAACAGATAAATTATTTCAACTATTTGATAAATAATTTTGATTTACTAAAATAGTCTTCTAGTTAAATGTTATTAATATTAAGCAAGGTGGTTATTTAAAAATTCCTCGTTCTTTACTACTTTCAACAGTTCATACTCGGAATGATATTGTTTAAGTAATGACAAGAAGTATTTTCTCGTGTTGTGTATTTAAAAGAGTATTTCAGTCTAAAACTCAAGTTTTTTATTTCATTTTTTTTTGGTTGGGGTTGATCTAGTCAAATTCTGCATCTTTTTTCTTTCATCAATAATAGAAGAATTATTACATTATTATTCTTGATTTTTATTTCTGTTTCTTATCTTCTTTTTAAAATCATCCCAAGAAGATACAAGTAGATTTTTCGTTTCAGGAATTTTCTTTAAAATATTTTTTAATTCAACATCTTCACTTAGAAAGACACCTTCTAATGCCACTGCAGTTGCAGCTATCCAGCAATCCATAAAATCAGGATGTCCAGAATGTCTTATAATTGAAGCAATCATACTTGCTTTTGGATTTAGTTCACAATTAAAAATATTTATCGGAAAATTAAGTAAAGTTGGGAGAATCATTTGATATCTGTTTAAAATGCTGAAATCGTTTGTTTTTTTATACGCATTTATTAATTTAAAAATAGTCTCTATCAGACATATTGATGGTAAATAAACATCATAACCTTTTATCTCATTCTTCCAAATTTGTTTGAGATCGCTCTCGAAATCATCATCCATCTTAATTTTTATGCCAAATAAAGGTAAGATAAAAGTTGTATCAAGAATGAGTGATTTAGTGTTCATCATTAGTTAATTTCTCCTGCATCTTTCTCTGCTCTTCAATATCCTTTTCAATGCTTGCTGGAGTTCCTGTAGCAATAACGACCATGTTTAACGCCTCTTCGATTGAATAGATCTTCTTGATGATTAATTCACCTTTAAAAGCCTCAATAAAAACCTCATCTCCTGGTTTAATACCAGCTATATCTCTTAACGGTTTTTTTGGCAAAATTTCTCCTTTTTTTCCGACGATTGTTTTATCTTGTATTGTCATAAAGATAGTATGTTTTTCTGAATATTTAATTTTTTTCAGAAAATTTCTAGGTCAAGAATTTTTTTCTAGGAAGGGATCTTACGGAAAAAGGAGATAATTATTATTCATAAAAAACAGATTGTAAGAGAGATATCTAATATTTTGACTGTTCTACATAGAAATCAAAATTATAATATGGTATTCACAATAATTATAATTATATAAGCAGTCTTCATCGTAAAAATCTCTTTAAGAGTTATGACATCTTGGAAGAATTGAAAGACATAGCAGAAAAAAAATTGCCCAAACATGTTGGTTTAATTTTGGACGGAATTTAGAAGTGCTTTCCACTTTTAAACGGTAACCGCCGTTGGGCAGCAAAAAATCTGTTTGGTATTAATGTTGGTCATCTTATTGGGTACCAAAATTTAAGAGAAAGGCTTTTCGATTTTTTTGAAGCAGGCATACGTTATTTAAGCATCTATGCCTTGTCGCTAGAGAACTTAAAAAAAAGAAGCGAAGCGGAGATTAAGTATATTTTTGGAATTATTTTAGATGCAGTTGACTCAGTCGTAAAGGAAGCAACTGTTAAAGAAGAGAAAGTGAATTTTAATGTAATCGGACGTATTCATTTATTACCTGAGGAAGTTAGAAATAAAATTGAAGAGTTAATTGATTTTACTAAAGATAACGATAAGAATTTCATTAATTTATGTATAATGTACGATGGACAAGAAGAGATCGTAGATGCAGTAAAAGAAATTATTAAAAATGGTATTAAAGAAGAAGAAATTAATAGAGAGGCTATTAAAAAACACCTCTATACTCGAAAATTTCCTGAAGTAGATTACATCATACGGACGGGAATGGAAGATGGTGCAAGGATTTCAGGTTTTTTATTATGGGATGCATCTTACGCAGAATTCAAGTTTAGAACGGATTTATGGCCTGATTATAGTAAAGAGATGGTTATAGAAGATTTAAAAGATTTTTCTAATAGAGTTAGAAGAAAGGGAAAGTAGTCTTTTTTCTTAAGTAAATATTTAAAATCAATAAGTTTTATATTGTTGATATTAAGATAATGAAGCACTTCATCATTTCATAAACATCCTAATTAAATCGTAACAAATATCAATTTTGCGTAATTTAATATAATACTAATACCAAATATCCTTTCTATTATGTCTGCTCAGGAACCTAATCACGTTATTTCGATAAGCGTGAAAAAATTCCCTCAAAACCTATTAATACCCAATGTTGAAAATCCGGTTTCCCTAGAAATAATTAATCAATCTAACAAAGATGAACACTTTAAGTTCGTTTTTGAGGGAGAAAATCTCGAGATCGATGTTTCACCAAATGAATTTAAGGATGAGGTTAAATTTACTCCGAGCGAAGCCAAAACGATAAATTTGATGTTAACTCCTGTCAGAGATGGTTTTGGTAAACTGACAATCAATGCTTATTGGATGAAACTAGTGGAATACATCGTAAAGGTTCAACACATAAGAGAAACTGTTTCCACAAGCAAAATAAACTCTATTTTGAAGAATAAACAATTCCTTCAACCCATTAAAAGTGACAAATTCAACATTAACGATTATATTATTTCATCTAGTAAAAGTGATATTAAAAAAATTGAAAAACAACTAAAAGAGCTAAATAATATATCTACTGAACCACAAGCTGAAGATTCAAGCCAAGATAGTAAACTGCTAAAACCCAACACTGAAATTGCTCGCCGAGAAATAGTTAATAAGCTTAAATTGCTTGCAAAATCTTACGTTTCTATTGGTGAATTTGAAAAAGCTCTTGAGACCGCATTACAGATCACTGATGAAAAAGAAAAGATAGAATTATACTATACCCTAATTAGAGCTAATGCTCCTAAAAATTTGGATGGGAGTTTACAGACAGTTAAGAAACTAAAAGATCTTAATAAAAAAAATCAGATGATTAAAAACATAGCCCATGATTATGTTGATGTTAATCCTGATGAAATTCCTAAAATCCTTTTACTAATTGAAGAGACAACAGTAAGGGAAAAAATTCTTCTCAATTTAATTTATAGTTCTCTAGAAAAAGAAGTATCTATAGCTCTTAAGTTTGTAGAGCAAATTGAAGATGAGATAATTAAAATTAAAGTTTTATTCAATATTATAAAAAATTTCCATGAAGAAAAGAAGGACGACTTGATTCTCCCTATTTTAAAACAGATCGATCAGATTATACTAAACTCAGAGAAAATAACACTATCAGAACATAAGTATAACAATCCTGCTTACGAATATTTTAAAGAAACTATTTGCATATTAGCTGAATTAGATTGTCCTGAAACAGCGGATAAAATAATAGGAGAATTAAGTTCAGAAGAGCTTAGAGAAAATATTGCGAAGGATATTTTCAACGAGATTTATGAAATGGTTGATGAGAAAAAAAATAAAATAGAACCTATTGGTGAATTTTCTCAATTCTATATATTGAATACATATATATCTAATATATCAAATGAAATACAAGATTTTTCTCTCATTGGAGGAAATGTAAGTAATAATGTCCTCGCAGGCAATTTTAATTTTAATGTCGCCCTAATTTCCTTATTTAGTTTTAATTTTAGTATTTTCCCTTTAATAGATAGAGTTTACTCGGAGTTAGCATATAATTCCGATAAATCCATTGCTTATTATATCTTTCCTTCTATTAGCGATCACGATGAAGATGAAGTAAGGATCATACAACATACCCTAAAAAGATTTGTTCAACCCGAAAGAATAACAAATCAGGTAATAATTTTTAATTTAGACTTCATACAGTATTTGGGAAAACCCACTGTCATCTTATCGTCAATTTCAGAGGAAATGAATACTATTAAATCGAGAATTGTAAGAAATCTTAAAGATAGCGTTAATGTGATAATAGATGACGATCTCTTCAAGGGAGGAAAGACGGTTGATAATTTAACAAGTATTTTTTACGGGGACAAATTTAAAATAGTTAATTTGGTACTGTCCTATGAATTTATTAATGATTTTAACCTATTTAAAAATTTAATTCAATCATTAACTTAATCTAATTATAATAAATGTGAATAACTTTATGGCAAAAGATAAGAAAAAGAAAAAACAGAAAGGATCAAGTAAAGATGCGTATGGGACTTTCTCTCAAATGATAGGACAAGATTCAGGTAAAAAGCATAAAACTAAAGCAACAGCAGTTGGTGAACTTCCTTTTGGTGTGAGTCTTGGCAACCCTATAGATAGATCTACTGATAAATTATTTCTTGGGACCGATTATCGAGAAATTTTAATACCTGAAAGGTCATGGGCAGATATTCTTGCAGATATCGAACATTGGACACCTTTACCCTTCACACATGGAATAGAAATGGAATTAATTATCGCTGATGATAATGGGGATTATCCTCCTGGCGACGAAATGGTTTTTCGAATGAAAGAAATCGTGAAAGACGCAATTAGAATTATGGATCAGATTTTATATGAAGGTAGAGAGAATTTCTTACCTATTCCAGATTATATAAGGCAAAAGGTAACTGCTAGACCATATGGTCGAGATGATCTTGAAAAGGGATATGCAATGGATATCAGATATCGTTTACCCAATGGAGGTGAAGTAGACATAGATACATTCGCTCGCGACGGTAATGTAACTGCTGTGACATACATATTAGAACTTGTAACTCCTCCCTGCGAATACGCTGAAGAAATGGCATATTGGGCAAGTACCTTGTTTCTGCTCGCAAAAACGACCTTACCTAACGATTTACATATAATTGCGTCTGCCATAAATCCTGCTGCGAAGGAATATATGCGTGGACTGACTCAAGCGGATCACAGCCATATTGGAGCATTCAAATCAGATTTGGAAAAAGTCCAAGCTTATTGTATGATAAGAAATTTTCTTCCACATATTATTGCACTTACTTGTAATTCTCCAATACTAAATAATCAACCTACAGATGTAGTTAAGATTGTTAACAATAGAATAACAGCTCCAAATTGCGTTCGTTCCTTAAGATTGAAAAATAACACTACAATGCTTAGTAATAACGATCCTAAGCATTTCATTCCTTACTTAACTGATCTTAGCGAGAATTCTATTAATTATTTCCTTCAAACCATCCAAAAAGCAAGCTTAGAGGACGGTAGATTTCAAGATGTCTTCCCAGTTACAGATTGGGGGACGATAGAGATTAGAATTAGCGATGCGCAAATATCAATCTGTCGTAGAATTGGTATAGCTCTTTTATTGGAGGCAATGTGCTATAAGGCTCGAAAGTTATTAGAGCAAGAAGTATGGGTACCAGATGCGGGAAGTGAGACAATTGCTTATAACAGAAAAACAGCAATTGAACGAGGATTAATTTCTCTATTTCGGCCCCAGAACCTTACGCGAGAGCATCTCGCACAGTATGATCCTGAATTTGCTGAGCAATATCTGGGCCCTGAAAACCAACCAGTTAGATATATGATGCAAGCTTGCCAAAGAATGTTCTTCTATCTGAAGGATGTCTTAAAAGAACTTGGATTTCTCTACTCTCCGTTTCTGAAACCTATCCTTCAGTCAGTTTTTGGAAATGTAAGCTATGCTGAACCTCCAATAACCGAAGCAGAATATCAGTTAAGCCTTTATCAGTATAAGTTAGATAATAACGAAAATCCCAATATTTTATACGATTTGATTTACTTTACGATTGAATATTGTCAGGATCCCTTAAATAATCCATTAACTGGAGTTTTATCGCTTCCAAGAGAAATGAGAGAATAAGTATATATCATAAAAATAAAAAAAAGTTGATATGGAAAACTATGCTTACTGCGATTATTGAACAGGAAGGAAAAATTCGAGCGGAAAATATATTTGTAATCGATTCTCATTCACATTTAGGAGAAGATGTAGATGGAGCAACCATGATGAATCCCTTAGCACCAGGAACAGGAACATTCGACTTTTGGGGCAATGTCCAAGGTAGAATAAAATCCGATTGGGCTATTACAGGAGAACAATCTTTTTCAACAAAAATAGATGGTAAACACGCTAAGATTAGTTGGGAGTTCAATCCATACCCCTTTACAGATAACCTTTATATTGCGTTAGAATCGTTGGGGAAAAAGCATTCTGATTTAAAAGCAAAATCGAAATTTTATGCTTTTGTCGACCAAGGTGTGGTTTTCCCGTTTCAGGATGTGTTTAGGGATAAGCATCCAGAAGCTCGATATCGAGCCAGTAATATCAATGTTTCTCGATTTACTACTCGCTTTCCTTTTTCCATGAAATTAATTGGGTATGCGCGTTGCGATCCAATGGAAGGGGAAAAGGCAATAAACGAAGTAGCTTACGCTCGACAGGAATTAGGACTCCGAGGATTAAAACTCCACCCTCGTTCTGAAAGATGGATTGATGATATTAATTCAGGGAAACCTTTAAGAGTTTTAGTTGAAGCTGCTAGGCATTCTCTACCCGTAATTTTTGATACTCGAGGAAGAGGTTCGATACTAGATATCGCAGAATTAATTAAGTCAACGCGTTCAGTTATAATTCAACAAAATCCGACTTTATTACCTCACTTTAAAGTAATTATTGCTCATTTTGCTCAAGGAAATATAGGTGATTATGAGGTTTATAACGCTTTAGTTCAACCCAATACCTATGGGGACTTATCTATGCTTCATGGTGAGGGTGCTGGGAACTTTTTTGAGGATTTTCGAAAATGGTTCAAGTCACACGATAAGAAAAGAGTGGATAATCGAGATTGGTCAGAATACCTCCTTTATGCTTCTGACTATCCTTATTTTGGAGATATACACGCTCAAAAGCTTATAAAATACATTATAAATAAACGATTTTTCGATACTGGAGGAACTGTTAAAGATATCAGAAATATCATGGGCTTAAATCAGCTCAAACTTTTACCTGAATATTCCCTACCACAAAAAAAAGATTCTGATTCTCCTTTACCAAGTGTACTTCTATCTAACGCTTCAAATCAAGAAATAAATCCTTATGAGGTAGCGATTAAAGTAATAGCTGAATTACTTACTAATAATAAGATTGATATTAGGCGTTTCTGCTTACAGTTCAAAGATTCTTGGAATGAAATTAGTGAAGATGTATTATTAAACATCTTAAAACGCACGAGTAACGAAGAAATCCCAACCCTTTTGACGACAATTTTGAAAAACCATTTGGGATTAATCGCACCATTAAATAAAGAAGTAACTTGGAATATGTTTGGTTATCGGTATTTTAACCCTAAGGATCGTAAATTTTTTACCTCTTTGTTGAAACATAACTACTTAGCTTTAGATGAAAAGCAAGCTATCAGCTGCTTAAATCAAATATTCTAAAAAGGTGAATAAATTAACTTACAAACAATGTTTTTGTAAGAAGATTATTAATAAGCAAATTGAAGACATCTTCTATGTTCTTTCCTGTTTTAGAGGAAGTTTTAATACTAGCAATTAAATCAAACTTTGTTAATGCTAGTTTTGATACATTATCATCATTATTATTTTCTGGATCAACAAGATCGTATTTAGTTCCAACAAGTATTATTGGTAAGCTAGAATTATGCATTCGTACCAACTCTACCCATCTATTAACATTATCCATTGTTGCTAGATTTGTTAAATCATAGAGCAATAGGGCTCCCGCCGCACCTTTTACATATTTCTTTAGTAGGAATCGAAATCGTGTTTGACCTCCGAAGTCCCATAATTGCAGTGCTATATCGTATTCTTTTATTTGAATGCGTTTGAGATAAAAATTTACCCCAATTGTCATTTTTTGGTCTTCTGTAAACAATCCCTCAACATATCTCTGCAGAAGTGTTGTTTTACCTACATTTCCATCCCCAACTGTAAGTATTTTAAATAGAATTTGCTTCACTATAATAAATTACCCAATTATTTGTTTCATTGTTGAACTAAAATATACTTAAGTTTTTCACACTTATCGTAAAATTCTTTGCTAAGTGAATTATATATGGTGTGAATTTCATCAATAATTTCTTGAGACTTTGAGGTCCATGTAGGATAATCCAATAGATAAATAACTATATTTGCATTTTCAAATGCTATCAACTGTTCCTGCTCATCCTCTAATAAATAAGGTAATTCTTGGCCAGAAGTATCGAATGCACCTAGTTCTAAGTCCATCCAGTAATATCCTTTAAGGTTGATGCCTCGAGTAGGTTCAAGTGGCTTAATCATTAAATCTTTAGGATCGTATCCCTCAAAGATTAATTTGATTATGCTTGTTTTACCAACTCCAGCTCTACCTATTACTGAAATCTTATTTGGCATGATTATTTATTGATCACCCTGAATTCCTCCCATTTTAATATGCGAATAACATTTTCAATTAAAATTGCTAATTTAACTATCTTGATATAAAACCTAATATAAAAGCATATAATTTTTGTGTCAAATGTTAATTTGTACATTAGAAATAGTGTATATGAATATAAACTTAAGTAAAAAGTCCTTAATCTTTATTGAGCATAATAAAACTACAATTTTAATTGTTTTTGATTTCAAGCTGAAACAACTCTTATCATTTTAAGTATTTTTCCTATCTAAAATATTTTCTACCAAAATATTTAAATATTAGGATTTCTGTACTAATTATACTTAAATTAGTGTAGAAATATTTTTTTTTGTATTAAAATCTTAATGATAGGCTAATAAATGTTTATTCAAACAGAGTCATGTAGCGAACCAGAAATCCCAATATGCAGCACGGAAATGCTAGGATTAGAAGCTATTCAGGTTGCTAAGTCTGGTAAAAGGTTAGATATTATTTTTCATAGAGGAATAGCACTTTCTCTTACTCAAAAAATAATGAAACTATATCTAGAAAAAATTATTAAAGCAAAACAGGGCAATCTAATTGCTTCAGTTGATGATTTTGGCGTATATATTCATTTTTTCAGTTTACATTTAGACAAAATTCTGGTTATCATTTATGTTGATAAGAAAAACAGTGTTGTTGACAAATGCACGAAAATGTACATACTCTATAAGAAAATTTATGACTACATTCAAAAAAGAAGCCCTATTACGGAAATTTTAGATATGTGCAAGATGACAATCAAAATCAAGTAATACGGAGCAAGAAACGGTCTAATTTCCCCAGGTTAAGAAAAAATGAGATATTTCTGGTTGAAGTCCTATCAATTTCTATATAAGCAAGAAAGCGTTTTAAACATAGACCAACTTATTTTATGGGCATTATATAACAAAGTAATTATCTAAAATGTTTCCAAATCTTTGAAATTGTGATATATTCCCAGTAAAGGCTTTTGGGCTTATATCGTCTTTATACATGTCCAAAAACTCATCAGATACTATTTGCATATATTTTTGATCAAGTTTTGAGATTCTCTCCTCTCCTACTAAATAGGCAAAAATCACA
The DNA here is from genome assembly GCA_964508365.1 of uncultured archaeon. Classification (GTDB taxonomy): domain Archaea; phylum Asgardarchaeota; class Lokiarchaeia; order Sigyniarchaeales; family SOKP01; genus SOKP01. The sequence continues at coordinate 55,305 of CAZDTP010000013.1, forward strand.
TTATTTTTTACAGTCAAATAAATTTGCTGATTTCCAAAGTTTATATGGTTCAGTTCTACGCCAGGTCCTTGCCCAATCATTTCTTTAGTAAAGATTAATAAGGCGGAAATAAAACCACTAATTTGAATTTCAAAATCCCTCAATCTACTTTTTTTCTTGTTCATTTTAGAATAGAACAAGTGACCTGAGGTACTTATTATAAAAAATGCTAATATAGAATCGGACTTTGGAATGATAAAATCGTAATCGCAAATTTCTTGTATATCACTGAATTCTTCACAAGAATAGATAGCTTCATTTAATTTTTTAGAAATTTCATAATAACTCGAAAATTTCATTATTGACTCTTTAGTATCCAAATAAATAATGACAATAATTTCACTAGGATTAGTATTGAAATAATGCATATAGATCGTATAATCGCTAATCAGTTCAATTGCAATACCTTGTTTTTTTTTCAAAATTTTATTCTTATTTAGTTTCAGTATTGTGTGAATTAGTTGGATGCCTATTCCTTTTTGGAATAAAACTTGCATGGTACCTCCAGCATTTAAGTCTGATATTTTTATCAACCCTACACCAAGAAGATGCATTGGTGGAGTGCTATCATTATCTAGAACTATCATAATCTATTTTTGCTAATAAACCTAAAATTATTATACTTTTTGTTCAAATTAAAAAAAAAATAGTAATTTAAGATTTATATTCTACAAATTGATAATAATCGTGGTCATATTTAAGCTTTTTTATAACAAATTTAAATTCATGGGTTTTTAAAAAAAAAATAGTGTATAATATGCAACCTTTATTAATTTTCCACTATTTGTGAATTGTTTAGTTAACATTTTAATATTACTTCTTTTATATAATTGTTAAATTCTAATAACTTGATAGTTCCAAAACTCTCAAAATTTAAAAAAAATAAGATTCGATGAAATAACCGCAAAAAAGTAAAGAAATATCTTTTTCATTGTTAGTAATTAATAGATGGTATCATAAAAATGTCGAATGGAACAATATCCGTCCTTATAATTGAAGACAATCCTGGAGATGCCAGACTCATTGAAGAAATGTTAAAAGAAGCGAAAAGAGCGAATTTTTTATTTATTAATCAAACAACTCTTAGTGGTGGATTAGAAGAGCTTCTAAGTAATAAGATTGACATTATACTATTAGATCTCAATCTTCCTGATTGCACTGGGCTCGATACCATATCAATTATACATGAAAAGGTTAAGGCAATGCCAATTATAATCCTAACTGGAAGAGTGGATGAAGAGTTAGCAATTGAATCTCTTAAACGTGGAATGCAAGACTATCTGGTTAAGGGAAAAATAGATTCAGGACTTTTGGAACGCTCAATTCTGTATGCCATTGGGAGGCAACAAGTAATGCAGGAACTTGATGACTCTAAGAAAGAAATTCAGGATGCTTTTCACCGAGCTAATTTTTATAAAGATATTTTTGCTCATGATATGAGCAATATCTTACAAGGGATATTATCAGTAGCACAAATTACTAAGTTTCAATTAGGCAAAACTAATGATCCGAATGAAATTTTGAATATTATAGGTATAATTGAAAACCAAATCATTAGAGGATCAAAATTGATATCAAACGTTCGCAAACTTTCTGAAGTTGAAGAATTGGAAGAACCTTTGAATTTGATTGATGTTTGTAGTCTTCTGAAAAAAGCTATAGGGAACTTAAAAAATGCTTATCAATCACATTCTATAAAGATCACGGTTGATTCTCATAATAATAGCATCGTTATCAAAGCAAATGACTTATTGTTAGAAGTGTTTGAAAATTTATTAATGAACGCTGTGAATCATAACGAAAATTCAATAATAGAGATATTAATACGAATTTCTGAGGAATATCGAGAAGGATTGAACTACATTAAAGTAGAATTTATTGATAATGGAATTGGTATTGAAGACTCTAGGAAAGTAAATATATTTACAAGAGGCTCAAAGGAGAATAATTATGTTGGAGGAATGGGAATTGGGCTATCACTTGTAAATCTAATTGTGGAAAGATTTGAAGGCAAGATATGGGTAGAGGACAGGTTTAAGGGAGATTCGACAAAAGGTAGCAATTTTATTGTCATACTTCCCGCAATTGAGCTCAGAAAATAGTCTTAGTTATACATTATTTTTAGTATCAACATTATATTCTTTAGGAATTGAAAAAAAGAAGGTTGTACCTTTTCCTACTTCGCTTTCAAACCATATTTCTCCACCATGCAGTTCGATTAATCTTTTAGTTAATGCCAAACCGATTCCTGAACCAGGTACTGGTTTACTCTTATCGTTTTCTATTCTACCAAATTCTTTAAACACAATGTCGTAATCATTCTCAGCAATGCCAATTCCAGTATCTTGAATTTGGAACTCCCATAACCTATCTTTAACTCCACACTTTAAACTGATTTGTCCTTGTTCTGTAAATTTTATCGCGTTGTCAATTAAATTATATAAAATTTGCTTAAATCGTAAAGGATCTGCTTTAATACGAGTATTTTCTTCTATATTAATTAAATTCAGTTTAATACCTTTCTTTATAAAAAGATGGTTTACAATTGAACCGATTTCTTCAAGTATTGGTAATAGTTTAAAAGTTTCAATATTCAATTTAAATTTTCCCATATCTATAAAAGACAAATCAAGTATTGTATCGATTAATGACTTCAAGTGGTTTGCTTCAGATGAAACATCCGTGAGAAAATCAATCTGGTCGTTATTTAGAGGGCCATAACTCTTATCTAATATAAGAGATGTGAAGCCTATGATCGCATTCAGAGGAGTTCTCAACTCATGAGACATCATCGCTAGGAATTTGGATTTAAATTCCAAGGATGAGATTAATTGATCTAATAATTTTTGTCGTTCTCTTTCCGAGTTCTTACGCTCAGTTATATCTGAGAAAAAAGATTGGATTATAAGATTATCTGCGATGGCAATGATAGTTGATGTAATTTCGAGATCAATTTTTCTTCCATCCTTTCTCTTATTCGTAATTTCTACTTTAACTGGATCAGATGAATTATAAATATCTTCAGTATAATGCTTTGTTATTACATCTGAAAAATCTGAGGTAATTAGATCAAAAATCATTAGATTTAATATTTCACCCAATTGATATTGAAAGAGCTTTAAAGCTTTTTGATTTGCTCTTATAATTTTTCCAGTTTCATGGATTAAAAATATCGCTACAGGAGCATCTTCAATCAACACATTCATATCATGTAATGTTTGTTCTAGTCTTCTTAACTCCTGTTCTGATTGCTTAATTGCTGTGATATCTTCAATTAACACATAAATCAAGTCTTGGTTGCCAATATTGATTGAGGAAAAGTTTAACCTTACCCAAAGTAAAAATCGATTCTCTTTTAAATATCTAAGTTCCACGGGATTTGGAAAGTTTCCTTCAAGAATTTCACTGTGAAGTTTGTTAAACAAGTCTAAATTTTCTGGATTTACCAAAGGTGTATCTCTATAGCCTTTATTTACAATCTCATCTTTGCTAAAACTAAATAGTTGCTCTAAGCTAGAATTACAATCAACAACCACACCTTGTTTACTTAAAATCAAAAATGGATATGGTGAATTTTCGAAAAGATCACGATATCTTTTCTCAGATTCTTGTAATTTCAATTCATACATCCTGTGTTCAGAGACATCTCTAATTGTTAATAAATCAACTCTTTCTCCTTCCCATTCTATTTCTACTGAATTTACTTCAGCAATTGCGATTTTACTAGGTTTGTGAATTACAGTTATTTCTTTTGTGTCTGGACCAGTAGGATATCCAAACTGTTTACCAACAAAATCCTCCTTATTCCGATTAAAAAATTGCTCAGCAATAGGGTTTACAAATCTTACGATGTTCCTTTTATCAACAATAATAATACTATCTGCATTTTTTTCAATAATTTTTTTTAACTGCGATTCATTTTTTTGCAGTGTTAGCATCAGCGCATCAATCGTCCGATTCATTTTATTTCTTTCAATAGCATAAAAAATTGAGCGCACTAAAGAATTACTTTCGATTTGGTCTTTGATAAGATAATCTTGAGCTCCTGCTTGAACAGCTTTTCGAGCAAAATTTTCATCTGAAAAACCGGTAAGGACAATTATTGGAATATTATTTGTTTTTTCCCTTGTTCTCAGAATTGTTTCGAATCCAGAACTATCGGGAAGAGTAAGGTCTAATAGTATTATATCTAAATCATTTTCCTCAATATTTTTTAATCCATTTACAAGATTTTTAGAGAATGTTATGTTGAAATTGAAATCCTCTGCGCTTTTCAATAATTCCTGTATTAAACGAGAATCTCCTGGATTATCCTCTATAAGTAGGATTGAAATAGTATTCTTTTCTGTCTCTTCAATTGACATGTTAAAGCATGTAACTTCTTTGTATTATTTAGAAAATGCTATTATTATCTCACTATCAAGTAGGATTTCAACAGCTTTAAATTTATTTCCAATATTCATGTTTTATTACTTCTCTTTTTTTTTATATTAATTTTAATGATTACCATTTAATTAAACTTAAATAATTGATAGTTAAGATGTAATTGATGGTATTTTACTTTGTTTTATCTAAATCTTGTTCTCTTGGAATCGAAAAGAAAAATGTCGAGCCTTTTTCAAGTTTAGATTCAACCCATAACTTTCCTCCGTGACGTTGGATTATTTTTTTACATACTGCTAATCCTATTCCAGTTCCGGGATACTCTCCTTTTGTATGTAGACGTTGAAATATTATGAATATGCGTTCAAAGTTTTTTGAATCGATACCAATCCCATTATCTTGAACTGTGAAAAGCCATTCATTATTTTTCGTCTCTCCTGAAATTTTAATCTTAGGAGGCTCCGATCTCTTAAATTTAATTGCATTAGCAATTAAGTTTTGAAAAAGCTGTATCATTTGGGTTTCGTCAGCGATAATAACTGGTAAGGGTTCGCTCGTAATTACCGCATTAGAATCGCTTACAGATTCCCGTAAAATATTCAAGACTACTTCTAAGATAATATTCATATCTGTTGGTTTAAATACCTTTCCTCGAGTTCCAACTCTGGAGAACATTAATAAATCGTTAATTAGATTTTGCATTCTGGTCGCACCATCGACAATAAAATCGATAAAGTCATGCGCCTCTTTATCCAGGATATCCTTATAGCGTTTTTGAAGTAATTTAGCAAATCCTGAAACCATTCGAAGCGGTTCATGAAGATCGTGTGAAGCGATGTAGGCAAATACCTCAAGTTCTGCATTAGAGCGCTTAATTTCTTCTAAAGCTTTAGCTATTTCCTCTTCCGCTTTCTTACGGTGGGTGATATCAATAAACGAAGCTAGCACAGATATAGGATTAGAATACATATCATAAATCATACTTGCTGAAAGTTGGACATAAAATATTGAGCCGTCCTTTTTCTGAGCACTGAGTTCACCATCCCAATTTCCAATTTTTTGAATGTGGGCAATTATTTCGTTAACTTTCTCTTTTGGTTGCCAAAACACTCTACTATTTTTGCCTAAAATTTCTGTATCGGTTGAATAACCCCAAAATTTAAGAAATGAAGGATTCACATAAGTTAAAACTCCTTTTAAGTTGGTAATAGCAATAGCGTTAATGGACGATCTTATCGCAGATTCTTTGATCCTTAATTCCTGTTCAAATTGTTTGCGCTCAGTGATGTCTATTACAATTGAACGAGATTCAATAGTGTTACCTTTAGCATCCAATACTGGTTTCGAAGACATACTTATCCAGATGTGATTGCCATTTTTAGTTTTCATTAGGAGTTCTTCATCATAAATCTCCTCACCGCTCAAAAACCTGTTAAAAACGCCTATCGCTTTTTCTATACCATTTTTTGTATCAGCGTATAAATCAAAAACAGTCATGTGTAATAATTCTTCTTTAGAATAGTTCAGAAGTCTCTCCGCTGCTTTGTTGCATCTTTTAATTGATTTATCGGGACCAATTGAGAAATAAGCGTGGGGAGCCTCTTCAAATAACTCTCGATATTTTTCTTCTGATTCTTGTAATTGATCCTGTATTACCTTTATATCTGTTATATCTCTTCCAACAACTAACGATTTTTTAGAGCCGTTTTTATCATAATATGTTTTTCCTCTAAATTCAAACCATATATAATGCCCTTTTTCATGCTTATATCGTATATGTAGTTTATAAGGCCCCCCTTTATATCCCTCTCTAATGGCCGACCCAAGAATCTTACGATCATCTTGATGAATTATGGAAAATAAAAAATCCTGTTTCCAAAAAAGATGAGCAGAATACCCTAGAATTCTTTCATGAGTTTCCCCATTAACATATTCTATTTCCATCTTTTCATTATAAGCTAATATTAAATCATCGGAACCTTCAGATATTAATCTATATTTCTCTTCAGATTCTTTTAAGCGTTTTTCTGACAATATTCGGTCAGTTATATCTCTTGAGATTGTTATTACTTTTAATAGACCATCAGAATTTTTAAAGACTGATGCTTTAGTTTCTACCCAAATATATTTTCCATTTTTGTGTCGAAGCTTTAATTCCCCAGTTGATCCGCCCTTTTTAAAACCTCGTCTTAATATGTTGTGAGATATTTTATAATCTTCTGGATTAATAATATCATAATGTGCTTTCCCCAATATATCCTCGTTAGAATAGCCTAGAATTTTTTGATAAGCTTTTTCATTTATATATTCATATTCAAATTTATTATTTAAAACAGCAAATAAATCATTTGCATTCTCAGAAATAAGGCGATATTTTTCCTCAGATTCTATTAATTTTTGTTCCTTTTTTTTAACTATATTACTCTCCATCTTAAATTTCAAGCCCCCTCATTTCTTACGATTTTCTTCAATATCTTACCTTTTATAATTTTTGAAATTAATATTTCGTTCTCATCATTTAATTACTCATAATAATTCATTGAGAATTTTTATTTGGTGGTAGTTTAACAATGGAAAACCAAAAAGCATCAATAGATTTTACAACTTTGATAAATTGCTCCATATCAACAGGTTTGGTGATATAACAATTCGCATGGAGCTCATATGTTTTGATAATGTCCTCTTCTGCGTTAGATACTGTAAGAATTACTACAGGAATTTGTTTAAGATGTATATCCTGCTTTATTTCAGCCAACACTTCACGACCATTTTTCTTTGGCAAATTTATATCTAAGAGGATCAGGTCTGGACGTTTCACGCCCTTAAAATTCCCTTTTTTTCTTAAATAAGCTAAGGCTTCTATACCATCTTCGACTACATTAAGATTATTAATAATTTTAGCTTCTTTCATAGCTTCTTTTGTTAAACGAATGTCACCAAGATTATCTTCTACCAGTAAAATCTCAACCTGTTTAATTTTTTTGTTAATATTCATTTTTTTCACATATTTATTTTCTTTTATAACAATACTCTATTTAATTTCAGATGTGGCTTAGTTATTTTTACTCATTTCTCATATAGGATTTAACAAATTTATTAATATTTCAAGTAATGACATTTTAATTTGTTGAAATTTATTGTTAAAATTCATAATTTCTGACTGACTTTTTCGGGATTGAAAAATAAAAAGTGGAACCTTTTCCCACTTCTGATTCCACCCAAATCTTACCATCATGACGTTCAATTATCTTTTTACATATAGCCAATCCTATCCCAGTACCTTCATATTCCTCTTTTTTATGTAAACGCTGAAAAATAATAAAAATCCGATCGAAAAATTGGGAATCAATCCCAATTCCATTGTCGCGAACGGAAAATATCCACTGGTTTTTTTGAAGCTTTGCAGAAATATGCACAACTGGGGTTTCCTCCTTCCTATGGAATTTTATAGCATTATAAATTAGATTTTGAAGTAATTGTACAAATTCTGCTTTATTTCCAATTAGTATGGGTAGAGGATCGTGAGTAATTTTTGCATTAGTTTCTTCAATTTTTATTCTAAAGTTACTAATAACATCTTCTAGGATGATATTTACATCAAGCTGACTAAATTCCTTTTCTTTTCTCCCAATTCGCGAATAAAATAATAGATCTGTTATCATTAATTGCATTCTTTTTGCTCCTTCTACGATAAAAGTGATAAACTCATTAGCATCTTCATCTAATTTGTCTTTATAACGTTTCTCAAGCAATTGTATAAAACTTGTAATCATTCGAAGTGGTTCTTGTAGATCGTGAGAAGCTACATAAGCAAATCTTTCGAGTTCACTATTTACTTCTTTCAAATTTTCTAGAGTTGAAAGGAGATCCTGTTCACCCTTCTTAAGCTCAGTAATATCGTCCCCGGAACTTAGGGTTCCAATTATTTCTCCGTTATTATCATATAATAAAGAGCTATGCCAAGCAATTATTATTTCCTCCCCACTTTTAGTTAAAATAGAGTTTTCATAAAATTCCGTATTTTCAGTTTCATTCCGCATTAAATTTTTAAAAATTTCATATATTTCTTTAGGATTTTCTTTAGGGATATAGATATCAAACCAATTTCTGCCTATTAATTCACCTTCGGTATATTGTAATATCTCGTAACCTTTTTTATTTAACATCACTATATTACCCCTTTTATCAAGAACAACGAGAATTACACCAGCAATGTCAAGATATTTTTTTATCTTTTCAGTTTCTTCGATTAATTTTAGTTCCACTTTCTTACGCTCAGTAAAATCTTGGTTGATCGTTACAACTCCTTGAATTTTTTCCATATTATCCCTAATTAAAGTTGAGGATGAAAATATGTTAATTAAAGTATTATCCCTCTTTTTCTGATTGATTTCACCCTTCCAAAATCCATTTTCAAAAATCTGTTCATTAACTTCCCCTTTTTGAGCGTAAGGGTATTCTTCTGGAATTATTTCTGGCAGTGATTTACCAATTACCTCGTCTGAATTCCAACCATACATATTTTCTGCTGCTTTGTTCCATGATTTAATCTTAAGATTTTTATCCGTGGATATTATAGCATCTGAAACGTTCTCCACAAGTAGTGCCTGATATGCCAATTCTTGCTCTAATTTCTTTTTCGAGGTAATGAGACGTTGTTTTTCAAACACAGTACTGATTTTATTTAGGATATCATCTATTTCCAGTGGTTTCATAATATAGGCCGATGCTCCTTCGTTTAAAGCCCGTATCACGGTTTCAAGAGAACTATAGGCGGTCATCATCATCGTTTCCATATCAGGATGCATTTTTTTCAACGGTACAAGTAGCTCTATCCCTTCAACATCGGGAAGCTTAATGTCCAGAAGAACCAAATTAAAACTGTTATTCCGAGCTATCTCTAACGCTTCATATCCAGTTCCTGCTGTTTGTACATTATAACCTTTTTTATTAAATATTAATGCCAATGTCTTACAAGTGTTTTCATCGTCATCAACAATCAATATATTCTCATTTGTGGTAATATCATTACTTTTTTGACTCTGTTTCTTAAATTTCTGCTCTTCTATAAAAACACGGATTGCATTTAAACTATCATCCATTTTAAGGGGTTTGGTGATATAGGAAGACGCACCGTGATTAAGAGCATATATCGCAGTTTCTAAAGTACCCATCTCCGTGATCATCATTATATCCATAAAAGGACGAGTTTTTTTCAAAGGTCCAAGTAGCTCTACGCCTTCTATATCAGGAAGCTTGACATCTAAGATAGCCAGATTGAAATCTCTTTTCTTTACCTTCTCTAGCGCCTCATGACCTGTTCCTACTGTTTCTACCTCATACCCTTGCTTTTTAAATATGAGTGCCAATGTTTTACAAGTACTTTCATCTTCATCAATTATTATAATACGTTCTTTAGATTCCAATTCTTGTTTTCCTCCAGAGAGATTCTGCTTTTTATTTTTTCTTTAAAACTTCGTTAATTAATACAAGCATATCTTCGATATTTATTGGTTTATTAAGACACGTATAAGCGCTATTATCCATAGCATCTTGGACTAACTCCTCCATTTCCTGAGAGTACGCAGTAATCATAATCGCTACTATTTTAGGATTTATCTTTTTAAGTGCTAAAAAAGTTTCCAGACCGTTTAAGGTCGGTAACTTCATGTCGATAAAAATAAGATCAAATGGTTTCTCCAACACTTTTTTAATGGCATCCTCACCGGTATTAGAAATACCCACTTCATAACCCTTCTTGATGAGAATATTTTTTAATGTACTACAAGTCCCTGGATCGTCGTCAACGATCAAAATTAATCCCCCCTGTTTAGTATCTTTGGAATTTTCGATAAGAGAGAGGATATTTTCAAAATTTAAGGGTTTATATATGACTCCATATGCTCCTTCCTTAAGTGCGTCTTGAATTAAATCTTCAACAGCATAAGCAGTCATCATTATTATTATTATTTTATCATTAATCTCTCTGATTTTTTTATAGGTTTCTACACCGTTTAGTACTGGCATTTTAATATCCATAAAAATTATATCAAAGAACTCATTTTTAACTCTGTCAATAGCCTCAAAACCATCATTTGCAATCGAAACGTCGTATCCTTTACGCTTTAAGACGAGAGACATAGTTTTGCAGAGGCTGAGATTATCATCTACAATTAAAATCTTAGCTTTTTGTGTCATTTTATTCCGTCACCTTTCTATTAATAGGTAATTTTATCAAGAAAGTAGTGCCTCTTCCGAGTTCACTTTGGACTTCGATAATGCCTCTATGTTTATCTATAATAGTTTTACAGATAGCTAGCCCTAAACCGATGCCTTTAGCTTTAGTTGTGAAGAGCGGTGTAAATAATTTCTTTAAGTTCTCTTCAGAGATACCCTCTCCCGAGTCATTGAAAGAGATAGATAGAAAATCTTGATTTTGAACTTCAGATTTAACTATTAATTGCCCACCCTTAGACATCGCTTGAATAGCATTTAGGGTAATGTTTCCGAAGACTTGCCCTAGTAGGTCGGGGTCGGCTAAGACATATGGTAAAGAGTTACCTAGCTTGTCAATCAATTCAACATTTCTTGGTATTAAAGAACGAGAAAATACATTTCGAATAATGTCATTAATCGCAACTTTCCGTACTACAAGAGATTTCGGGTGAGCGTAACTTAAAAGACTATAAATTATCTTTTCGGATGAAATTACTTCCCTCTCCAATATTTCTAAGGTCTCCTTCACTTCAGGTTCGGGTTTTTCTAGAACCATGTTGAGAAAGTATATAGCGTTCTTGATCGCTCCTAAAGGGTTGCGAAGCTCATGACCTATTCCCCCAGCAAGTTTCCCTAACACAATAAATTTCTTATTCCTGTCCAATTCATCTTTAATTTCTTGACTTTTTTTCTTTATCTTTTTACGTTCGGTGATATCTCGCGCGATTGTTGAGGCACCAATAATATTACCAGCGATATCCTTGATTGGAGATATTGTCAGGGAGATATTGACTTCCTCGCCGTCCTTTCTCACACGCACAGTTTCATAATGTTCAATGTGGTCTCCCACTTTAATTTTTTCGAGAATGCCCAGCAATTCATTAGGTTGACCGAACGGAACAAGTATGGAGATAGACTTTCCTATGATCTCTTGGGACATATACCCATAGATTCTCTCCGCACTTTTGTTCCAACTAATAATCGTCCCGTCTAATGTCTTTCCGATGATTGCGTCATCTGAATTTTCCACAATGGCAGCTAATTTAAACAATGCTTCCTCCTTCTCTTTGCGTTCAGTGATATCTCGTAGTACTTCTAAATACACTTTCTTACCATTGTAATTTTCTATTGACGAAGTAATTGTATCAAAAAATTTAATTTTATTAGATATTGGAGAAAGTATCTGTTGTTCTGAACGTACTTGACATAAATTGTTTTTCGATAGAATTTGAAGTGAGCAATTGTCACAAACTTGTTCTCTACCTTTAATTACCTCAAAACAATTTCTTCCATTCAAATCGTCTCCAAATATATCATGAGCATTTTCGTTTTTAAACAAAATTTTATAATCTTCGGATATTACAAAAATATTATCTTTTAAGTTAGAAAATATACTATTCAATTGGTTTTGATTCTGATTCGATTTCTGTTCTGCTTTAACTTGCGCGGTAACATCTGTTGAAAACCCTATTATTCCTATAGATTTATTATTTTCGTCAAATAAGGGTATTTTACTTGAATTAACCCATCTTATGCCTTCTGTTACATCCCATGGCTCTATAAAATTAAGCTTAGGTTTTTTACTTTTAATTACTTTTAAATCGTCATCAAAATATTTTTGTGCTTCATCTTTCGGATAAATGTCAAAACAATTTTTCCCTGCGAGCTTATCTTTTGTTGTTTTATGTGCATCAGCAAAATACTTGTTAACTCGAATTAGATTGTTTTTTTCATCTTTATAAAAAACTAATCCTGGAATATTATCCAATATCATTTCTATCTCTTCGAAACTTCTTACATAGCCATTTTTCGTGCTTTTTTTAGAATTTACCATCTCAATCTCTCTTATTTTTGTGTTCTTTTATAAACGCGATATAGATTTGTAGGTGTAAATTTAAAAAAATATGTACCTATCTTGTTTATTGTACAAAAAGTAGAAGTATATACATATAAATTTAATTTATAATGTAAAAAAAAAAATTTTGTTAAGTATTCACTAATATATTTTCTTTTAGGTAATATTACTTTAGGTAAAGTACAAATAGAATCTAATTGAACCATTATTTTAAATACTAATATTTCTTTATAGTTTTTGGTATAACTATATAGAAAAGTTTATATTCTATAATAAGATAAGCTATTAACGTAATTTTTATTTTAACTAATATTTAAGGGTTGAATATGACAACAACTAACGAAAATTTATCTCATTCAGACATAAAATATAATTGCTTAATTGGTTCCACTCCTGATGTTATAGGAGAATTAGAATTAGACGGAACAATTAGTTTTATTAGCCCACAAGTTCATGATATATTGGGTTATCATCAAGATGAGATGATTGGAGCAAATATCATTAAACTTACACATCCTGATGATGTTCCAGTTATAACTAAGGTTATGAAAAAAGCAATTAAGTCAAAAGAAGTTGTGATCCCCAAATTGAGACTTAAAAATAAACAAGGTAATTATATTCTTGTATTCGTAATGGGGAAATTAATAAAATTGACTGATAAACCGAAATTAATAGGCGTTATAAGAGATATCACCAAAATCTATGAAACTGAAAAAAAACTAGAGGAATCTCAAAACATCTTTGAGCAATTAAATGAAGTTTTCTTGAAATTCAAAGAAGACCCAATCATTAATTTACAACTTCTTGTAAACAATGCAGGTTTACTTCTAAACGCAGACTGTGCGTTATTCAATATTATTAAAAGAGTAAATGGAAAAGACGTTTTAGAATCGCTTGTAACTTATAACGAACCTCCTAATTTCACTCGAGAGAGCGATCCAAAAGGTCACATTTGCACGGATATAATCAAAGATAATCCTGATGATGTCGTGATTTTAAGAAACTTAGATAAAACTGATTACATGAAAACTGATGAAAATGTTCGAAATTATGGTTTAAAACAATATGTAAGTTACGTCGTAAGATTTAACAATAAACCAACAGCTACTTTTTGCGTGGTATATACAGAAAACCGAGAAATGAGCAATAATGATATATCTGTTCTCCATATTTTGTCAAAATCGGCATCGACTGAACTTGCGAGATGGAATTCTCAAATTGAACTACAAGAATCAGAAGAAAAATATCGATCGTTAGTTGAAGGTCTAGATGAGGCTTTATACCGGATGTCTTTACCTGATGGGAATTACACTTATTTTAGTCCCGCTGCAAAACAAGTGTTTGGATATAGTTCAAAAGATTTTCTCAATAATCCAATGTTCATAAAAAAAATAAGTCATCCCGATTTTATTGATTATTTTAAGGAAAAATGGGCTGACTTGTTAAAAGGTAATGTGCCCCGAACGTACGAGTATAAAATAATCGATTCCGATAATAACGAGAGATGGATAAAACAATCTAATAAAATGATATTTGACAGCGACGGGAATTTTAGTGCAATTGAAGGGCTTTGTAGGAACATAACCGAGCGTAAGGAGGCTGGACAAAAATTAAGAGAATCCGAGGATAAATATAAGAATCTATTTGATCAATCCCCTTTTGCTATAGTATTGATCGACCAAGACGGAAGGATTGAGGATTTCAATGCTCAGACTGAAAATTTACTTGGTTACACAAATGAAGAAATTGTAGGCAAAGATTTTCGTAAATTAAATATCTTTTCGCACGATAATTTACCAAATTTAACTCGAAGTTTCAAAAAATTTATTAAAACTGGAGTTCCAGAGTCCTCTGAGTTTCAAATCTATAAAAAAGATGGGACTTCGACCTGGATCAGGTCTTATCCAATCGTAGTTAAAATTGCAGGATCTTCTTATATTTTAGCTACACTCCAGGATTTAACACAAAGTAAAAAGTCCGAAGAGCAAATATACTACCAAGCTAGTCTTATTGAAAATGTATCTGATGCTATAATCTCTACAGATATTGATTTTAACATTCTTAGCTGGAATAAAGCTGCAGAAAAAATCTATGGCTGGTCTGCCAAGGAGGTTATAGGGAAAAATGTTCGCGAGACGATTCACGTTGAATACCCCTATGATGAAGAAAAAACAGTATTGGAGACATTCTTTAGAGAAGGATTTTGGCAAGGCGAGGTAATTCAGCCTAAAAAAGATAATTCAAAGATACCGGTTTACAGTTCTATCAAATTACTTAAAGATGCTATAGGGAATCCAATAGGAGCAGTTGCAATTAATCATGATATTTCTGATTTAAAAAAAACAGAAGAAAAATTAAAAGAATCTGAGGAAAAATTCAGAAATATTACAGAGCAAAATCTAATGGGAATTGGGATCTTACAGGATAATACTCTTAAATATCTTAATAAAGCAATGGCAGATATATATGGATATTCCGTAGAAGAAGTGTTAAATTGGGAGCCAATGGAGTTTTTAAAAATTTTTGCTCCCGATACATTAGAAATTGCAAAGGAACAAGGATTAAAGAAACAAACAGGAGATCCAACTCAAGTAATTCATTATATAGTTCACGGAGTTAAAAAAACAGGTGAACTGATTTGGGTCGATAATTTCTCTAGATCAATAACTTTTGAAGGTCGTCCAGCAGATTTAGTATCTCAAATAGATATTACAGAGCAAAGGATCTCAGAACAAAAATTAATTGAATCAGAATCAAAATTCCGCAAAACAGTTGAAAACAGTCCAGATTATATACTATTTATAAATTATGAGGGAATCATAGTTGATGTTAATCGCCTTGAAAAAGGATTTGCAAAAAATTTGGTTCTTGGTCAAAGTGTTTTTAATGAAACATTTTATGAAAAAAAGAGTCAATGCGAATCTGCCCGAAAAGCGATTAATGACTCAATAATCCATGATAAAACAGCAAGCTATGAATATTCACAAATAGCCCCAGATGGATCATTTTCGTTTTATGAAACTAGAGTATCTCCTTTTGAACATGATAAAGAAAACAACATTATATCTCTTCAACTCGCAACTCGAGACATTACTGATAGGAGGAAGACAGAGCAGAGTTTAAAGGAATCGGAAGAAAAATACCGATATTTTTTTGATAATGCACTGGTAGGACTCTTTTGGTCAAGAATTACCGATGGTAAATTTATAGAGTGCAACGATACTTTTGCCAGATTATTTGGATATAACACTCGAGAGGAATATTTAGCAGATTATATCGCTATCGAGCATTATGTGAAATTAAAAGATCGGGATGAAATGATAGAAAAAATAAAGGTGAATGGTGACATAAAGAATTGCGAAATACAAGTTTCTAAGAGAGATGGCACTCCCTATTGGGCTAATATCTCTGCCCGGATAAATGTAGAAGAAAATCGCATTGAAGGTGCTGCCACTGATATTACGGAGCGCAAAGAAGTTGAAAGGGAGATAAAGGAACGTGTAAAAGAATTAACATGTCTTTATAAGCTTACCAAAATTTCAGGAGAGAAAAATTTAGACACAGAATCATTTCTTATAGAAGCTATCAATATAATTATCCCAACTTGGCAGTTCCCAGAATTATTATGGGTTAAAATTACAGTAGAAGGAAAAGAATTCAAATCAGATAACTATAAGGAAACTAAGTGGAGCCAAAGTTCGAAGATACGTATTGATAATAAAGCAATAGGAGAAATTGAAGTAGGGTATCTAGTAGAAACTCCAATCTTTGACGAAGGTCCATTTTTAAAGGAAGAGAGAAATTTAATTAATGGTATCTCAGATTTTATATCTAGAATACTCGAACTTAAGCTATCTGAGCAAAGCTTAAATCAATCCGAAGCTAAGTATCGAATCATTACAGAGCAATCACTTATGGGCATCGCTATTTTACAAGATAATCGGCTAATGTACGTAAATACAGAATTAGCTGACATATTCGAATATACGCCTGAAGAAATGGAAAAATGGAAAGAAAACGAATATGCGAAAGTAATTCATCCTGATGACAGGAAAATGGTTCTAGAACAAGCCAGAAGAAAGCAATTAGGATTACCTGGTGCCTTTATTCATTATCAATTCAGAGCTCTTACAAAAAGTGGTAAAGTCAAATGGTTAGAAATTTATTCACAAACCATGAAACAACTTGGAGAAAACGCGGATTTAATAACTTTAATTGACATAACCGAGAGAAAAGAGGCAGAACAAAAACTAAAAGATTTGATAGAAGCTGTACCTATGGGAATTACCATAAGCAATCCAAATGGAGATTTATTTGATGTTAATTCATACTCAATTAAAATATTCGGTTTTGATTCAAAAGAAGAATTTCTAAAAACACCTGCTACACATTTTTACGCTGATCCTGCGGATAGGCATCGCTATGTACATTTACTTAAAAACGGACCTGTAAGGGAATTTGAGACAAAACTCAAGAAAAAGGATGGAACATT
>CAZDTP010000014.1:0-72189 GCA_964508365.1 uncultured archaeon
ATACTCTACCTGAAATAAACGCCCCTCTGGGCTAAAAACCGTTAAAGCTCGATCGTAAGTGCGAGCTCCTCCACCAAACATAATTTTAACCAAATATTATTTGATATTTGTACTTAGAAAATTAAATAACCAATTTTAATTTATTGTTTATACCTTAAAAACTAAATTTTTCCAGAAGTTTTAAGGATTTCTAGCGTCAGTATCTTAAAAATTTCGCCTATTGAATCGCCTTCTTTCGCACTTGTTTCAAAATATTTCATAGCATGCATTTCACTTTTTACAGCTTCTCCATCCTGTTCTGCTACTTCCCTTTGACCTTGTTTTGCTAAATCAAGTTTATTGCCAACGACTAAACTCGGTTTTTGCCCAATAACTTTTTCAACTTCGTCTCGCCATTCTAGTAAATCTGCGAACGAAGAACGTCTTGTCAGATCAAACACATAAATTATACCAGTAGCTCCACGATAGAATGGAGGTCTAACAAATGAAAAATGTTTTTGGCCAGCGAGATCCCAAAGCTGAAGTTTAACTTGTAGTTGCGGGTGATCTGCCAATTCTACAGTTTTAGTGCTGAAATTTGACCCAATTGTCATTAAATAACTTTCTTTAAAAGAATTTTCGCAATATCTTAAAACCATGGAAGTCTTTCCGACGCCACCGTTTCCCACGACGCAGATTTTATAAATGAATGATTTTTGATATTTTGTGTGATTTGAGAACATAGCGTTTCAATAATTAAAATAGTTATAATATTATATTATATTCAAATAATAAAAATAATCATATTAAATATTTTTTCTATTTTCATTGTAATTTTAAAATAAATTAGGAGAATTTAGCAGCATGAATGAGATGAATACTAAAATCAAAAGATTCGCTCAACTAATTTTAGATGCTAAAAACATTGTAGCTTTAACTGGGGCAGGAATGGGGACCGAGAGCGGAATTGCTGATTTTAGAAGTCCGGGAACTGGTTTATGGGAAAAGGTTAATCCCGACGAGTTTGCTAGTATTCATTCTTACGTATCAAATCCTAAGAAAAACTTGGATTTTATGCTTGAATTGGGTATGGCTATATTTGTAGCTAAGCCTAATAAGGGTCATAAAGCATTGACTAAATTGCAAAAACTTGATAAATTAAATGGAATTCTCACTCAAAATATAGATGGTTTGCATCAAAAGGCACATAGCAAGAATGTTGTAGAGCTACACGGAACTGCTTATGAAGCGATATGTATGGGATGTGGTAACATCTACCCAATTACAGTTATGATTGATCAGGTTAGAATTGGAAAATATAATCCATCATGTGAAGCATG
Source organism: uncultured archaeon (assembly GCA_964508365.1). Taxonomy (GTDB): domain Archaea; phylum Asgardarchaeota; class Lokiarchaeia; order Sigyniarchaeales; family SOKP01; genus SOKP01. Next base: position 1,320 of record CAZDTP010000014.1, read on the forward strand.
TAACGGTTTATTGAAACCAAATGCAATTTTCTTTGGAGAACCATTACGTTCGGAAACATTAATTCAAGCAGACAGATTAATAGAAGAATGTGATTTGTTGATTGTTTTGGGTAGTTCGTTGTTAATATATCCCGTTGCGTTTTATCCAAGAAAAGCGCTTTCTTTAGGTGCGAAATTAGCTATTATTAATATTCAAGAAACTGATGTAGATGCTTCAGCGGATTTGGTTATTCACGATAAGATTGGGGATGTCTTTCCTCGTATCGTTAGTATTGTAAAAAATGAAATTGAAGAAGGACATTAATGGAACATAATTTTACTTTTGTATTCTCAAGAATAATATAAATAAGGAATAATAAATAAAAAAAATTTAGTATTTAAGCTCTGGAAATCATCCAGAAAATTATTTTCTCAAGCTCTTTTTATCAACTTTACCTACCGTAGTAAGCGGTAATTCTTCTGTTATTTCTATTATTTTTGGTACTTCATATGGAGAGCAATTCTCTTTAGCAAACGCTGTAATATCCTTCTTTAAAGCTTCCTCGTTTCCGTCGTAACTATAATCAGGATCTAATTGTATAATTGCTTTAACGATTTCAGAGCCTGGTCTTTCAGGGTTATCAACACCTATCGTAGCAACCATCCCAATAGCTGGATGTTTAACTAAAGTATCTTCTAATTTTGCGGAAAATACCTTAAATCCACCGACAATTATCATATCTTTCGTTCTATCCACGATTTTAACGTATCCCGCTTCATCCATTAAACCTACATCTCCAGTGTGCATAAAACCATCTTTATCTATTGCTTGTTTAGTTTCTTCGGGTTTATTGAAGTATCCTTTCATAACTTGCGGACCTTTAACACAGATTTCACCAGCTTCTCCTAAGGGCACATCCTTACCTGTATTGGGATCTACCAACTTAAATTCCTCATTGGTTAGTGGTAAACCAATACTACCAAGTTTTTTAACTCCTACAGATGGATTACTCGCTGTAAGAGGGGATGTTTCCGTCATACCATACGCTTCGATTAATTTACCTTTACCTACAATAGCTTCGAGTTCTCTTTGAGATACTTCTGGAAAAGGTGCAGCTGCAGAAACGCAAAAGTCTAGTTTCGAATGGTCTAGTACTTTAAATTTAGGATTTTTCATCAAAATTTGATATAGTGAAGGCACATTTGCTAAAACTGATGGTTCATATTTAGCCATTTCTTTAATAATATGATCTGAATCTCTTGGGTTTGGTATTAAAATTTGACTCCAACTGAGGTAGATTACATTTAAGGTTGTAAATGTCCCTGCGATGTGGAAGAATGGGAATCCTGAAAGCGCTACTCCTTTCCCTCTTTCCCAATTAAGCCATTTCTGAAATATAACTATATCAGAGACTATGTTTTTATGGGTTAACATTGCTCCTTTTGGAGGTCCTGTGGTTCCACCAGTATATTGAATGAATGCTAAATCATCAGGTTTAAAAACTGCTTTTGGTAACTCTTTAGAATAGGTAGTTAGCATGTCTTTGTGAAAATCCATTACTGTGACTCCTTCTAAAGGAGTAATCTTTCCTTTTGGAATTTTACCAATTAATTTTCCTAAAACTTGTTTTATTTTTGGAAGGTATCCTCCTACACTAGTAGCTATTGCTAATTTTAATTGCGGTATTTTTGAAGCGATTTTTGTCAATCTACCAGCAAAAATTGCATCTAAAGTTAATAGTGCGACTTTATTCCCTCCAGATCCCAAATCGTTCAGTTGATATTGCATTTGCATGTCTGAAAGAAGAGGTGAAACGCCTGAAACAATACAGCCTGCTTTTAAAGTACCAATGATTCCTATTAAATATTCTGGCATATTTGGTAAATTAATACCCACAACATCTCCGGTTTTAAATCCGTTTTCAATTAACATGTTGGCAAATTGACTTGAAGCCTCATCTAAATCCTTGTATGTAAAAATTACCCCCAAATAATCAAAGGCCATTTTTTCCGGAAATTCTTCCATTGTTCGTCTAATAGCTTGGGGATAAGTCATTTCAAACTCCTTAGGGTCCAGATCTTTGACATGACTATCCCAAGATTTTTTCCATATTTTATCTTTATACGACATTTTTAACATCGATTTCTTATTATTTGATTTTTATTGTAAAAAAAGTGTTAAAAAATAGAAATGATTCTTTTCGATATAAAGTTTTAAGTTTTAAATTTCTCGTGAGAACCATGTAACAAAAGAATTCCAGAAGTAGTTTAGGTTATTAATTGTAATAATAAAAAACAAAAAAAAAAAGAAATTAGATTATAAAAAATCTTATTCACTTCTTAAAACTTTCTTATCTACCTTACCAACAACCGTTAGTGGAAGCTCTTCTGAGATTTCTACTAATTTTGGGACTTCATAGGGGGCGCAATTTTCTTTTGCAAAAGAAATTATATCCTCCTTTAATGCTTCTTTATTCCCATCAAATTCAAACTCGGGATCTATCTGTACAAATGCTTTCACTATTTCAGATCCAGGTCTATCTGGATTTGGGATGCCCACTAACGCGACCATTCCGATTGCAGGATGTTTAGAAAGGTTATCTTCTACTTTTGCACTAAAAACCTTAAAACCTCCTACAATAATCATGTCTTTAGTTCGATCGACAATTCTGAGGTACCCATCCTCATCCATTATTCCTACATCCCCACTATGCATATAACCGTCCTTGTCAATGGCTTTAGCCGTTTCTTCAGGTTTCATCCAGTATCCTTGCATTACAAGTGGACCTTTCACACAAATTTCTCCAGGTTCTCCGAGAGGTACCACTTCACCTGTATCGGGATCCACAAGTTTCAGATCGACATTTTGTATCGGCATACCTACTTTACCTAGTTGTTTTTCCCCAATAGATGGGTTCATAGTGGCTACAGGACTCAATTCTGTCATCCCATAAAGTTCTAGTAATTTTCCTAGACCCACTATCGCTTCTAGTTTTTCCTGAGATTCTTTTGGAAACGGAGAGGCTGCAGAAATGCACATTCGTAATTTGCTGTGATCCAAACGCTTAAACTTTTTAAAATTTATTAATATTTGATACAAAGATGGTACATTTACTAGAACGGTCGGATTATATATTTTTATTTGATTACAGATATGAAGCGCATCTCTGGGATTAGCAATGAGGATTTGACCCCACCCTAAGGAAAGAGCACCTTCGCACACCGTTAACCCCGCAATGTGAAATATTGGGAAGCCAGATAATAACATTCCATCTCCTTCTTTCCATTGTAACCAAGCTCTAAGACTTAACAAATTAGATATACAATTTCGGTGACTCAGCATAGCACCCTTGGGTGGTCCCGTTGTTCCACCAGTGTATTGGATCCAGCCAATATCATCTGGTGAAATATCCACTTTTGGTAATTCATTAGAAAATTTTGCCAAAACATCGTCTTGGTAATTATACACGACCTTTCCTTCTATTGGAGTGACTTCTCCAGAAGGAATATCTTGAACCGCCTTAATTTTAGCCTGTGATTCTTTATCAAACGATCCGACAACACTCGTCCATACAACAACCTTTAATTTTGGTAATTTATCAGCAATTTTTTTCAATCTATGTTCAAATATTGCATCAAGTGTAACTAAGGCAACCTGTTTTTCTCCTTTACCAAGATCTTCTAATTGATACTGCATCTGAATGTCAGACATTAAAGGGCTAACTCCCGACACGATACAACCTGCTTTAAGTGTGCCCACTACGGAATAGATATATTCTGGAATATTTGCTAAATTAATACCTACAGCGTCTCCTTTCTTAAACCCATTTTCAATTAACATATTAGCGAATTGATTGGAACGCTTGTCTACATCGTTGAAGGTCATTTCTAAGCCTTGATAAGAAAGAGCCATGACATTTGGATATTTATCGAATATCTCTCTCATAAACTCAGGATAAGTGGTTTCGAACTCTTTCGGATCGAGATCAGTAACGCCTGGGTCCCAATTCTTTCGCCAAAATCTACTTTCGTACGGACTTGACATTTTTTTTGTCACATATTTTCTGTTTTTGATTAAATAAAATTTGTTAATAATTAATACTGACGATATTAGTTAAAAAGTTTTGAATTTTTGATCATTTATTTAGAATGTTTGGTTGAAAAAGTAGAACTCGATAATTTTAATTTCTATTAAATTGGTGCAATGATTTTTGTCGATACATTAAAAGCTCGAAATTACAAATCTTTTTTTATTTTTACTTTCACTTTCCTCTCTCTGTCTCCATGAAATGCTAATTCTTTTAAAGAGAATTACTCTTCTAGCTTAAATAATTATCTTACGAAATTTATTTATGCTTCTAGCAAATTTTAGAAAATTGTCGGAGTTACACAATTTTAGTTTGAGGTATACTTCACCTAGATAATGTCTTTCAGATCGGGGTTAAAAGTGTATCGGAAAAACAAGAGAGTTCCCTTAGTTTCGAGCGGCGATTCAACGCTGGACGAGCTATTGGGAGAGGGTGGTTTCCAAAAAGACTTGGTTTATCTTCTTTATGGAGACAAAAAAAAAACTTCGAACATTTTATTAACCACTTCTGTTATTGCTCAGAAATCTTTTGCTAATGGCGGTCTTGGAGAGGAAATTAAGGTTGCGTATATTGACGCAAATAATCGCTTTAATCCATATAATGTAAGTAAATTTGCTGTTTCCCAAAATTTATCACCTCGAAAAGTGTTAGAAAACATCCTTATTGCTCGTGCGTTTACTTGGGATCAAATGGTAGAACTTCTAGAGAATAGACTCTCCAAACTTGAAGACATAAAAGTTGTTCTAATCTCTGGCATCACTACGCTATTTCAAGGCTACGAAAAACAGACTTTTGAAGATTTACTAAGAGCTATAAGTGGGATTAAAGCAATTCTGTACAAAACAAAACCTTTAATCCTCTTAACTGCTCCAATGAACGAATATTCTCTTTACAGGCCCAATGGAGGAAAAATTCTTTCCCACTTCGGAAGCGTATTAATAATGATAAACGAAGACGAGCGATACACCGAATATGTTCTTGTTCAACACCCTTACTTGCCAGAAAATCGCCTTCTAAAATGGAAGCCGCGCCTTCCTAAAAGAAATTTGGCAAATACTACGAAAAACATGACTTTAGATTGCTGGGTTTAGCTTTAAGAAATGTTTAAATATTTATAACATGAATCGAAATAAGAATAAAAGACATTTGAAAGTTTAATCTTTCTTTTTATAGAAGTTAGGATCCTTTTCTTCGAGGGTTAAAGGATCTCCACCATATTGAACTTTCTTACCTCTATAGTAAAGCTCTGATTTCTCCTCACAAATCTCGTTCCATTTGTTAAGACCTAACTTCTCAATCATTAATAAGTTATAAACCTTTGAGTTGTGTGGTGTAAAAATCTCGAAACTAACAATGGGCTGCAATTTCTCGCATGGGAAGTCTTTACATTCGTAACAGAACTCATAACCTTTATTTGTGATGCATTGAAAGGTTTTACATACTGGAAATTTCGATATCTGGCCCTTAAGCGTTCGGCAACCCTTGCAATTAAAGGATTGAACTCCGGGACACCTTTTGCAGTAAATTCCACAAGGAGCGTGCCAGTTTTTTAATTCTTCATTCACAAAAAAAAATGTGAGGAATCATTTAAAAACATATTGAGAGCTAAGAAGAAGAGAACGACTATCTGAGTTATACCAAAAAAATTAGTAAATTTCAAAGGTATTTTTCTTTAAATTTCCTTAAAGACTTACTAGCGAGATACTTGAAATAATACCGAACGTGTAAAATATGGGAAGGACAGTACCTGCTTTTAGACCCGCTTTAGAGCACGAAATAGAAAGTTGGAAAGAGTTCAAAAGAGCACTTAGGGCAGAGGACCAAACAATTTTTAATAAATTGATGAACTACGCTAGAATCCATGCTGATGCTGGAAGCCTAGGAGCTCGCCCAATGCTCTCCGAAATTCTCTTTATTTCGTTTGCAATTGAACAAGAAAGGAAAATTGGGCAATTGGAGAAGAAAATCGAAGAATTAGAGGAATTAATAAAGGGAATAGAATAAAGTTGGATTCGCAAACGACTTTTAATGGGTGGCTTCTAGATGTATCCACATATAGCGAAGGAGTTATCCTCTGGGTAAAAACCGCAAAAGAACAGAAAGTAATAAGAATATATCACCAGTTCAATCCCGAATTTTTCGCTGCTCCTAAAGATGATGTTGGTAATGACCTAAAGAGAATGCAATATATTCTTACTCAAAATCAGAATGTAAAGAAAGTCCGTATCTGTGAAAAATATGTGAAACTAGAGGACCATGAAAAAACGAAAGTTCTTGGCGTCACTGTTGAAAAACCGTCGGTGTTTAAGAAAACTATAAAAGAAATCAATAAAATAGGATTATTTACACTGTTTAATACGGATCTCCCAATTACTCAGATGTACTTCTATGTCAACGACCTTTTCCCTATGTCTTTTTGCTGCTTTAAGATTAAGGTCGAAAATAGCAGCGGGAAGAATGATAGATTTTTACGTCTTGTTTCTATAGATTTACAGGACGATAATGAAGAACTTTTCTACGATTTACCCCCACTAAGAGCCGTCTGGTTAGATGTAAAAATTAATTACCAAGGAATTAAGCCATATTATAACGATCCTATTTCTTATGCCGAAATCAGTATAGTTCAGAATGATGAAGACAATGTTCCTCGGGCAGATGGGTACAAAAAACGGAAAATAGTAATTGACAAGAGAAATGAAGCTGAAATTTTAAGGACTATCAGTAAAGAAATAGAACGCCTTAATCCCGATATTATCCTTACGCAAAATGGGGACGAATTCCTCTTCCCTTACTTGGTTGCCCGGGCTTCGGAGAATCGAATAACAAGTGACCTCTACTTATCCCGAGATAAGAAACCATTGGCAAAGTGTATCTTCGATCTTTCGGGGGGTTCAGACCACTACATGTCCTATGGTATCATTAGGCGTCGTTCAAGAACTCAAGTGTACCTAACTGGTAGATTTCACTTAGACACAACCACTTACGCCAGTCTTCACTTTTCTGAAGGCAATATTCCCGGAGTTATTGAAGTTGCCCGCATATCGAGAATTACACTCCAAAGATTAAGTCGCGTGACCATCGGAGGAGCGCTCCAATCAATACAGTTTTATTACGCTTACAAGCTTGACCATCTGATTCCTCCATTCAAGAAAAATCCCGAAGGGTTCAGTACTGGAATGGATTTAATAAAAAGCGACCGTGGTGGTCATATCTTCGAACCAATCATTGGAGTATTTGACCAAGTGGTAGAACTAGATTTTTCCTCGATGTATCCTTCTTTAATGGCCAACTTTAACATCTCATCAGAGACTATAAATTGTAAGTGCTGCAAAGACGATGGCACTGGTATAAAAGTTCCGGGATTGGACTTTCATATTTGTTCAAAAAGGGAAGGTATTATATCAAAAGCTATAAGTTTGCCATTAAAAAAGAGATTGAAGTACAAAGAATATGTCCGCAAAACTGGAAATGTTCGCTATAACTTCACAGATATCGCTCTTAAATGGGTGCTTGTAGTAAGTTTTGGATATTTAGGCTTCAAAAATGCTCGATTTGGAAAGATAGAAGCGCATCAGACAGTTTGTGCTTTTGCTCGCGAGTTTCTCATGCGTTCTGCTGAGATCGCTGAAGAACACGGATGTAAAATTATACATGGAATTGTCGATTCAATATGGTTGAAAGACACAAAAAATCGGAGTCCTGAAGAATTCGAACAAATCTCAATAGAAGTCTCAGAAGAAATCACTAAAAGCGTAGGTATTCCAATGAGCTGGGATGGAAGGTACAATGTAATTGTTTTTCTTCCCTCTCGTGCAGAACCAGACATCCCAGCGCTGAGTCACTATTGGGGTATTAAGATCGACGGAGAAATAAAAGTACGAGGCGTCGAAGTCCGACGTAGAGATGTACCAAAAATCGTTAAAGACGCACAGTATGCGTTTATAGATGTGTTTCAGGGAGTAACTACGACCGAAGAATTCATGAGAAGAATCCCAAAAGCCAAGAGCATGCTCTACCGTTACATAGACAAGATAGAGACTGGTAAAGTTTCGCGTGATGAACTTACAATTCGCCAAAGAATTTCTAGAAAACCTTCACAATACAAGGTAAACTCCTATCAAGCTGTTGCTGCAAGACAATTAGAAAGATCAGGTGTTGTGGTGACTCCTGGTAAAAATGTACGGTATATTATACTGAATGCCGAAGCTGATCCTGAATTTCCTGAGAAGAAGGTAATTCTATCAGACATCTACGACGATAAAAAGCATCAGTATGATAAGAAAAAATATGCCGAACTACTGAAAAGAGCTTTTGAAAGCATATTTCCTTTTGAGTTTCCTGAACTAGAAGAAATGGTGAAGTCAGATATCATGAGAAAATCTCATCAAATGGATATGTCTTGCTACATTAAGGAATCCGATTTAAAAAGTACTCAGCGTAATCGAAGATACGGCAATGATAAAGACTAGAGATTTGAGTAAATCTTCTGGCATTGGTGGAAGTAAATTAAAGGAAATCTTAAATTTTCTGGTTAGAGAAGGGCTTATTAAAGAATATACTACTAATCAGGGTGTAGGGCGACCTGGAATTAATTATAGTATAGTAGAATAAAAATATAAAAAAAAAAGAAAATAATTTTACGGTAAAATTAGATAATAAAAGGAAACAGAAAGAAGTCTAAAAAGATAGCAACTAAACATATAAATTCCATTATAACCCATAAATTTCTTTTTATGCTCCTTAAACCTTTGAGGGATTTCCCTGAATAACTAATTGTATTGTAGATTATAATCATTATCCATGCAACTACCAAAAAAACGATAGGGAGCAATAACGCGTATAATACTTGTCCGATAAAGTCTAATAAGTACACATAACCCAAAATTGAAAAACCGATTATAACTAAAGTAAAACCCATACCAAAAGTATATTCTGCGAAGCTCACGAATCGATTAACTTTTATCTCATCAAAATCCTCTAATTTTAGCTCAAATTGCGCCCTTGAATTTGCAGAAACAGAATTTACAAACAGAATAAATGCTATCATTAGCAAGAAAGTAACTGTAACAATTCCTCTTGTTGGAGGTACCTGCCATACTAAAGCAAGAATCGTTAATACTGCTCCAATCATGACAGTGCTAAGAACAATCCAATCCCTTACGTTTAAAATTGTGTTTTGGCTTTTCTCTTCCATTTTACTCACGATAAATATTGTTTATATTTAATTTATTTTTTGAACTAATTATTATAAAATTTCTCTTTTTCATCAAAATTTAGTAATCAATTGAAGTTTTCGTATTTTTTTTGAATTTGTTCAGTTAATTGTTCAAAAAAATATTCAATATATTTATAAATGAATATTTCATATTAATGATATGAAGGTGGTTAATGATGGAAATAATGAATGAAATGAATAGAAAAAAATTGATTATCGAATCACAAAAATATGGAGCTATAAGCCTACGGCGTCAAAAGTTAAGGGTGCATAAAAATGGAGCAAAATTTCCTATAAGTAAAGCGTATATTGATGACGAACTCCTAGATCCTGAAATTTCTTATACTCTTATTTTAATACCTGAGATCAAGATTGCGAACCAAACAATTGTTTCCCTAACTTTTTTTAATAGAAAAAGAGGACCACTTATCTACTATTATTTTCCTGAGAATTCTTTAAATATGACAGAAAAAGCTATCATAACCGATATAATGATGTCCGCATCTAATGAAAGATACTTTATTCAACAATCGAGTAATTTATCTTCATTAAATTATTATTTTGAAATTTACTCTGATTGGGCTCGCGGGAAGAAAGAGATGTTAATGATTAGTGTTATCCTCAATACGAAAATAACTAAGTCAATTGAAGACGTGGTTCTTTCGATTTGTATCGATTTTCAAACAGAATTGACATCTATTAAAGATATCTACAAGGCATTATATGATAAATTTTTAGATTCATTTTCCGATGAAGAACAATCTGATATAGAAAAAATCAGTAGAGATTTACATATGAAAATAAAAGAATTTTATAAAAAAATAAGAATGTTAAACAGTCAAAAATTTGCAAAGGTTATATTCAAAGGTTCAATGGAAATCGAAAAGAAATTAGACTTAACTCAAATAGCTCAAGGAATTCAAGAGGCAGAGTTTAATCCAGAGAGATTTCCAGGATTAGTTATGAAAATTGAGAAACCAAGCGCCACAATTCTTTTATTTTCTGATGGTAAATTAATGATAACCAATTTGAAAAATACATCTGAAGTAGATACATTGGTTGATATTTTTATGGAAAAACTTAAGAGTATAGGTATCATAATACCTAAACCAGAAATTACATTAGAAAGTACCAAATAATTAGCTATTATTAGTTTAAAATTAAATAATTAATCACTTTTTTCTCACCTTTATTTAAAGTTAAATTATGTTCTCACGCTTTCTAATATCATTTTAAATATGATTTTTTAGTAATTTAACAGTCTCTATAGCTTTATTTTTGTTTAATGTTGAATTAAAATTATGTCATCAAAAGTAGTCTCTTATTTCGATTGGTCCTTAGGATTTAGAAGTAATTCTCCTGTTAATTCTCCTAAATTTAAAAGTATGAAAAAATCCAGCTTGAATTCAATTGGAATATCAGATGATGAATTTAAGAACCATTTAAGTAAATGGAAGAAAAATAATCTTTCTTAAACCTAATAATTCAACTACTTTTCGGATTTTCTTGTTTTATTTAATATATTTGTTCTTCATCTTAATTCTTAGAGTTCGAATAATAAAAACCAATTAAAACTATATAACAATTTCAGCAAGATAAAGAACAACTAATAATATAGCCCAAATAACTGTTAGTACTATTAAAATTATAGTAGTATAAAACCTCCATTTTATTGAAATCTTCTGTTTCTTTTCAATTCTGTAAATATAAATCGCAAGTATTGCTCCTAATATAATTATTGAGGATAATATCAGAATTATTCCAAAAATAATTGAGGTTAGGTACGGTAATATTAAAGCAAATACGAATATGGTAAAACTTATCCAAAGTGTTATAAAACGTTGCATTCTTTGTTTAAAAGCTTGATCTAAATCATCTGTTTTCCCGGTAGGGAGCAAAGAGATTAAAATTCCTGAAGTCGCTATACCTAAAAGAGATGCGTGATCCCATCTCAACAGACCCAGAACAATGTTGGAAAAGAGCATCCCTACTATTATACCTATAAACAGGCACAAAATTGTTCCTATTAATCTAAAGTGCTTTTTTAAGAAATTGAGAGTGGAATAATAAAAATTAAGAAGGATATTTTTGACTTTAATAAGAACAAATCGTAAATTATCAATAATATTGTTTAAGAATTTTTTCAATTCTTCAAACATAAAAATAAACAAATATAACATCATTCCTATTAATAACCAAGAGAAACTCCATCCAGATGAAGATAAATTAAAAGTAATTAAGCTTAATAGCAAAAACATTAATCCGGAGTATAAAAAGGAAAATAATTTGCTTTGTTTAAAAGGTTTGAATAGAACTAAATTTATTATCATAAAAATGAATAATGCTATGCTCAAGTTTAAAATTAGATTCGGATTTATAAAAAATTCTAATGTTATAAAAAGATCTAACGATAGAAGGGTTTCAATACAGATAAAACTTGAAATCCGAAGAAAATTCCTAGCCTTATCACTTACAACCTTAATATAATTGTCGATGAAGGTCAAAATTAGTAAGATAATAAACGATAATATCGATAAATTAAACGAAATAAAATAATCTGGATTAATATAATATAAAGGCCATGTGATTAAATCGAAGTAGACGATTAGAATTAGGCACTTTTTAATTTTGGATATATTGGAACTGATATAATCCCATTCTGATATTAACCTAAATAAGTATGCGATTTGTATTATAAAGAATATTATAGTGATAGGGAAAAGGTGTGGGAAAAACAATGAATTCCAATCAATGTAGAATAAGATCGAGAAACCTATCATAACGATCCATGAAGTGATGATAAAAAAATTCGAGGTTTTCTTTAAAAACTTTAAAATAAACTTATCCAACAAACTAATCAAATGTGTTAGAATACTTAAAATCAGGATAGCTATATGGAATACTATACCAAATGCAGTCAACGAATTAAAGATGTTGATTATTAGAAAGGCATATAAACCTATCCCTAAGAAATTCTGCCTATTAGTTTTCCATTTTCCAAATATTTCTAGCTTTTCGGGATTAATTTTACGCCTAATATTGAAATATGAGATGTTAGTGTAAAAGTGCATTAATAAAAATATCAAAAATATATAGAAAAGTGAAGATATTGAAAAACCATATAAATATAATAAAATCAGAGAAAGAGTCCAGGAGATATTTAAGAAACTTAAACAGTGGACAACATCCATATATCCTGCTTTTAAACGCTTTATACCATATATTTCCAAAATACTAATTATGAATAGAATAATTTGAGAATAGAGTAGACTCTGGATTAAGCCCGTAAATAACACAAAGAGTCCGAGAAATAAGACCGAAATCTCTAAGTAAATTGTAAATACTAAAATTGAAAAGAGTTTCCTTGTTTTAGTAACCCATTCCTCGTTTTTTATGATATCTTTCGATAGATGTACCGTGTAATTAGTTAATAAAGTTTCAGACAGTATAACTAATGCCATTCTTAAAAAATCGAGGATTGCGAATGTTGTAAAGAGGGCGAGCCAAAAAATACCAAAAAATATTTGGAACGCTATGAAAGTAGAGAAAAGAATAATTTTCTTATACTTATCTTCGATTGTGCGATTTAAAAAACCATTTAACAGAAACATTAGAAATGAAAAGACAGCAAGAACGAAGCTCAAGGAAGGAATTCCTAATAATAATGGGTTGTAGGCTATTAACAGGTCATTTAAAAATAGAGAAAGGTATATACTAATCACAAGAAAAATAGTATTCAGTAGAATTGATTGAGATTGATTTTTAATTTCTTTTATTTTGCTAGCATCATATTTGGTAACTTCTTCGATATAGTAAGAAAGGTAATGTAAAGTATAGAACTGTAAGACCAGAAATATTACTAAAGTTAACACAAATAATGTTGCATCCGTTCCTGTAATTTGGATAAAGTATATTAATCCTCCAACCGAAATTACAAGAAATGCTACGATATTAAACAAATAAGCGATCTTTTCTAAAATTCTCTTTAAAACATGGATATCTAATAAGGTGGAGAGGAAAAATATAGCAACGGATAATAATATCGCTCCATATAAGCTAATAGTTATTAATTCCTGAATCAATCCAAAACTTAACAAACCAAGTTCAAAATGCGATAGTAGGGACATAATAGAATCGAATTTGGTCATACCATAATCCTTTTCAGACTCTTGTTCTTCGATTTTCTTCATAAAAATTAATCTTGATATCGAAAAATAAGCAGAATAAATCAAAAGTGAAAGCAAAACAATATAATAGAGTGATTGAAATAATTCAATGAATAATATGAATTGTAGAGTTAATAGTGTTAATGCTAAAGGTGTAATATACCACAAGATAAAACTATATTCATATAATACCGACCTAAGAAAAAGCAAATTGACAAATATGAATATCGCACTCAATAAAAAGATAGATCCTGGCAAGAAAACATAAACCAATGATGAAAGAGTAAGCGATGTTCCAATCGATAAAATAGATAATGGAAATATTTTTTTAAGGGGCATTATCATTCGAAATCTGTTAAATACAAGAATTGAGCCGCCAAAAACAGTAATTGCTAAAGATAAAGCGATGATTTCGATATTAGGAATTAATATAAACGTGTTGTAGGTGAAAAATGAGAAATTTACAACTAGTATCGACGAGATAATGATGTTAAAAAAAGTTCTGTTGAGTTTAAGGATCCTAGAAGAAAACAGACTGAAAGCGAGTATTATAAAAGAGAGGTTAATTGATATAAAGAAATTTAGAATTATTGAATTTATGATCAAGAAAAGTGTTAGGAAAATGCCAATTAGAGAAAGAAAATATGAACCTATCAGTATAATGTTCTTCAAATTTTTTAAATTTGGGAAAAATGATAAAATAACGAAAAAGAATCCCAATACGATTAGATTAATTGATAAGTTAATTTCTAATGGTAATAATATTACTTGGAATAACATAAAAAGGAAGCTTATGTTTATGAAAATGTAGAATAACCATAAGAGAGTTATGATCTTCCACATTTTCATTCTATAAATAACCGGCATAAGAAGAGATACTGCAAAAACAAAAAACACTATATTTGTAATCACGATATTTTCAGAAAAAACATTTTGACTAAACCAGTATAAGAAGAACAAGCTAAAACTCCAAACTATTATTAGAATTGAAGAGAAATGTCTTTTAATCCATGAGTACCAAAAAGGTAGAGAAAGCAAAACACAAATTGTAAAACTTATTATAAATGAACCACTAATGTTGATTCCAAAGAGATTTAACGCATTAGTGTTAATATTAATATCGGTAAAACTCTCGTTAATGATATAAAAATTTACGAAGGGAACAATAATCCATAACCTCCACCCTGTTTTCCATATCACCCAAGAGAATTTCCAGTAGTAAAAACCTATTGATAGGTAGAATAGAAGAATGCCAATATTGATGGTTATAATAAGCAAGAAAGGATCCCATACAGGTAAATTAAAAGAGGCATTTAAGAAAAAATACATTAAAGTTGGAATAGAAATAATGTAGGATGAAAAAGCAATATAAAAAGAACGTCGTCTGAAATTCTCAGGAGCTTTATTATAGGTTCCCACATAAGAAATACTGGTAACGCTTAAAGTTAGAGTGAATGTCAGTATTGGATTAAAATCTATAAAAATGGGATTATTAAATAGAATATAATAAGACAAGAAACTTATTAGGTTAAAAACCATAAGCAAAACACAAGGTCGGATGAACCACTTATAAAGATCATTTTTTTGCTTGTAGTAGAAATTACCTGTTAATATTAAAAATAAGAACAGAGAGAAAGAAATGTTATAAATTAAAGGAATTACGGTATTGTAGAGTAGTAAACTAAAGGTTATAATCGATATTAATATATATAAAGCGAATTTTTCGATTACATTAACATTCCGTATGTTTAACACAATAGAAAAGAACAAGACAATCATTAACGAAAAATTGAAATAAAAAAGATAAAAAGGGAAGTCGAATATATCGAATGAAGGAAGTAACATATAATAATTTAATGTTATAATCAATCTTACTAAAATTAACCAGCTGAGTGAGAAGTAGCTAATAATTCGAAATACAAAATTGCGATTCCTATTGGAAATAAAGAAGTAGATCATAATAATAAAAAATACATAAGCAAAATATTCGAAAACACTCGGAAAGATAGAAAAGAAAGAAAGCATAAGTAGAGATGGACCTAGTAATATTTTTATTAGTTTGAATTCAGACACATTCTCAATTGTATCATTGTATTTAACCAGATAATAATTGAACAACAAATATATACCACAGAATAAAACAATAAGTCGTAATGGTTGATATATGCTGTAAAATGGAAAAATTTGACTGTAATTCCAATATAATTCACTGAATATAATAATTAAGACAAAGTAGAAAATATAATAGATGAGTCTTTTATAAAGTGTTTGAGAATCATCAGAGATAAAAAAGTTATTTCTTAAATAATAAATAGTAATAGGACTGATGAAGAGTACAATTACTAAAGGTAAACCAATCCTTTGTATCAGAGATAATTGAGCAGGAATAATAAGAATATAGAAACACAATAAAATTTTAATTATTACCCATGCGGATAAATCAAAAGCCCACCTGATTCTTGAAAATTCAATTTTGAATAATTTACGACTGACAGTTGATACTATTAGGTAAGTTAACAAAAATATTCCAACATATGTAGTTAAAGTTAATAGTATAGACTCTTGAAGCTGAAATAATGAATAAATATTATGAAATGGAAACAGGAAAATAGTAAGCGAAGCTACCATAAATTCGATGAAAAAATAAAATATGTTCTTAGTATATTCGTATATTTTGTAGATTCTGTAATAATCAAATTTACTTTGTTCGTTTTCAAATATCCGCTGCTTGAGATTTTCAATTGGAATTAAGATAATAAGATTCAAAACAAGAAATACTAATGAGGAACAACTGATATCGATTCCAACATTATGAGTTATGGAGTTTAATACCGCAAAAAACTTCGCAGAGATAATAAAAGATAAAATCACCCAGGTGATAACCTGGCAAGTTTTAATAGAAACGAAATAGGATTCTTTAAGTTTATATTTATCAAAGAGAAATTCTAAAAAAACTAAGAATCCAAAAAATAAAGCAATTGCAGCACTATTGATTATATAATAATCTACAGCTACACCTAATCTATTAAAATCTAATCCTATTATATAAGGAAGCGAAATTACTAATCCAGATATGACTAAACTGTCTATTATTAACATTCTCTCCATAAATTTAATGAAAACATTCTTATTTAGGGAATAAAACAGAGGTAATAATAGAGATATGCCTAAGATCAGCAGAGGAATATTATATGCATAAACAGAAGTAGATAGAAACAAAAATAGATAAAAAGAGATGAGAATACTGGTGAAACACATAGTAACTATATTAAATCCATTCGAAATTTTTTCTGAAAACAAAATTCTCTTCTTTGATAAAAAATTGATAATCAAGCAAATAAGAACTATCGATATGTATGCTGAAAAAATTGGTTCAAATTGAAGTTGTTGGTTAAAGATGGCGAACATTATGAAGAAAGCTTCTAGCATTATTAAATAGCTGATAAACTTTTCAATTACCATAACTTTTTCCCGAGATATAATTTCTATCTTAACTCCCAATTTCAAAATGTAATAACACGCAATAGTTATATAGAGAATATTAAGCACGATTAACGAATTTAAAATTGTAAAAAATAAAGTAGTAATTAGATAGAAATTAAATATAAAGACTGACAGAAATATGATGCTGGAGCAAAAGAAATGATATATTAGGAAGGATTTTCGATTCATAACATTTTTTTTGTGAAGATAATAAATGGGAATGTAAGAGAGCAAGCTAACTAAAATAAGAGGTACAAAAAATACTAAGAACGAGTCCTTAGTGTAAATTGTACTATAATAACCTACCATAAACAAACCTAGATATAACGTAAATGAGTTTAATATCAACGCTAGAGCCTGAGGAAAGATTTTGTATTTCTGTGAATCAAGATATATAATTAGACTTATTATCACCAATGAAAAAAATGAAGAAATAAGTAAGTCTAAATTCAAATAAATCATGAAAAATGATAGAAGCAAAACAAAAACTTCAATAGCAATGGGATAAGATATGATATTCAAAAGAGACCTAGATTTTGATTCTTTGAGCATTCTTATTTTCTTTCCATAGTAAATTAGAATCACTAGACAAATGGATATAAACAATAGATTAAATATGGTACCAATAATTAGATGTGCGCTAAAGTAGATTACAATTATAAACCAGTTCAAAACGAAAAACAAAACCATGAGCACCCATGAGGAAACATAAGTGTAAATTGCGATGATTTTAGGTTTTAATACCTTTTCGCCATACAGATAATAAATCGGAGCAAAACCCAAGAAAAAAAATATAATAGGGGCAATTAAATATACATAAAACTCATTTATATTTGCGTCTAAAAAGTAAAATCCAACGATACCAGTATTAAATATCAGGATAAATAATGTCAATGTTATTTTTACTTTTCTAGGAATAATTACCACATTCGAAGGAACTAGATTAAAAACGATACCAATAATGCAACAAGAAAGGAACAAGGCAAGCAAGGCGTCCAAAAGGAATACAAGACTAAAAATCCCATAAAATAATAAGAAAATTTCAATTAATAGAGCAAAACTGTCAACGCTAATTATTAAATTGAAGGTGGAATCTTTAACTTTTTTTAGAATCTGTCCAAATCTAAGGTTAATTAAAATAAAAACTGAAAGAAATACTAGATCTAGAAGCATAACTACAAAATTATTCCAAAAAATTATGAACATTATAAAAAAAATCGAGGACAGCAAAAACCAGCAGGCATAATAGCTATAATTTAAAGTGATTTCTCGAGAGAATATTCGAATGACATAGTTGAAAAGCACGAATAAAATGAAAACTATTGGAAGTAAAATTGAAGATAACATTAATTCTCCTTGAAATACCTCAAGAATTCCCAATGCTACATTTTTAATAGTAACTAAAACAAACCAAGTAGTTTCTAATAGTAAAAAGAGGGCAGTAATACAATAATTAAAAAGTTTCCAAGGTTTTTCGTATAATCGAATACGAACATAAGAAAAATAAAACGACAATAATGTTATTGCTAAGATAATAATAGTGTGAATTAATATACTGGAGATTAAAAGTACATTTGGATCTACTGTGAACTGTAAATATACAAATTCGATTATTGGTAAGAATGAGTATAAAATTATTGTAAAACTAGCAACAACGAGCAGATTTTGAATAATTAATACCGTTTTTTCTTGAAAATATTTAAGCCTCTCAAAAAATTGAAATATTACATATAATGACAGTGTGAGTATAAGAAATTGAATATTTAAAAGCCCTATTCCCCAAAAAAATGGTAAGATCCAAAAGATAACAACGATTAACATCCCTAAGCTACTAAAAAGATATATATACCTGCCGTAAAGAATGGTAGTAAAGTTCGCTTTTTCTTCGTAATAGGTGAGAATAAAAATTATCGGTAATGTAATAGTACTGATTAAAGGATTATTATTCAATACTGAAATTGAGAGGACTAGAAGAATTAAACTGACTGAGACAATAAAATTTAACTTTATAAAAGTGTTAATCTCACCAGTATCAACCTCTTCAGCATTGTTAGAACTCATTGATTTTAATCCTCCTTAAGAATTTGCTGTAGAATGAACTTATATATAATCTGATTTTAAAGTAAAATGCTAAGAAAACGAGGGATAATAACGAGATGTTTATAATTTCTATGAAGTCGTGATGAATACCAACTAATATATAGACGATTACTATAACGAAAGGCATTTGAATTAACAGTACAAATACTAGGCCTAATAAAGAATTTACAAATTTTTTCTTAAAAATTATTAAGTCTTCTAAGAACGGTTTCTTACTGTCAATCGAAATAGCAATATTTTTACAGATTTTTACACAGGAGAGTCGAGAAATAACATAAAATATGATGTTCCAAATGAGAGGAAATAACCAAGAGACTTTTGTATTAAAAGTATAAGAGAGGAATACTATATGAACAATGTAGTTAACAGCTAACATGATATTATAAGGTTGCCTAATAATTTGAGAAGAAGAAATTGCATGATTGAATTTCTCTTCCGTAGGATCAAAAAAATCAATGGGCTGAAAATAATAATAATAATATACAATATTATACAAGATGCTAAAAGAAATTATAGGTAAAAGCTCAAAGTAGTTATCTCCTGGAGTAAATAAAACAAAAATTGGGGTAACGATTAAAGCTAAGATCGTTATTAAAAAGACGATATTAATTCTTGCGGAAAGATTATTTAATTTGTTGGAAAAAAAGGGATTTTTCCTGTATTTGTCAAATGCCTTATAAAAGAATAATAAAACAAACATAAAAGTTATAACAGACAACCCAACTGAAACAATAGGGTCTTTACCTATAAAAAAATAAATGAAAAATCCAACAACTGCTACTAATGACGGAACAATTATTAAATAAAAACTGAACCACCAAAATTTCCAAAGTAATTCGGTTGCCTTTGTGATCTTCTCATCAGAAGAGCTGATTTTATTAGATTTCATTTTAATAAAATAGTAACTGAATCTATTCTGAGTTATATAGATATATTCATTAAAAAATGTTTATACGAAGAAAGGTGTGAATTGAATCAAATATGGTAAAATTATAACTTGATTGATAAATTACGGTAAAATATTTTAAAAAAATAAAATTTATTGAAATTTAGGTAAAAACTCACTTTGCAATTCTTTCATCTCGCTAAAAATTCTTTCAGCTATCTCAAAACTCCCTACATTAGGATCTATGGCTAATGCATTAATTGCTACTTCTTTAGATTTAGTAAGGATCGCTTCAACGCACAGATCTTGGATACTCGCCTCAATTCGAAGTAGGGCTGCTATATTTTTCGGTAAATTTCCCCATTTAATTCCGCGTATACCAGCTTTACTAACTGTTACTGGACACTCAATAATCAAATCTTGTGGTAAATTATCTATGATTCCATTGTTTGGAATGTTGACAGCGCTCTCATAGGACGGTTGGTTAGTAACCATCGCTTCAATAATAGGAACTGCTCGTTCTCCTGATATTCCCTTTGAGAGCATACCTTTTTTAAGATACTTTCCCTCTTTAAGTCGCTTATAATTTCTCATAACCTTTCTATAGATATGTTCACCATGCTTTTCAGTTCTATTAATCCAATCTACCATATCTTGTGTTTCAGTAAATTCCTCACCAAACTGTAAA
Source organism: uncultured archaeon (assembly GCA_964508365.1). GTDB lineage: Archaea > Asgardarchaeota > Lokiarchaeia > Sigyniarchaeales > SOKP01 > SOKP01. The sequence continues at coordinate 21,925 of CAZDTP010000014.1, forward strand.
TATTCACCTAGATGATTATCCCCTACATACGGAAAATAACCAAATCTCTTGAAAACTTCAAATGTTAACGAAGAAAATTCGAACCTATCTTCATGTTGTTTAAAATACTCTGGAGCTATCTTGTTAAATTTCGGCATTAAATCCATTCCAGTAGAGATTTCCTCAAGCCCCATTAAAAATCCAAAATGATTTAATCCATAAGGTTTTAGTTTTAAATTCTCTAAATTTTTATTGAGCATTTGAGGTATATGGTAATTGAGAAACCCAATTTGATGGCATAACCCAATAAATTTAAGATTTGTTGTTGTTCTTTTGATAGCTAAGCATACTCTTGCCATTGGATTAGAAAAATTTATAAAAAAAGCGTTTGGACATAAATTATCGACATCTTTTACAATATCGATAATTGGAGGTATTATTCTAAAAGCATGCATAGTTCCCCCTGGACCACCACATTCGCCTAATATTTGTTTTGAGTTGTATTTTCGTGGAATTTCGTAATCTTCTCTCCACAATTTAAAGCGCTCTCCTACTTCAATGGAACTTATTATGAAATCTGCACCTCTTAATGCATCTCTACGGTTTGTAGTGTGTTCAATAATAAATTTGTCGTTATGGATTTTGTTTTCGGTTATAACTAATTCATAAATTATATTTAAATGTTCTTTATCGATGTCGTGTAATACTATCGTCGATCCATGCAAAAATTCACTTTGAAAGAGATCTAATAAAGTAGAAGGTCCAAAGGAGGTACTACCTGCCCCTATTAAAACTATTTTACTTTTCATTGTTCTCTAGTATTATTTAAGTAAATTGTATCTATTAGTGATACAATGTCTTTTGTAAAGTATAATGAGTTTAAAGAGTTATTAATTAAAAATTTGTAAAACTATTATGAAAGATTTTTCAATTAACAAAACAAATGGGAATTTACACCCATAATATTTATTAGTGTACACTTATTTCCTTTTTATAATAATGAATTTTTCACGGCATAATACTGATTCATGGGTTGGCTGTAAGAGCGCCATTATTCCCTTAGTAACAGTATTATGAAGAGAATAAATCCTTTTTTCTCTCTTTTTCTTTTTAATTTTTGGATTTATTCTCTGAGTAAAATGACTTTCAATAATAAAAAAAAAAGAGGGATAAGGGCTTAATTCTTACCGTAAATTCTAAATAAAAGAATGGAGGTGAAAAAAGAATTGGCAGATAAAATTGATCCTGAATCAATATTGGAGTATTATAAAGATTGGAATTCTGATCTAGCCCCTATAATGATGTGTTTTGATATCTCAGATGCCTATCCGGGTCAAATTGAAAGCGAGGATCAAAAAAAAATAGCTTATCTGAGACAAAAATACAAAAAACTGGCTAAATAATTTTTTTTTCAATTTATTCTTCTCTATTATTTATTAGCTCCTAAAGCTAAGATTTTGGAAATTTTACATTGATACAATTTCTAGGTTAATTAAATTGATATATATTCATTTTTAGATGAATTTAAAAATTACTTTCCTAAATTCATTTTATTCAAATGATTTTTTATAAAATGGGAATAATAAGTGAAACATTTAAATAGCATCCTCGTTATATTTATTCTAATGATCTTAAATAATACTACTAAATACTCAATTGTAAGAGTTATAAGCCCTTTATTGGTTGTAGTATTAGTATTATAGATGAGAGCCGATCCTTTTCGATCTTCTTTTTAATCTTTTCTTGGATTTACTCTCTCATCAAAGAATTTAAATATAATTAAATTGAGATCATAAAGGATTCCGGCACCTCAGGAGAAGTAAAAAAAAAGGAGGTGAAAAAATGGAAAAAGAAGTTCTTGATAAAATTGAAAATCAGATTACCTTAGAAAATAATATGACTCCTTTAAAGGAAAAAAACAAACACACAAACGAAAGTACCTTCTGGAAATATCTAGATCATTCAAACTGGATTCCAGGAGAAATTGAAGTTGAGGAAGAAATCAATAAAGATTATGATTGGTGGAAAAGAAAATCTATTAAGAAATAGTCTAAAATTAAAGTGTCCTAATTGAGAGTTCTTTCTATTCTTTCTAAGGCTTCTTTTAATTTTTCAATTGGTTGGGTTAAAGCGAATCTAACAAAACCTTCTCCATAAGTGCCAAAGCCCGTACCGGGAGTTAAGATTACACCTTCGTTAATTAACTTTTTAATGAACTCCATGCTATTTGTTTCTCCTTTCGGTATGCGAGTCCAGACATAAAAAGTCGCTTTAGGCTTGTCCGTGTTCCAACCGATATCATTAAGACCCTTTACCAAAACATCGCGCCTTTCCTCATATATTTTTACATTATCTCTTACGATTTTAGGTTTTTCTTCTGATTTATATTCATTTAAACCTTTTATCACAGCTTTTTGGATAAAAACTGGGCATCCCGAATCAATGTGAGACTTAACCTTCCTTAATCCACTAATAATATCCTTATCCCCCACTGCCCATCCGCACCTAAATCCCGTCATGCAGAACATTTTTGACGAGCTATTAATTTCTATGTGATTCTGATCTATCTGCAAAAGCGTTGGAGCGATATAATCCTCGTAAGTGAATTCTGAATACGGATTGTCATAAACAATGATGAAATTATAATCCTCTGCGTTATCTGCGGCTTCTTTTAGAAACTCCTTCGTTGCTATTGCGCCAGTTGGATTATTTGGGTAATTTAAATACATCAATTTAGCTTTTTTTAAGATTTTACTTTCAATAACTTCAAAATCGGGTAAAAAATCATTTTCTCTTTTTAAAGGAATCGAATATATTTTTCCATCACATAATTTAGTGGCACCATTTTCATATACGGGATAACCGGGATTAGGACATAATACAATATCTCCGGGATTAACAAACACTCTAGCGATATTAGCTACTCCCTCCTTTCCTCCTATTACGTTAGTTACTTCATCATTAGCATCAAATTTTAAATTAAATCTGACCTCATACCACTTCTGTACAGCCTCTCTAAAATCTTGTTCTCCCTTACTTGATGGGTAATTTTGATTTTCGGGGATTTTTACTTGATTAATTAGTTCATTAATAATCATATCTGGAGTGGTTAAATCCGGGTCACCTATCCCTAAGGGGATGAAGTCTATTCCTTCCTTTTTCCTTTCATTGATTAGTTGCTCAATTTCTGCGAAAATATATCCTGGTAACTTATTAATCCTATTTGCATATTTTATTCTAATTTACAACACCAAGCAAATTTTAGTAAATAAAAAATTGTATTAACTCATTCACAAATAGATAAAAATCTTATGAAATGGATTAAGTAAAAATAAATTTCCTTTTTGCAAAAAACGCGAAATCTTTTTCATAGAATTCAGCTTATTTTATATTATATAACCAATTATTTAAAATCTAAATTTATTATTATTTACACTTAAAGAATAATTATTTGAAAATAGAGGTCGCATACACTAAATGGGTCGTCACACGAGGTTTAGACAAGTTAAAGATCCTCCACAAAATTTCTATTTTCAATCTGAAAATGAAAACTCATCAGTCGGATTAAATATCGCAGAATTCGAAGCCTTAAGATTAAAACATTACATTTCCTTAACCCAAAAGAGTTCCGCTGATACCATGGGAGTGTCCCAACCTACTTTTTCGCGAATTTTAGAGAAAGCTCACGAAAAAATTACGCAAGCCTTAATAGAAGGAAAAGACATCCGTGTTTATGGAGGGAAAGTTAATCTTAAGCAAGATTATAAGGGTTACGGATGTTTAGATTGTGATGAAGAATGGGAAGATGAATTAGCTTCAAAAAATCGCAAAGTGAACTGCCCCAATTGTAACAGTAAAAAAGTCTATTTTTTAGTAAGAGAACCACTATAATAATATATGACTATGAAGCTGAAGCGTAAAAAAAAGCTTTACCTTCACTTAAACACAGAATTTTAATTAAATTAAACATTTATCAACCTATTTAATTTTAAAAGAATTCATTTTCGGAAGATGATAATTAATGGATAATGAACATGATAAAGTATGGTATAAAGCAGCGCGAACTATTGTCAAAGCAGGACAACTTCCTATGGTAGTTAATGATGATCTTATTGAACTATTGAAACTGATTATGACTGATGAACAAGCTGGGTTTATCACAGTTTTCAGAAAACCGTCGCTAAGTATTGATCAGTTAAAAGACAAGACTAATATGGATGAGGAAGCTTTAGCACAGATCTTAAATGCTCTAATGGACAACGGAATTATCGTTGGCGTTCCTAGTAAAAGATCAGGTATTATGGTATATAGACTTCTTGGACCGTTCCCCGGTCTTTTTGAAATGCAGTTCATGAGAGGCGAAACGGGAGAAAAACAAAAGAAACTTGCTCAGATTTTCGATAAGATTTTTAAGGAATTGAGTAAAAAAACTCAAAAAAATTATGATAATATCGTAGAACTATATAAAAATTACCCTCCAATAACAAGAGTTGTTCCTGTTGAAGAAGAGATAGAAGATGTTCCTGTTGATAAGATATTACCTCATGAGGAAGCTTCAAAAATAGTAGATAAGTATGATGATATTGCTCTGGTTCATTGTTACTGTAGACATGAAAAAGATTTGCTTGAACAACCGTGTACCGTAACAGAAGAGAGATTAAATTGCTTTTTATTAGGAAAAAGCGCTCAATTTGCTATTAAACATAACTTTGGTAAGGCAATATCGAAAAAGAATGCAAAATCAATAATAAATAAAGCGTCTGATGAAGGACTCGTTCACAAGGCGTTCCATGTTCACCTTAAACCAGAACTAGATGAAGAAGCTATTTGCAACTGCTGTAAATGCTGCTGTGGGATATTTTCACTTTTTTGGAAGGGTATTTCGCCTTACCATTGTTATACAAGTTATTTAGCAGAAGTTGATGAAGATTCTTGCGTAGGATGTGGTACATGTGTAGAGAAGTGTCCTATGGAAGCAATTGATTTGGTTGAAAATATTGCGGTAATTAATGGTAGTAGATGTATTGGTTGTGGTATTTGTGTTCACCATTGTCCCGAAGAAGCAATGAAATTAAAACGAACAGGGAATCGAGAAGTTTTTGTGCCCCCTCCAAAATTAAAAATAACTTAAAATCTGAGGTTTAAAAAATGACTGAAAAATCTTGGTATCAACTTGCTAGAACTATTCTTAAAGCAGGAGGACCTCCCGTCCCTATCAACGAAACGCTTGTGGATTTATTAAAGATGTTAATTAACGAAGAACAATTAAACTTCCTTTTAGATTTTAGAAAACCTATGAGCTTCGACCAGATTAAAGCCAAAATCGATCTTGAGAATTCTGAATTAAATAAGATGCTTAACGATTTAATGGATATAGGGATGATAACAGGTATACCAAGTAGAAATACTGGTATAATGGTTTATAGATTAGTTGGTTTTCTACCAGGATTGCTGGAATTTACTCTTATGCGAGGTGAAACAGGACCAAAACAACGGAAAATTGCTGCTTTATGGGATAAATTGTTTAAGGAAGAAACAATTATAACTCAAAAAAATTACGAAGTCGTAATGAAGGCATTTAAAAATGCTCCACCAATTGATAGGGTGATCCCTATTGAACGCCAAATTGACCCGCCTGAAGATATGGTAATACCTGAGGAAGATATAAAAAAAATTATAGAAAAATATGACATTATAGGCGTATCATATTGCTATTGTAGACATCTTAAAGATTTATTGGATGAACCATGTGAGATAAATGCTCCAAGGAAAAATTGCTTAAGTTTTGGTAGAACAGCAAAGTTTGCTATCGATCATCAATTTGCTGAACAAATCTCGAAAAAAGAAGCAACAAAAATAATTGAAGAGGCGGAGGAGTTAGGATTAATTCATAAGGCTTTTCATATAAAGGGAGATCCTATAAATGATGAACTAGCAATATGTAATTGTTGCAAATGCTGTTGCGGAAACCTTCAAGCGTTTTATTCTGGCACATCTCCGATTCATACATATACTTCTTATATCGCTAGCATAAACGAAAGCGATTGTGTTGGATGTGGTACATGTTTGGATGTTTGCCCAATGAATTCAATAGAATTAGGAGATACAACCGCTTTAGTTAATGAGGAAAGATGTATTGGATGTGGAGTATGTGCTAACACATGTCCTGAGAACGCCATAGAATTACGAAAAACAGGACTTAGGAAAGTTTTTATTGCTGCTCCTAAAGTTTCATTATCCTAAAATTATTCCTTTCTGTTATTTAGATATTTCAGATTAAGCTTTCCCCAACAACACTGGGATGTGGTTTTTTTCCTAACATTTTTAGCAGAGTTGGGACTATATCCGTTATTTTACAATATGAAACTTCTTTTACTGGTATATTTTTTGAACCACCAATAATAAGCGGAACAACCGTAGATTTTTTAAGCCCTATATCATGTGAATACAAATTTTTATTTTCTTTTTTTCCGTGTTTAATATTATATGCAACATCACCGCAAGTGCTAACTATAATATCTGCCCTCCTGGGATTTTTAAAGTTCCGCGAAAGCAAATCTGGGTATAATGGAAAGTCAATGTGAAAAGTAGCATCTAACCATTCATTTAAAGTGTGAAATTTGTTGTCTAATAACTTGCTCGCAATCTCATCGTTAATATAATTAAACACATCAGCATCATTAGTTTCTGTGGAGTATTTAGTTTTAAATTCCTTACCATTTCCTGTATATTCTATAGAACTTTTTATAATTTTACCTGTGTTTTGATCTTTTCTTTTCAAATGGATTTTTCCCTTTTTAGATGTGTTCCCATCGTCACAGTAATACATTAATCGAATGCCATTAAGAGTAAATAGCTTTTCTAATAGATTAATTTGTTTTGGACCATAATTCTCCATTTCTGAAATTGTTGGATGATTCCAATTTTGTTCATTAGTATTGCTGTTGGATTTAAAATTGAAAAACCCTACGCTGTTAAACCCACTTATATTCATATTGCCTTTAATATTCTTTCGCGGGTGGTAATGATTTAGATTATTTTCGTTAAAAAAACCTCCAAAATCCCCTAATGCGTTAGCTTTATAGTTTCCATGATCAGAGGATATAGCAATAGCGGTTTCATTCAAATAACCTAAATTATCTAATCCTTCAAGTAATATTCCAAGTACTTTATCTATGTGAAACAAATTTAGCTTATACAACTCTGAATCAAAGCCGTAAAGGTGCATCATTACATCTGAAGACACGAACAAGAGGTTAGAAGCAATTGGAACTTCTTTAGTATCGAAAAATTTCTTCGGTTTTTCAAAAGTTTTTAGCAATTTCTTCACGGCAATTAAGTTAGCTTTCATAATGTACTTGTTAATATTATGAGAATGTTTTATTAAGAGGTAATACAAGATTAATTTAGTTTTTCTCTCGGGGAAAAGATAACTAACACCCCTGCTAATAAATTGACTAATACTTACTGTGTTTCCTTCTCCGACCATTTCGAATAAAGTTTTGCAGTTATTACCTAAGTCATCGTTTAATTTATAAATTTGAATTATTTCGTCCGATCCAATTGAATTATATGATCTTAAAAAAGGGGGAACCTTGTTTCGTCCCATCCAATGAAAAGAGGGCACTCCGTGGCATAATTCCTCCAAGTAATTTCCTGTATATGTGCCAGTCATCATTGATACTTGAGTCGGAAATGTCAATGAAGGAAAATCTGTTATACAATTTTTTGAATAAACTCCATCATTCATTAACCGTTTCAAATTAGGAAGTGACCCTTCATCAATGAGTTTGAAAAAGTGATCAGATCGTATATCATCTATAATGCAAAAAATGATATTTTTTATCTGATTCATCAAATTCATAAAACTAAAACTTTGGACTAAAATTAAATTTTACCAAAAAATAGGTGCTTACTCAAAAGTTTTAAAAAACATCCCACATAAAATTTTTTATGACTTCAGAAATAGAATATAGAAAAAGATATACTTACATTTTTGTTTTTTTCTATCTTTGTGAAGGCTTTTCTCAGGGAATTCCTTTTTTAGTTTGGCCTCAATATTTAGCGCAAATTTCAGGTGGTTCATACAATATCTCACTGTGGTTAGTTGTTTATTCTATAGGAACTATGCCATGGACATTTAAGTTGATTGTTGGGTTATTTAATGATAGATGGGGCTCTAAAAAATACGGTCAGCGATTCCCTTGGATATTTAGTTTTGGCGTTTTTGGAGGAGTTTGGTGGATTATCATGGGTTTTTTTCTACCAACTAGCGGGATTTATTTCTGGTTAGCTTTATATTACTTTATGACCCAACTTGGTATGGCGTTTGCTGACACAGCATTGGATGGTTTAATTCTAGATGTTACACCCAAAAAGAAATTAGCGCGTGTGCAAGGATATACTTGGACGGTAATGTTTTTAGGTTATGGTGCGGGAGGAATGCTTTTGGGTATAATATTCTTAGCTACTAACTTGATGCCCATACTATTTATTCTAACAGGTGTCCTAATGTTTATTTCCAGTATTCTCCCTTATTTTATAAAAGAAATTCCTCCAGAAAAAGTATCAAAGAAGGAGTATGGTAGTGATTTATTAACAATTGTTACGAAAAAACGGAACTGGAAAGTATTTTTATACACATTCCTAACAGGAATCCCAGCCGTCATGATTTTAAACTTCTTTATGTATGTGGTGTTGATTGCCATGGGCGTAATTGATGTAAGTGCTACATTATTAACTATTGTTGGCGGAGGTGCGGTCGACTTACAAGTATGGAGCTCGGTGTTTTATCTAGGTAGTGGTATAGGAACAATAATAGGGTCTCCAATATCAGGAATGTTTGGAGACAGGAGTCGTAAAAAAACTATTACTTACACCTATTTAGCATACATGCCTTTTTGTTTAATTTTAGTTATTCCTTTTGTGTTTCTAACTGGCGAAATTCTCCCATTAATCTTTGGCATGGTATTTCTTTTAGTATTAGGCGCAATTCAAAATGCACTAACCGTTGTTAATCAAACGGTACGCGGTGACTTAGCTAAAAATTATTATCCAAACCTTAAAAGCACATACTTTGCTATTTTAGTTTCACTAGCAAATTTGGGTCAAAATATGGGTACAATTATCGGTGCAGGTCTTTTTGCTCTTTTTGTACTATTCACTACCGAATTTTATCTAATATTTTTCTTGGTTTCCGTTTTCTGTGCTGTGAGTTTGTTAATAGGTTACTTAATTTTTAGGAAAATTGATCCAATTGATTACGAATTAAGTAATTCATCGAGTAAAAACTAAAATACATCAATTTTCTTTTTTTTTTAATAATTAATAATATAAGAGAGAAAAAATAAAAAAAATAAGCCTCCGACGGGAATTGAACCCGTGACCTGCAGATTACAAGTCTCAGCAATTAATAGAGGTTAATTAAATTCTGCCGCTATACCGCTAAGCCACGGAGGCTTAAATGTTATATTTAAAAATAATATTACTAGAATTTTTAATTTTTTGGATTTATTTAGCAATATTAGTTCTTTATTTCAATTTGAAATAAATTATTTCCTCCTTCTATCTTTTAGTGCTTCTTCTATTGAAGAGCCATGAATAATTTTTTAATTTTGTGGTGTTAGTACGATTTAAAATTCAATGCAAATAATTAAATGGTAACTTTACTTTTTCTTTATTTAAATACTAATTATTCTGAGTTTTAATTTACTTTGTTTACTAAAGAAGATGTAGAGATTTTAGCATATCAACGCTATACGTCGGGAGAAGATTACGATAAATCAGTCTGGTACTTAGCTGAGCTTGTAGTTAAGATTTTAAAAAATACGAAAAATGGAGACGATATAAAACCACTTGAAACAGATAATTTGGTTTTATTACTAAATGAAAATGTTAATGGGGAACTTATAGAACCAACTAAAGACGAAATTAAAGAAATAGCTGAAGTCATTTACCACAAACATCCGGAAAAGAGTAAACTTCACTTTTTTATTGCAGAAAAACAATTACTTCTTAATGAAATAAAAAAAGTCATTAAAGAAAATAGAACAAACCATTAATTTTTACTTATTGTGTTGCGGCCGTTATTGTACAATCCTTCACTTTTATTGTTGGTGTAAATGTAGGTGTTTGTACTTCCCACCAATAAATTTGTTTAACATTTTTTCCAATTGCAGAAATGTTCGAACAAATTCTTAATAGATTGTCAGATAAGCGAAGTCTTCTAACTGGTTCTTTAATTTCTCCATTCTCTATTAGAAACATACCATCTCGAGGTATTGTGGAAAAAATTCCCTCTGTCATATTTGTAAAACGTGTATACCAATTAGAGGTAATATATATCGTTGGTTTTTTACTTTCAGCAATGATTTCTTCTAAAGTATAATCTCCTCCATTGATAGCAATATTGGAGGGACCAGGCGCTAGAAATTTGGATCCGATACCGAAATCAAAGAATGTAGAGTTTCCTGAATTTTCTACTTTATCCATTTTACTTGTAGATGTGTTTTGGAGCAATCCCTTAAGGATTCCTTCTGAAAAAATTGGGGTTTTACCTTTAGGGGTTCCTTCAACATCAAAGGGTCGACTCCCTAATCCCTCAGCAAGGAGAGCGTTATCTGTAACCGTGAATTCTTCAGATGCTATTTGTTTTCCAATATGCTCATATTTTAGAGGGCTCATACCTACCATTATTTTGATAGGGTTTAAACCATCAAAAACTTGCCCCAATACATTGGCAGCAACAGTTGGACTCATTAATACATCGTATTTTCCGGGAGATCCTTGTGTTCCTCCATTTGCCATTTTGGCGATTTCACCAGCATTATTACCAGCCTTAAGAAATTCGCTTTCAACTCCAGAAAGACTTCTGCTACAAGCAAGTCCTTGTCCGCTACTATCAGGATCAACAAAAGATCTTATAGTAAATCTGTAATAGGAACCTAAAAATGAGCCTTCGTTTCCGTAACTTGTTGATAACTCTGTTTTAGAATAACCAAAGTAAAGTACACCTGCCACTTTTTTAGCTCCACTTTCCAGTGATGTCTGAATTGCCGCATTAACAAGTTCAGGTGCTTTATCAGAAAAATCCAATATTTTTGGGTCATATATTCCATCTAATTTTTCATATTTATGCTGATTACTTTCCATCCCATTGTAAAGGAAACTTTCAGGTAACCTTTCTAAAAATTTCGATGCATCTTTAATACGACTTCTAATTTTCGCTTGAGTTGGAGCTTCAATTTCAAGGTATGTTGACTTTTTTCCTTTAGCAAGAAAAAGTTCTATATTATCATTGCTCCAGATTTTAGAATTGTCTATCATCGAATTCGAAAACCTAATCTGATATCCTTTACCTTTTGTTCTTTGAGCAAGAATTTCATTAATTTTTTCATCCTGCGCTACATTAATCCCAAATTTAAGAAGATCGCTAGTCTCGGTCATTTATTTCCCCCTCCTAATTTGATATTTTTCAGTCGGACATGTGGTCCCCCTAGCCATACAGGAGCAGCTTGCTGTGGTTCTCCCTTACCACAATATCCGTGAGGTGAACTAAAATCTTTAGAAACTCCATCAACACTACCCAATATACCATATGTAGTTAATTCCAGAACGGGTCGACGAATCATAGTATCGGTTACTTCCCCATTTTCAATTAAGTACACTTCAAGCCCTACATACTTACTTTGAAAACGACGGTCATCTATATTCCATTCAGTAAAGCTCTTCATGTATATTCCTTGTTTAACATCATCAATTAATTCTTCAAACGTAAAATCTCCAGGAGCAAAATAAGTATTAGCCATCCGAATAATGGGCTCTCTTGTATAAGCCACCGCCCTTGCCGCAGCATTGGATTGAGTGTTATATCTACTAGCATATTCACGGTTTAGAAATAATTCATTTAACATGCCATTTTTTATTAAATAACGTGGACGAGCTTTTACACACTCATCATCATAGAGATAAAAACCAGAATTACCTTTTTGTGTTGGGTCATCTATTATTGTGACTTGCTCGCTACCCATTTTAATTTCTCCGAGCCTTTCGTTTTCCAGTAAATCTATATAAAAAGATTCTCCTGCTTGGGCTCCCTCTCGACCTAAAATTCGATCTGCTTCGCTAGGATGGCCTACATTTTCATGAGCCATTATTCCAGCAACCTCACCACTTACTACTACATCGATTTGGTTGATATCTTTTTCAATTGCATTTCGCGCTGCTTTAACTAAACTAATATTATCCTCTAAAATTCGTTCAACCACATTTTCTTCTTCAATCCATTCCCAACCCCCAGTTCCTCCTAAACTTAACATTCTTTGTTCTCCTCCCGCTTTACCTTTAGCCGTATTAAAAGTGTGAGCAGAAATTATTGAATTTTCTGATTCCACTTTCGAACCTTCATTTGTAACTATATATTTTTGATCAGAGTATAGATCCAATAATAGCGTTCTGGTAGGTAACTTAAATCGAAATTCTTTGTTCAAAACTTTATCTAAATCTATCAGAAAATTCTGTTTTTCTTCAATTGATATTTCCTCAAATTTTATTTTTACAGGAGATTTCCATTTTGTTTGAACTACTTCTTCTTCAGAAAATGTTATCGGGATTTTTCTTTTACTAGCTTTAGCTAATTTAATTGCTTCTTCTATCCCATTTTCAATTCCGGTCTTTGTTAAACTTGCGGTAGAACAAAATCCCATACCTCCATTAGCTAGTACTCGAATCGCAATTCCATTTGAATAAGTAATTCCTCCACCTAGTATAACACCATTTCTTGCAGCATAACTTTCATTTCTTGAGGCAACGACTCTTGCTTCGATATAACTTGCTCCACGAGATGCACCATAATCTATAGCAAAATCTGCTAAATCTTTTCCATTCTTCATTATTAGAATCCTAATTTCTCTAATATTTTTGATAAATCATATGATATTTATTTTAATAATATTAGCTTTTTTTAAACGATAAAGCCTAACAAATTAAGAGAATTTTCGAGCATACTATATTATAAAAAAAAGAAATAAACCTAATCTGTCTCCTTTTTTAAATTATCTTAATCACTTAACATATTAAACTCAGAATAGTTGAGATTAAAACCTCAAAAATAATTATATTAAATAGAAAGTAATTTGTATTACTAAATTTGGTAAGTAAATTGCCTAGTCCAAAAAAAACCAAGAAAAAAACGCCTATTGATGAAAAGCAAAGCTCTCTTTCTTCATTCGTAGAAAAAAAAGAAACTAAGAAGGAAGAAGAAAGCAGTAGGATATTAAAAGAAGAAATAAAGGAACCGATAGACCAATTAAAAACCCAAATACCCCCTAAAACAAAGGATATAGACGAAAAAATAAAAGCAAAAGAAAAACCGGCGTTAAAAAAAGTTACAAAGAAGGTTTATTTCAAGAGTAATGGTACACCCTTTGGCTTAAAAGAAGATGGTATACAACTGCGAGATATTAAAAGAGAATCTGTAAGTTCGAAATATATTCGCTATCTAATTGAAAGGGGAGAAATCGTAGAAGATTTGGAAAGAGGTTTGCTTTTAGATGTAGATTATGATGGTGGATTAAATAAAGCTTATTGTAAATTTTACGATTTGGATACCAACGATATAAAAATATGGATTGATACAACCGACCACGAGCCTTATTGTTTGAGTAAAGAACCAATTTCAATACTTGAACAGCTAACTTATAAAGATCAAGGGGGGAAGATAAATAAGCTTGTAAATTACGAGGGTTTTAAACGATTCGAAGAAATTAAGAAGTTTGATTTGCTTAGCGATAAAGAAATACCTATAACGAAGATATATGGAAAAACTCCTATAGATATAGGAGGATCTGGACTGAATATTAAAAATATCCTAGCTGAAAACGAGAAAAAAGCGTGGGAAGCAGATATTCGATACCATTTAAATTACATTTTAGATCGACAGTTAATCCCGGGACTCATTTATCGAATTAATAGTGGTAAACTTAAAAAAATTGATTTTAAAGAAAGTTCTGAAGAAACTAAGAAGTTAACAAACGAACTAAGAACTCTGTTTAAAGATGAAAAGCCAGAAATGCAAGAATTTTCTGAGAAGTTCATAGATATTTTCCTTACACCCATTCCTGATGTGAAACGTTTAGCGATGGATATCGAAGTAAAAATAGGAGAACAGGATTATAGTATTCCCGATGCTCACCTTGCAAAACAAGAAATTATTTCCATATCATTTGTAGCTTCAGACGGTTTAAAATTGGTGTATATTTTAGAGCGCGAAGAATTTACTTTTGATAAACTCCATGCAGAATTCCCAAATGACGCAAAACTCTACTTCTTTAAATCTGAAAAGGAATTATTAATTGAATCCTTTAGAATTTTATGGGAATACCCTGTGATTATTACATTTAATGGAGACAATTTTGATTTAAATTATATGTTTCACAGAGCAGAAAGATTGAAAATAGACAAAGATTTGAATCCAATACATGTAAAAAGGGGTTTTGGAATAATGGCGAAGTCAGAATGCGATTTAAGGAAAGGAATCCATATAGATATTTTTAACTTTTTCTTTAATCGAAGTATTTCAGGATACGCATTTGGTGGATCCTATCAAAATGCTTCCTTAAATGCTATCAGCGAAGCGTTATTAGGTGAAAAAAAATACGAGCACGAAGAAGACATTCACGATATGGAATACGATGTTCTTTCTTGGTATAATCTTAAAGATTCAATATTAACTTTAGATTTAACTAAATTCAATAATTCCTTAGTATGGAATTTGATCATACTACTATGCAGGATAACAAAATTGCCGATTCACGATATGATACGCAGGCAAATTTCGACATGGATACAAAATATCTTCTACTTCGAGCATCGTAGAAAAGAAATTCTCATTCCGAGAAAATCCGAAATATCAGAGGCTAAGAAAGGCGGAGAATTAATGTCAAAATTTGACGATAAGAAATTTCAAGGTGCTTATGTTGTTGAACCTGTTCCTGGAATTCATTACAATGTAGTTGTTATGGATTTTTCTTCCTTATATCCTTCTATCATAAAAGAATTTAATTTATCTTATGAAACTGTTCTCTGTCCTCACAAAGATGACGAAGATAACCTAATAAAAGGAACTCCGTATCATATCTGTACTCATAAAATGGGGATCTTTGCTTATGTGGTTGGTTTTTTCCGGGATACAAGAGTAAAATACTTTAAACCGAAATCAAGCGATAAAACTCTAACTCAAAAACAGAGAAGCTATTATAATACTATCCAACAAGCGCTTAAAGTGTTCATTAACGCAAGTTATGGTGTATTTGGATCTCAAAATTTCCCCCTGTTTTGTTTACCTGTCGCAGAAAGTACAACAGGAATTGGTCAATACTCTATAAAACAGACGATACTGAAAGCAGAAGAACTTGGAGTTAAAGTGCTTTATGGGGATACAGATAGCGTTTTTCTTCTCAATCCATCTAGTTCTCAGATGAAAGAAATATCAGATTGGAGCAAAAAAGAACTAGATTTAGATTTAGAAGAAGAAAAAACGTACCAATTCTTAGCTCTTTCACAAAGAAAAAAAAATTATATAGGAATATACAAAGATACTAAATTTGTTGATATTAAAGGATTGGTAGTAAAAAAGAAAAATACACCAGATTTTATTAAAAAAGTTTTCAGTCAACTGATAGAAATTCTTAAAAAAATTACTAACGATGAAGAGTTTAAATTAGCGAAGAAGAATATTATAGAAATTGTGAAAAGTAATATGAAAAAAATAGGACAAGCTGACGCTTTCACATTAGAAGATTACGCCATAAATATCGGTTTACAAAAAAGCCTTAGCAACTATACAAAAGTTATACCTCAGCATGTTAGAGCTGCTAACGCATTCATAGAGATGGAACTCAACCAAGCACAAGCTAACGCAAGCGATGCTGAAATTCATGCAGCTGAAATTCATGCAATTAAAAACAAGTATCAAAAAGGAGATACAATAAAATTCATAAAAAGCAAAGGATCCGTTGGAGCAAAAGTTATTGAGATGGCAAAACTTCAAGATATAGATTCCCAAAAGTATCGTGAGCTTTTAAAATCAGCATTAGAGCAAGTTTTAGACGCTCTTGATATATCATTCGAAGAAATTAAGGGTATTAAGAAAATGGATGCTTTTTTTTAAATAACTCAATTCGAGTTAATTTCTGCTTAATGAATCTTTATAAATATTCAAGTTCAATAGATTTGATAGTACGCCCTTATAGAATAATGTAAAATACGGTCATAATTAAACCGCATAAGATTGGATTCAAAATATTGTCATCAATCTTTAAACTTAACAAATCAATTAGTAAAAATACTAGAGCGCCACTTAGTGACATTATAATAATTTTAAAGGGATTTAAATATGATTCAAAGAGCCATAATGCAAATAAACTTGCTCCAAATGAAGCTAAAAATCCTGAGATATATCCAACTATCGTTTTACTACTTGTTTTCGGAAAATGGTGTCGTCCAAAACTAACTCCCATAATAGAAGCTACACCATCGCCAATACTTGTTATTAGCGCTGCCGCAGTAAAAATTCCAAAAGGAAGGAATAGTATTGGGACCAGTGAGAGGACCAATACTACATTTTTGGTGAATTCGTAGTTTTCATTCCTTTTAAGAGTTTTAATTAATAAATTTGATAGACAATCGGGTAGAAGATGATATAAATTTGAATTTTCGAAAATAAAAGATAAACGAACGAAATCTAAACCTGCAAATAATATCACTCCCGTATATCCAATTGTTAAGATCAAAAACATTCCATATTCATATCCTGATATACCATATATTTCGTCAGCATTCCACAATCCATCCCATATATCTATAGCGAAAATCCGTAATATTATTATAATTAAACCGGGGAGTAAATGAAAGATTTTCCTATGAAAATCAGTCCTTAACGAGTAGGATTTGTTATTTATTTGATTTCTATTCACCAGATTGTATTTTTCAAGGAATTTTTCAATAGTTCGGTTTTCTCTGAGCTCTGGTTTATCCTTTAAAACCACTTTATATTGGTATAATAAAATTAAGAACACTAATAACGGTGCGAAAATGCATATAATAGACATCGAAAAAGATTGGTGAAATTGGACGAATTTATTATCCAAAAGATAAAAATAAGGATATAAAACACCTGATATTATCCATAATAAAAAAATTATAAACGAATTGATGAAAATATGGTCCTTTGGGAACTCCTTTTTCAATTTAATCGCAAAAAATAACTGACCAAATCCTATCGCAATAAATAATATCGTAATAGGTAAAGTAATTAAATTGAAAACCATATTCTAATTAAATTTCAATATAAAAAATAATTTGTGAAATTGTATTAAGCTTAATTTTTTATCTCGACAAACATTAAAGCCATGTTTTTAGGGAATAACCCCACTCTATCACCATCTCTAACTTCCTTACCGATTCCACAGTATTTACCATTTATAAAAATGTGACTAAGTTCATTTTCATTAATTCCATACTTCTCAAGGATATCATATATATAATGAACGCTATTACTGTCAATACTATAGGTAGCAGGGAGCCCCTTTTCAAAGTTAAGATCCTTTAGATGCTCTCTTAATCTTCCATATAACTTAATTAGTAATGGCATCTCTAAAACACATTCATTAAATCAACAAGAAAAATAAAATAAAAACATCGGGTTTAATTTAATATTAAAAGAAAATAATAAAATATAATTATAAAATAATATTTAAAGTCCAAATAATAAGACTCCATCTAAAAATTCGTGAACTTTTTTCAAATTTTCTTCGCCGAGGGCTTTGTCCACTTGGATTTTCACATCTAAAATAGTGCTTACTACTTGAACTATTCCATTCTGAATCGTGCTATTAAATTGTGATTTTTTTTGATTTTTCTTTTTAAAATATTCTATGCGCTCCATCATTGCGTTTTGATATTCTTCAGCCGTGGATGTTTTGAGTTCTACGAGCTTTCGCAACTTCAATCCATCTTTGGTCTCGATTACTTCATCCACCATTCATTCTTCACCTAACTCCGTTTTTCTCATTCCTCCGTTCTGAGCGACTTCCTGTTGAATCTCTTCTCGCGTTTGACCCCTTGTAGTGTCGAACTCTTCTCTGATTTTTTGCGTAATTTTTTTAGCTACTTGTTTCTCGATACTCTCACGATGGATCGTGTTCATTGTGCAAAAACTTATCTCCTTAACAGAGCCATCGGGCATTGCTACGCCGAAATGAACGATACACCTTTTAACGCGCTCTATATCCAAGTTATATGCGTCTTGAAAGTGCATACTCGATAAAAGTAACGTACCGTGAGTGAATGAACTAATACTTTCCCAATCACCATTCAGTAATAATCTACTAAACATTTCCATGAGTTTTCCAGGTTTCTTGGTATATTGTATTATCCCTAATAAGAATCGGGCTCGAAGTTGTGTTTTATCTAAAAATTCAAGACCACTATCTAAAGTTTTACCTATGTCGCCTAACATTCCTTCAAAGAATTTAATTGGTTGTTTTTCTTTATGTTTCACTTTTTCCCAAAATCGGTTGGCAAAATCGATGACTTTCAGAGGATCGAAGTAATCCATAATAGGAACCATTTCTTTCGTGTCGGGATCTACAACCAAATAAGTCGCAAAACCACAGTCAGGCGAGCATGTAAATTCAATGGATTCTACATTAGCGAGATAAGATATTAGTCTCCCAAATTCAACGATGGTTGATAAAGGATACCATGCTTCGTCCATTCTAATTTTACCGCCAGTCTGATTTTCGATTTCCTGAATCACATCAGCGTTAGTAATTCGTAATTCGTTCATCTCTTCAGCTGCAATACGACCGCATAAGGACACAGGTTGGAAGGTAATCCCTCTTACAACATCAATATTATCAAGAGCAAACTGGATGATATTTCCAACTTCAATATCTGTAATCCCTTTGACAATAGTAGCTACTAAATTAATGGATGATAATCCCACTTTTCTACAGTTTTCTACAACGCGCATCTTATATGGCATTAAATTCTTAATGCCTCGTGTCTTCTCGTAAGTTGCATTATTTATCCCATCAAACTGTAAATATAAAGTATCTAACCCCATTTCATATACTTTCTCAGTCCACTCAAGTCCACCGTCTTTTTTCTGGAATCCATACCCGTTTGTAGCGACTATTACTTCTTTAAATCCATTATCTTTTGCCATTTTACAAATTTCAGGGAAATCCTTTCGAACTGTTGGTTCACCACCAGTAAACATAATAGCAACCGCAGGAATTGGTTTGCTTCTGAAGTGCTTCATTATTCTATCGATTTCTTCTAACGAAGGTTCAACTAAATATCCCGATTTTTGGACATTCGCATAACAGAAATTGCAATTAAAATTACAACGATTTGTTAAATCTATTAATGCCAAACTACAAGTTGATAAATGTTCACTACAAAGGCCACAATTATAGGGGCACCCTCTTTCGTCGTCTGCAGCACAGTCGGGAGGATTCGCTTCTCCATCTTTTTCGAATTGCCAAGCGATTGTGCCATCTTTATTTTTCATCTGGAAATGAGTCCATTTATAGTATTTCGCGTTGGAACTAATAATATCCTTAAAATCGCCGTGTTCGGGGCAATTTTTAACCATGAATATTTTTCCATCCTCTTCTTGAACAACAGCGGGTATTCGTTCTAAGCATTCTGGACAGACCGATGCGGTCTTTCTATAGTATTTTTCGTCTAAAACATCTGTTCCATCTAAATGATACATATTTAAGTTTACACCTTTATGTAAAATATTGATTTTAAGTTTAATTAAACAAAAATAGGTTTTAAGCTATTTAAATATAATCAGATATCTATTATTATTAATAATATTAAAGTTAGTAATAAGTTTTACATACTAAGATCGTAGCCCCTTCAGCTATTTTATTAGATATATTTAAAAATAAAATAATTATTCAAAGTTTAAACGTTTTAGTAGTACTGTTATACTTATTTTGTATCTTTTTAACAGCGTATATTTTTCCCTCTGTTATTAGATATTAAAATTCACTATTTCTTCTTTTAGCTTCAAGTATTGCTACTCCCATATCAAACACTCTGTTAAATGGTTCCTCACCATCTTCTCTTAGTTTCAAGCTAATTGCTTCTTCTTGACAAACACTGGCACATAAACCGCATCCAAGGCATAAATCCCGATTCACTATTGCAATATCTTCTATAGTTATAGCTTTAACCGGACACCTTTCAAGGCAATTTCCGCAAGCAATACATGCTTCTTCATCGATAATTGATTCAAACACCGCATTCATGAATTTTTGCTTATCTTGTCCAAATTGAGTTATACCTTTCATGGAGGCACAACAACAAGGGCAACAATTACAGATATTAGAGAGGTGTTTTGAATTTGCTCCAGCATGAACTAAACCAGATTCATCTGCTTCTTTAATGATTTGAATTGCTTCTTCAGCTGTTATTTTTCTTCCTATATTGTTTTCTATATAATATTCAGCAGCAGTTCCAAAGCTTAAGCAAGTTTCCATAGGGTGATCACATCCTTCACCTAATAACTGCGATTCTTTTCTACAAATGCAGTCAGTTACAGCAATAACCCGCGCATTTCTTATTGATTCTTTAAGCATTAGATACGGAAAAAGCGTGGTATCAGTTTTAATAGTCTCTTCTAAGGGAATCACTTTAAAGCCAGGAATATTACTAGCACCTATCTCTTCAAGGCCCGCTGTATAGTAATATTCTTTAAAAAGTTGAGCTAGTTCTTTATCAATTTTTTTGATAGAGTATTCATACAAGCCTATCATAAAAGGAGCAGCATTAAAGAGAGTTTTTTCATCTCGCCGTGATCGAAAAATAAGTCCTTTCTTTGCCATTACTTCAAGCTTGTCTTCTATTTCAACTAAAGCTTTACCTACTCTTTTTGCAATACTATGAGCTCCTTCGGGTCTTATAGTTAGGAATGTAGCCAATTCAGCTTCTTCTTCAGTAAAAAGACGCCTTAAGATTTCAATTTCAACTCCAGATTGCGTTTTACGAAAACCTATTGGAAATTGATCAAGGAACTTTCTTAATTTCTCATACGAATTTACAGTCATAGCACTAAAACTATTGTTTTCTTCTATTATCTAATATTTATTATAATTTAAAAATAAAGGTTAGGTAAATTTCTCTGTTAACGAGTTTGTGAGTTCACTTAATTTTTTAGAAATTCTAACTTTAAATACGTGATTCTCATCCAATTCTTTAAATTTATTTGGCAATTTTTCAATATTTTCTTTATAATATTGTTGAATATTATTCAGTTCAGGTAATTCTGTTATTAGAATTCCTTCTTTCATCACAGGAATAAGAAGTGCTTCTGAATTTGGAGGTGCTGGTTCATTATCTAACATTAATATATCTTCTTTAAACCCTCCTTGCTTATTATAAATTCTGTAGATTTGCTTTTTACTAGGGTAAGTTAATTTGTCTTCACTTATTTTAATTTTAGGTTTATGGTTATATTCTATCAGCTTATAAACGCCCGCTATGGTTGGATCGTCGCGAGAAGTAGCTAATTCTGTTCCAACTCCAAAAGCATCTATGGGGGCGTTACTCTCTAAGATTTTTTTAATTTTATATTCGTTCAGATCTGAGCTCGCAACGATTAGCACTTTTTCACATCCATTTTCATCTAAAATTTTTCTCACTTTTTTGGCGTGCTCAATAAGATTACCTGAGTCAATTCTTACAGCTTTAATCGAGTTTTTAAACTTAGAAATCTTTTTAGCTGCTTGTTCTGTATCGTAGGTATCAATTAAGAGGATGGTATTATCTCCGTAAATATTCTTATAAACATCGAAACTCTCCAGTTCATTATCAAATCTTTGGATGAAACTATGAGCCATTGTCCCGCTTGAATTAATACCTAGTTCAATATCAGCGATTACATTACTAGTGCCGTTAAAACCAGCAATATAACTAGCTCTAGCAGCGTAAACGCCAGCAAGGGGACTGTGCGATCTTCGCGTACCAAACTCTAACAATGTCTTATCTTGGGCTACGTTTCTTATTCGAGAAGCTTTCGACGCAACAAGAGTCTGATAATTAACAACATTTAAAATATAAGTTTCAACTAATTGTGCGTGGAACATCGGGCCCTGAATCTTCATAATAGGCTCGTTAGGAAAGAAGAAATTACCTTCCCTCATTGCCCACACATCTAATTTAATTTTAAAATTAGGTAAATAATCGTCAAAAAAACTAGAATCGATTTTTTTGAAAACTTCTTTTTTTCTTAGAAAATGTATCGTTTTTTCAGTAAATCTTGCATTCTGAAGATAATGAATCACCTGCTCTAAACCAGCAAAAATTAAGTAATTACGATTTTTTGGATATTTCCTAATAAAAAGATCAAAAACAGCAATATCATCCTCTTCTTTAATATTATTATCGAGATTATATTGATAATAAGCTGCGCCCATTGTTAGTTCGTAAAAATCGATGCTTAAGATTAAATTTTGGTCGTTGATGAATCCTGATTTTGAATTTTTCATTATTATCATCAATTTTATTTCTTTTTTAACCCAGTAACTCTCTTTAACATAAATCCTAAAAATCTATCCTTATTTACTCCGCCATTAAAGGTAATTTTATCTCCTAATTTAAAGTTGTCGCTCGTATAAAGTTTTTCACTTACTCTTATTTTTATCTCATCCACAGTTTCTATATCATCTTTTCGATAATCACTTTTCTTTTTCAATTGAGGTCCAAATTCAATATCCTTTACAGT
Organism: uncultured archaeon; assembly: GCA_964508365.1. Classification (GTDB taxonomy): domain Archaea; phylum Asgardarchaeota; class Lokiarchaeia; order Sigyniarchaeales; family SOKP01; genus SOKP01. The sequence goes on from CAZDTP010000014.1 coordinate 44,705, forward strand.
TATCAGATAATAGGTAGTTAAATTCCCTTGGAAGTCATCTTCTTTTTCTGCTATATCTGTGATTTCGGCTTCATAGATTGTAATCCTATTATGTTTCGCTAAAAGAGAACTTGGGGTACCCTCGTTATATAATTTACCATCCTTAATCAATATCTTTTCGACTTTCTTTTCAAAATCTTTTGGTAAGGCAGTAAATTTCCAATCTGATAATTTAAAGTAATTATTCTTTAAGGAATAAATAAATCCGATCCAAAAATGATTGCATAACCCCATATTTGAGCCTATTCTACAATCGCAATCACGTTCAGGATCGTTCATGTTTTGTGTAGTTATCGATAAATATGAACTTACTTCCCAATTAAAACCTTTGAATTTTAACTCAATCTCATGGTCCTTATCATTAATAACCTTTATTTCAGTAATAGATTCTCGGTCTTCGCCGTTTATTTTTGCAATTGCGGTCTGGATTTCTTTCGAAATAATTTCTACTTCCTTTTGTTTTAACAATTCTTTCAGTTCTTCCTCAGCCAAAGAATCTAGTATATAATCGATTAATTCTAATTTTTTAAATTTTGAAAATCCTTTAATACCAATATCTCTACAGATGCTTTTTAAACCATCGGCATTTAAAGATTGGAGTAAATATTTCAAATATGTCTTATCGTCTAGTTTTTTGCTCAAATTTTTCACTCTCAATTTTTTAATTGTCTGTAAGTTATTTCTATGATGTTTACCAATAAATAAATTATCATTTCTTATTTAATTCTGATTGTCCTGAATCTTATGATTTTATATCTTTAAGCCTAACCTTTGTAGTAGATTCTGCAATTAAGATAGTGAAAAAAAATACTTATAAAGATTTATTAAAATATTTTTTATGTTCGAAATAGAAAAATGAATTATCAAAATCTTATATTGGATTATTAAATTCTTGTAAAATTTTACAGATATATCAATGAGAATACTTTCGGAACGCGAATTTTACATACCTTTACTCTTAGGAATATGACCAATATATTTAAAAGTAAGACTTTCCATTTGTGATCTAATTAGACTAGATATATATTTAAGTAAAAATTTATAAGCATATAAGAAGTGTAAATGAAAATGAGCTACAGTACACCAGAATATTTGAAATTCTTTGGTGAAATTAAATTCGCCGAACAAAAAAGTTTAAGTGTAAGTGATTTTGAAAACTCCCTTAAAAAACATTTTTCGAAAGAGGAAAAGATACCAAAAGGGCGCTATAAATTTGCTGAACTTAATAATGACTGTATAAAGGATTTCGAAGATTCCTTTAACAGTTATTTTGAATAATTCTATAAAATTTTTTTTAAAAATCTCTTTATATTTTAATTTTTCTTTACTAATCTAATTTATAATATTTTTTAATTTCTATCATCTAAAATTTTGTATACTATTTGGCATTACCTACAGTCTATTATTTATGTTAGGATTTAATTTCTAGAAGTATAATTTATATTGGAGGAAAATCAATAGAACTTAATTTAATCAGTAAATTATAAAATTGGTAATAAAAATGGAATTGTTTGAAGAAATTGAAGAAAAATTAATTAAAACAAATGGGATAGAACTTCATACTGTTATGATAGGGGAAGGTCCGCCCTTAGTTTTACTTCATGGATTTCCAGATTTTTGGTATGGGTGGAAAAGTGTAATTTCTGGTCTCAAAAACATGTTTAAATTGATCATACCGGATATGCGTGGATATAATTTGTCTGACAAGCCTGAGGGCGTAGAAAAATATAAAATTGAAATTTTGGTGGAAGATATTAAAGGATTAATAGAGTCTTTAAGCTTAGGAAAGGTTTTCCTTGCCGGGCACGATTGGGGAGGGGTAGTGGCCTGGGCATTTGCCGAAAAATATCCCAAATTGTTGCAAAAGTTGGCGATATTGAACGCTCCTCACATGAAAATATTCCAACAAAAATTGCGAACAGATAAAAAACAGCAGAAAGCGAGTTTTTACATTTTCGAATTTCTTAAACCCGACGGAGAAAAATTTCTTTTTAAGGACGACTATAAGTGGTTAAAATTCGCCGTTTTCGAAGGGATGAAAAACAAGAGCAATCTTACTGATTTCGATAAGGAGCAGTATTTAAGTGCGTGGACACGACCAGGAGCAATTTTAGGAGGAGTAAATTATTACAGGGCGAATGTTAGTTTTAATGATTGGACAGGAAAAATTACGGTCCCAACTTTAGTTATCCATGGTATGAAAGATAGTGCCGTGTTATCTTCAGTTTTGGATGAATTATCTGATTATGTAGGCGACTTAAAAATTGTTCGAGCTGAAAATTCATCACATTGGGTAATGCACGACCAACCAGAACTAGTTATTTCATCCTTTAAAGAATTTTTCTAATTTTTTGTCTAAATTTTCCCTCTCTTTAGCCTATCTATGGTTATTAATTATTTTATGTGATTTAATTAGCGTTATCTCTCTTTTTTTCGATTTAATATAACATAAAGCATAGATTTATATGGTTACATTTTCTTGGAAAATCATAGGAAAATATTTAACTGTAATCCGAAATTACTTATATAGAAAAATTACTTTTTGAAAAATATGCCAGAAAAAGAAGCTTGGGCTTATCAACTTGATTGGTTAAATATTATAACAATCTTGGGATTAGATACAATTGACCAGATCCCCGAAGATAAAAAGAATGGAGTAATCAAGAAACTCTCTAAACTCTATAGTCCAGAATCTCTGCTATCGTTCATACCTCAAGAATTAGATGAATTAGTCGCAAGTGAATTAAAAAGCCTTATGGAAAAAGAATTAAGGATACATGCAAAACAAAAAGAAAGAATGGAAAAACAAATGAGGAATAGAATGCCTACCATCAAACGACCAGGGGTAATAGGTATTGACATGAACGATTTAAAAGATTTACCTGACGATGTAAAAAAAATGTTTTCTAAGATGTTTATGCAGAATGAAGGGGATGACGATCAAGATGACGATAGCGACGATTACGGCGAAGATAAGAACTCTTATTATATTTAAACTAAGTTAATAAAATAAAAAAAAAATTTAAGAGATTTTATATTTCAAGCGATTTATATCCGCTTTCTTTACTCTTTTATAGAATAAATACAATATTAGATATACACTTAATGACCATATCATCCAAGAGAGAGCTTGATATGTATCTATGTTTAAAAAATAGTTGATAAAATCTTCTAAAACATATAATCCTAAATCTGTTAACTCTTTTGGAAAATTAACAATATTAGGATAAAATTGAATGGCGATTGTTTCGTGTGTGTTGTTTTTTAAGTTCTTAAAAATATTTTCTAAGGTTTTATTGTTTGGGTCGTCCAATTTTAATTTAGTAAATGTATTTAAATCTTCATTTATATGAATATCTGATCCTGCCATACATGTCAAATTATTATCTAAACAAAACTGGCGAATGGGTTCATATTTGGAATAGCTTCCTCCATTAATAATTTCAAAACCATCAACACCCCAATCTCTTAATTGTTCAAGGGTATACGGAGCCCCATATCCTCCTTCGGGATTCGCATTATAATTATAATGGTTTACTGTTATAAAACCGCTATTCGCTTTTACATAACTGATTAGTTCTGAGGCATTCATCACTTTTGGACCCCCAAGAGTGTAAGATTCAGGAGGAACGATTTCTTCCTCTAAACCAAAGTAATTCATATGAATCTCTGGGGTAGGTTCATGGTTGGTCCATTCTTCTGCAATCCAAACTGTAAAATCCAGTCCATTTTTTTCAACGAATTCACGAGCAGCTAGAGCGCCTCTAATATTATCGTGATCGGAAAAAGCTGCTCCTGATATACCATGTTCGATATACCATAAAACTCTCTCCTCAGGAGTAAGCCACCCATCAGAAAAAGTTGTGTGCACATGAAAATCAAATAAAAATTCATCCTCCTCTAAAGGTGTGATAGGGATGATTCTATGGGTAGGGAACTGTATTGATAATAAAATCACATTGGAACCAAGTAGTAAAAAGACAATTCCCGCAAAAAACACAAATTCTTTTTTCAAATTATAGGTAATTCTTGTCTTTTTTGACTTAGCCCGACGATCATTATTCTCGATTTTTCCAGCAAGGTTAAGCTTAAGCCTAGGATGAACTAACTTTAAAAGTGTGTATCCTACCTTAATTCCAATTAAAATAAAGCAAAGATGTATTCCAATTTGAATAGGAACCATAAAATAGCGGTTAACAAAATAGAATCCTTGAATTAAATAGCCTATAAGTATAATAAATAATATTACAACAAGCGTTATAGATAACACTTTAAAAGCGAAATAAATGATGTTTGCTATGACATGTCTAAGTTGATCATATTTTTTAGAAGCCATTTTACCTTTTTTTCTTAAAAATACATAGATAACTCGGAGAATAGGATAAAATATTAAAAACAAAAAAAGCCATGTGAACTCGTATTCTAAAGTAGCAGCGATTACCATAAATGGTTCAACTATATACCTTACTAATGGTAGTAGGCTAACATACTCCGAAGAAACGTCAATTTGACTAAGAGCATCGTAAAAAACAATCGTTCTTGGACCAAAAACTGCTAAAAGTATCAAAATCACAAACCAAAAAGAAAATATAAGCGTTAACAGTGAAAATACTTTGTTATTACAAATATACGATTTTAAACGCATAATTATAACTTTGTTTTTATCCTTTAAAATAGTTTAAATTTAATTCAAACCACTCAACAATTTATATAAAAGTGTCAATCGTTTTAAGGATATTAGAAAACTTTTGATAAATTCTTGCGTCTACAACTGGAAGGTTCTTGATCAGTAAATCTGTTAATTCTTTCGTATTAATATTAGTTCTTTGGTATGGTTTCATACCCTTTAATACTAAAAAGAGCACAGGAATTTGCATGCTCCCCAAGCTTAACTCAGAGTTACTGATTGGATCGAAAATGTTTTTTAATTTTAGAATAACATAATTATACAGATTTTCTTTGCTCCGGAATTCTCGTTTTAAATATAGAGTTTCCCACCGGTATGTTCTATTCGCTAGTCGAATTTTTTTAACGCATTTAGTATATGTATCATTTTTGGTTATTGAAACTAAAAATATTCCTCTTATGAATGAAAAATCTGAGGAACAAGAGGCTTCAGAGGATCCCGGATTAAAAACCCAGTCGTCCATGATAAATTGCAAGTGAAAATGACCGAGTGCTAAATAATTTACTCTATCCTTTAGTATTAGGATTCTTCGATAGTCAACACCAGGAACCTGTTCCATTTGGCCTTCAATCCCAAAATGCTGAAGAAGAATGTGAAAAAGATCGTCGTCTTTTATGATTCCGTCCCTCAGTTTTAAAAGATATTTTTCTGGATTTTGCCCTAAGTAACTAGTGCCATAAATAATTACGTCTTTTATTCTGATCTTGCCACCTTTCCGCGTTTTAAAATCGTATTCTTTAAACATTTCATCTGGCGGTAATTCTACATCCGCATCCAACAAAATGATTAATCCTAAACTCGCTAATAACTTCAACCAAGACTGACCCCGCTGTTTGAACCTTTGTCCTCTTGAAAATTTGCGAATATCATGATTTCCTTCAATTGCTACAATTAAAATTCGATTATCGGTCTCATCTTTAAAATTATTAAGTAAATTAACTACTCTAGTTAACTTTCCGGGCAACATTTCTAAAGAGGTAAAAACATCACCCCCTAACAGGATAAAGTCTACTTGATGGAGAACAGCGGTCGTCAGTATTTCTTCGAACGCACTTATAAAATCGTTCGCGCGATCTTCGTTTCGATATTGGTGGCTACCTAAATGAATATCGCTTGCATGTATAAACTTTATCAAACTTGTCCCTTCTTTTTGAGCTTTTATTATGGTGTCCGGTTGAATGTTTATTCCATTAGTGCTCGTCATAACTATCTATCTTAAATTATCGTTTAGCAAAAGTAATAAATAAGATGTAATAACAATTTATAAATTGAAAAAGTCTAAAGAAGTAGTGAAACCAGAGAAAAGACAAATTTATTAACTTTATACGATATATTCGAATAATATTCTTGCAAAAAATAATTATTCTTTCAATCGAATATGTGAAAGATTTCTTAGAATTTAAATTAACATGCCAAAGAACAAATTTAAATATGATTTAGGCACGATTCATGGAAGATTTCAAATTCTCCATAACGACCATATAAAATTTTTAATGGCCGGAAAAAAATTATGCAAACACTTAATAGTAGGAATTACTAATCCCGATCCCTCTCTAACGAAAGATCACGACTCAAATTCTCATCGCAGTACGCCTATAGCTAACCCCTTAACATATTATGAGCGATATGTAATGATTAAAGAAGCTTTGCTAGAAGAGGGGCTCAAATTCTCAGAATTCTCAATAGTACCTTTTCCTATTAATGTTCCTGAGTTGCTAAAATATTATGTCCCCATGGATGCGGTGTTTTTCCTCTCGATTTATGATGATTGGGGAAGACAAAAGAAAGTGTATTTAGAGTCGCTAGGGTTGAAAGTTCATGTTCTATGGGAAGTACCGCTAGAGGAAAAGGGATTGAGTGGAATCGATATTCGTCATTCAATGATAAAAGGAGAACCTTGGGAACATTTCTTGCCCACCGCTGTAGTCAAACTCGTAAAAAAATGGGACATCATAACACGCATTAGTGAATTAAGCAAAAAAGAATTTTGATAAATCTATAATTTCATATTAACTATGCAACCTAAAGCTAGGAATTTACAAAAAATAGTAAAAATAAAATAATAATAGATTAGTTATTTCTTTCGTTTGGCATTAAATAAATATTTAGTCTACTTCTCTATTATCAAATGAAATTAATACAAAAGTTAAAAAAAAAGAAGGACACTATTAAGGAAAGTTTCTTTAAAAGCGTAATATATAGGATAATAACAATCTTTCTTGGAATGCTAGTTATTTTCATAGTTACAGGGAATCTGATTGCTGCCTTTTCCATTGGATTTGCCACAGAAACAATTCAATTTATTAATTATTTTTTCTATGAAGCAATATGGACTAATTATCACGACAAAAGATTAAGAAGCAAAATTGAAAGAACAAGGAAAGTCGATATTAATTTAGATTTTGATCAACTAAAAGATATTTCTTTTGAATTCTCTCAAACAGATACTTATGCCAAAGAAGCTTACGAGTCTATATTATCGTTTTTTAAGAATTTAATACAAAACGAGATTTTAACAGAAATACGCGAAGACATTCAAAGAGACAAGAATTATTTTGAATCAAGACATAAAGATAGGAGCTTTATGCGATAATTACCTAATTTAAGCCTGAATTTTAATTCAACCAAAAAAAATCTTGTTTGCCAAAAATATTGATACTATTACCACACCAAATTGAGGTTGGTCTTTTAGCATTTTATCTCACATTACCACACCTAACGATGATTCGGTAAGATTTAAAAAGCTAATTATACAAAAAATAGTAAAAATAAAATAGTATTAGATTAGTTATTTCTTCCGTTTGGCTTGAGGATTAATCTTTTTGACTATAATTGATTCTGCGTGGACCTTACAATTCTTTAAAATGATTTTGAATCCACCCGAGCCACCTACTCCAGGAATAGTAAAAGCTTGCGTTCCCATTGGAACCATTGCACCTTCAGCTTCCCATTCACCTTCTTCTTCTTCCTCTTCTTCACCTAACGCTTCTGCCCACGTCTTCACTATAGGATGATCCACTTCCTCTAACCACTTTTTTAAGTTGTTAATGTCGGGAACATCTTCTTCAGTCGCGATTTTGGATACCAAATCTTTTGGAAGTAATTCTGCAACTCTATCCTTTACTCCCTTGTTCATCCACACAACAGTTTCAATTCCTTTATCTAATCCTTGTACTAGTCCATCATATCTTTGGTATTTCGGGGATATGATGTATTGTATGCTGATTCCGTTGAAACCAGGCATCTGTTTACCGCCGCCAGTTTGATTGGCCATCGCGCTGAACGGAAGCCCGTTAATTGCTACATCGTTATAGTTTCGATCGACAATTCCGTGTCCATTTACTTCAGGAATATAGAAGTCAATAGCTTCAAAACAACCGCACGATGTGTGAGGGAATTCCATTCCTGAAAATAGATAAATTCTTTCAATTTCACCTAGCGATCGCTTTTTTATCATTTCGTTTACTCCAGCATATTCTCCAGCATCTAGGTTTAAGCATTCACCAGGAGGGATTTCGAATAAAGGTCCTTTTGGGTCGACTTTCGCAGCAGCTCTGGCATCAAACCAATTAATTGAACCACATAAACTTGTTCGGTCAGGAGTGATACAACACGCGTGAGTAGGAGCGAAGGATTGACACAAAACGCATCCATAGAACATATCTACATCTTCATCATGAATCGTTCGAGCTCTTTCGTCTCTTTTGTCGTAAACGCCCATCGCAAATTCATATGGTTTCTCAATATCTTTCGGATCGGTGTATATAGTTACTTGAGCTTTTTTAATTATAGGAAGTTCAGCTTTGTAGAGTCTAATTAGAATTGTACCTAACATTTGGAAAGAATTGAAACCTTTTTCGAAAGCGGAAGTAGAAATGCGCATCCAATTAGTATATCGTTGGTTGAGATGCATAATTCCATTAACAAAATTGCAGAATTCATGAATCCGTCGTTCGAAGACTGCTTCTAAATCTTCTTCCAGCTCTGGTCCGGCAACTTCAACAAAAATTCCAATTGGATGAGTTGAACCCGGTTCCATGTCTTTGAGATCAGGACCATATAATGTTACCTCTTCATCTTTGATTTCCTTATCAGATTTCACTCGGACTAATTCAAAATGCTTTTCTATTTTGGGACCGCCTAATTCTACATACATTTGCTTAGCCCTGATGCGTTCCCCTTCGTAAACGGGACCAACATCTACAGGCATGTCTGAAAAACTCATATATTTATTCTCCTCTTAGTTCTTATTAATAATTTATTTTTATAAATTTTCAATTAATTTTTCTAAAAAATCTTTCCAATCGTCGTCACTCAAATTTGGTAGACTAAATCTGGCATTTGGATGGGAAAATTTATCCAACTCGACGAGTCGTAAGTGATTTTGAAAATTCTTTAATCTACTTAAGGTTTGACTCACATAATATACGGTATGTCCGCCAAAAATAGCCATACTATATTGTCCTTCGCCATCTAAACCTTTCCAATCTTTATCAACTAATCTACCGGTTATATTTATTAGCGACATATCCCATAATTTATCGTTAGGGATTTTATCTTTAAGGTACTTGTAAGCATGACCTGTAGATATGATGTGACAATTTAGTTTCTTAGCTACTTCAATGAAATAGTCGACTACTTTTTTTCCACCAAGTTCCCAAGTTAAAGACTCTGAACCTATGACAAAAACCTTCTTTTTATCGTCCTTTATGAGGTTTGCCATGATCTTAGGATCGTAAACGCTGGTCCCTTGCTCAGGTCCTGGGATATTTGCTTTTTGATATGGTCTTGCCATATTTTCATCAATTTCCTCTTTTAAAGATTTTATATGCAAGTTTTTAAATAATTACTATATTTTAACATTATTAAGCGTATTTTAAAAAATTTGGTTTTATTTGATTTAACCAATTTTAAAGGCTTAAAAATAAATTTTGAGAGAAATTTTTAGTATGTGTGAATTTAAGGTAATCAAGAAAAACGACGGCTCGCAGATATTAGAAGATATTGTAATTATATCGTATACAGAAGATAATGAATTATTGTTCAAAGATGTTATGGGTATGGGCGAGATTTTAAAATCCGCTCTTATAGTTGACGTTAATACTATGAATCAAACTTGCATTGTTTTGGAGCATCCCCTAATACAAAATTTCGTTGGGATGATAGAGAAAATTAATTCTAAAACTATTTCAAAAGCCGATATTGAAAATTTTGAAAAGCAGCTTGTTAGCCTCAAAAATAATATTAACTAAGAAGTAAAAGAGATCTTTCATAATTCTTTATTTATGCATAAATCATCTTTTAAGAGCTTTCTTTTTACAGATCTGAGTAATCCAATTTCAAATAGCATATACCAAAAAATAGGATACAAACCGGTAATTGATGAAAACCATTATAAATTCGGGAAAAAGTAATTAAAAATAAAAAAAAGGTTCGAGAAATCTCCTGATTTTCTCCAGTAATTTATGCTATAGTAAGGAACTACTATTTTTTAGGTGGTAAAATTTCTATCTCTATTGAAGAGATATTAGTGTTAGTGCCATCAGTATTGTTAAGCGTTTCAGTGTTAATAAGAATTTCTCCGTAATCACTTCCTTTGAGAAATTTATTCCTAAGAATTTCCGCAACATCTACCGCTCGGGAAATAGATCTTCCACGAGCGAGAAGTCTTACTGGTTTTTTGCTTAAAACAATCATAGCTGCCATTACATAATCCATTGCTTTCTTTTTACCAATAAACACTTTTGAGTCATTTTTTTCAACCAACCTTCTTCACCTTTCAATTTCATCTAATTTGTTCTCTACAAGATGTTTCTTGAATCGTAAAACATCTAAATTATGCTAAGGTTAATTAGCTTTAACGATGATTTAAAGATTGTGATATTTTTCTAGCTTTGTTTGATGAATCTTATGGTGATGATAATATAAAGTATAGTAGAAGATTATAGTGATCTATAGCATAAGCATTCAACTTATGAGTTCTTCCGGATAGTTACATTTGAAACCGTTTTCAAACTGAAGAATTATTATGTCTTACAAAATCTAAGGTATTAAAATAACATGAATAAAATTTATTTTCTCTTAATAAAAATTAATTATATTGAATTTGAAAAGATAAAAAAATGCCTAAAACTTTAGAAGAATTTGCCCAAGAGAACAATAGCACACTTATTAGAAAAAGAGATTTAAAACAGTCTCCAAATTTAAAAAAAACTTTTGTTTCTCTTAATAATCATTTATATGGAAAATTAAAATATGCTGATACAGACACTCGAGCACGTTCAAAAGAAATAATCAATCTTTTATTGTGTAAATTAGTTGATGAAATAAATAAGTCCCCAGAAGATGAAATGGACATTTATATAAGAGAAGAAGAAACAGAACAAGAGCTACTTGAGCGGATTCAAACTTTTTTTCAACTAAATGTAAAGAAGAAATATCCTGATATAATGGGAGAAAACGAGCAAATCACTTTGAATAAAGATTTATTATTCATAATCATTAAAGAACTGGAACATATTTCACTTCTTGAATCGTCTAAAGATATTTTAAGCGATGCATTTGAAATTTTTGTAAGTAAAATGTTAAAGGATGAAGGTGGGCAGTTCTTTACTCCTCCAAATATCGTAAAATTTATGGTAAATTATTTAGATCCCGATGAAGATTCAAAAGTGTTAGATCCTGCATGTGGACATGGTGGATTTCTTCTTGAAACAAAGGAGTTGCTATGGACCAAGATAGATAATGAGCAGAAAAAAGTAAAAATAATTTCTAACTTACATGGTATAGATAAAGATTTATTCTTAGCAAGAATTTGTAAATTATACTTAGAAATCTTAAGTAATGGCAAATCTAACGTATTCTGTGAAGATTCGCTAGATATCAATAGTTATCGGGATAAAGCTAAAAAAATAATAAAAAACAATTATTTTGATTCTATACTAACTAATCCCCCATTTGGGGCAAAAATCCCGATAAACAATAAAAAAATACTAAATGAATATGAATTCGGGCATTTATGGAAGAATATTGATGGAAATTGGCAAAAACAGGAGAAGATTCTAAAACAACAACCTCCACAAATCCTATTTATTGAAAGATGTGTCCAGCTTCTTAAGGATGGTGGAAAATTAGGAATTGTTTTACCCGAAGGTATTTTTGGAAATCCCTCAGATAGCTATATATGGGATTTTCTTAAATCCAATGGTAAAATTTTAGGAATTATTTCATTAGACCAAAATACTTTTCAACCTTACACTTGTAATAAAACAAGTATTCTTTTCTTTCAAAAATTAAAAAATAATCCCAAGAATTATAAAATTGATTTTGGAATTATTGACAATGTTGGCCACGACAAAGATGGAAAAACTCAATATATTTTGAATAAAGATGGAACTAAGAAATTAGATCAGGATAATAATCCTATTATAAATGATGATCTAATCGATCTTCATATGAAATTAAAGAATATAGAAGATTTTGACTACCAAAAGGAACAAAAACTCTTTAAAATCAATTTTAGCCAGATTAAAAATAATATCTTTATTCCCTCTTATTATATTGGTGTAGAAAAACCTCTAAAGGCTCTTGAAAATAATATTGATTTTCAGTTAATTTCTATCGGCGATCTAGTTAATAAAAAAATAATATACACAAAAAATAAAGGATACTTACCAAGAGGAGACGAAATTGGTTCACATGTTTATGGTTTAGGCGATATTCCGTTTATCCGTACTAGCGAAATTAATAATTGGGAAGTCGATCTAAATTCACATAAAAAAACTTCTTACGAGGTATACAACCAATTTAAAGATAAACAGAATATTGAAATTGGAGACGTTCTGTTAGTAAAGGATGGCGGTCCAAATCTAATTGGAAATACTGCATTTATTTCTGAGTTAGATACAAGAATTATTATCCAGAGCCACATATTTCAGATAAAAATTCTTAAAAATAACGAGAATATTGATTCGTACCTATTATTATACCTTCTAAATCTTGACATTGTTCAAAAGCAAATAAAAGCAATAACATTCGTTCAAGGCACTATTGCTACAATTGGTAATAGAATAATGGATGTTACTTTACCAATTCCATCTGAGATCAATAAAAGAAAGGAAATTTCAAACGATATTAAAGAAATTATTGATAATAAAACAGAAATAAGAAAGAAAATAAATAAACTCTCTATTAACTATTTTAGTGATTAAAATGAAGATAGAACTTTTTACCATGCGATACTACCACGAAATTATTGATCTTTGGAAAAGATCAGGATTAGAATTAAGCTCATCAGACACACGAGATGAGATAGCAAGGATGCTAAAACGAAACCCTGATTTATTTTTAATTGGTAAGGAAAACGAAAAAGTTATAGCAGTAGTAATAGGGGCTTTTGATGGAAGAAGGGGTTATGTGCACCATCTTGCGATAGATCCAGATTATCAAAAAAAGAAGTATGGCAAAATAATGATGGACGAATTAATTAAGAAGTTTCACATAAAAAAAATTCACAAAGTTCACTTATTTATCGAGAAATATAATAAAGAAGTAGTAGATTTTTATAGGAAATTAGGATGGGAAGTCAGAGATGATTTAATTATGATGAGCTTTGTCCCAGATAAAAGTTTATATAGAAGAGACATTGAAAATTAAAAATCTATTTTTAACCATCATCATACTTTTTTTTTGTTAATATTAAATAATAAAAAAAAAAGGTTAATTTTCAGACAGAAATTTCTCTTTTCTTCAGACTCAATATACCAAATACTAAAAGTAAAGCAGCAATTAAAATCCAAAGTAATAATGAAACCACTGGCAAATAATAATTAGTTTTTTCTAAACCTCCAAGATTTATGTTCTGATCTGGATCTGTCGTTGTTACAATACTATATACTCCTGTTATCGTTGCAAACCATGTTTGCCAACTTGCAGAAGGTGGAACGGCATTCAATGTTTCAACAAAGAAAATAAATACATTTCCTAAATGGTAACCTAGATCAAAATGGTACAATTGAAATGTCCCATAGAATGGACCAGTTAATGTTCTAATTAGTAGAAATGCGATATAAGAAAGTAAAACAATTAAAATTATTAACATCGATGCTGATCTTGCTTTTTTGAATATTGAAGAAAATGCCATCGTAATACTAGTAAATAAAAACAATATAAATAAGCTATAGAGATAAAGAGCAGTTAAAAATGGTATTAGACTGAAAAAATGATCAATATTACCAGATTTTACTAATACTCCGATCCATCCTATCACAAAAATAGAAAAAAAACTTAAAAGCATTCCCCAGAGATATACTGCTATATATTTACCAATAAATATTTTTATTCGGCTGATAGGTTTACTTACTAGTAACAACATTGTTCCTGATTTCACTTCTTCAGCAATAAGAGGTGCTCCAGAAGTTCCAATAATTATGGTGTAAACCAAACCTAAGGTCCAAAAAAATGCAGGGAAGATTAATGCAAAACCGATTATCGTAGCAGCATGATTAGGAGATATCAGACCAAAATCTACCGATGTTGGTAATAAAACAACAATTAAAGGAAATATTACTACTAGAATCAAAGTTATAATGGTCTTTTTAAAAGAAAAAATATCTTGAAAGGTCTTCTTTATTATTATTGCTGTTCTCTTGAAAATGTTCCTAGAAAGCCAACCCTTCACAGGTTGTATCACCTTTGAATTCAAGTTCTTAGAATTAGACTTTATCTTTCCTTCTGTGTTTACTATTTTGCTTTTCATTCTTTGTTCCCCCTCTTTTTTGACATAATTTCCATAAAAATATCTTGTAATGATAATTCAGGTTGATGAAAATTATATAATTTAGCCTTATTCTCAAGTAGCATCTGAGGTAAGATATCTCTAAGCTTATCAGCATCTTTAGGAATAATATGAATTTTTCCATCTAAATCATCACTCCAAGCTTTTGAGATAAAATCCATATCTTTCAATTGATCTACTAATTTCTCGTTCTTATCAGTATCTAAAAAATATAAATTACTTATAAAGCTCTTTTTAATATTACTGATAGAATCCGAAATTACAATCTTACCATTATCTATCATTGTTACATCTTCACACATTTGCTCAATTTCAGATAAAATATGACTTGAAACAAATACACTTACTCTATTTGATAATTCTTTTATTTTTTGAACCACATCCGCTCTTCCTATTGGATCTAAGTTAGCTGTAGGCTCATCAAGGATTAGCACTTTAGGATCATGTATTAAAGATGCCGCAATACCGACTTTTTGTTTCATCCCTCCAGAATAGGTGTCTATCTCTCTATTTCTAGCATCAAACAGATCAAAAAAATCTAGAAGTTGTTGAGCCTTTAATCTAGCTTCTTTTTTTTGTAATCCTCCTAATTGTCCCATATATATTAAATATTCTTCTCCAGTCATATCTCCATAAAAAACAGGATCTTGGGGTAAAAAACCAATTAATTGCTTAGCTGCAACTGTACCTGCTTTTTTCTCTCTTATTTTAGCGTCCCCCTCTGTTATAGAAATAGCTCCAACCAACATATTAATAGTAGTAGTTTTTCCAGCTCCATTTGGACCTAAGAATCCATGAATTCCTGGTTTCACTCGTAGATCAATCCTTGATACAGCCTCTACTGCTTCATTTTTTTTCCCATAGATCTTTGTTAATTCATTGCTCCAAATTTCAAGATTTGTTTTTGAATCTTTCGTGATCATTTACTTTTTACCTCCTTCACTAATTTTTTTGTCAATTAAAATCAACTCTTTTTGTTTATTACGATGTCGTCGGTAATATATGGAAACTCCAATTAAAGCACCAAGAAGCACGAAAGTTAATATTAAATGAATTTGATTAGATGGTACTAATACTTTGATTGTAGTAATAGATAAAATTAAGCCGCTCTTATCGTGCATAATAACGCTAATATCTTTCCAACCTGCACTAAGAGAAACTTGTGCATTTTTAGCAGTAGTAGGCCCTTGACTAACCCCGTTTATTAATACTTCAAAGTAATCATATTGTGAATCAGTCTCCCACGCTATATTGAAATTATTAGAAACCATAGATTCGCTATTTGTAGGATTTGATATCTGAATGCTAAATTTAGAATTTATGCAATATAATATATCATCACTAGCAATTAATAGTTCACTATTTCCATCTTCATTTAAATCAACAATTGGATATATTGAATTAATATCCAGATTAAATCTATAAAGAATTTTCCGATTGAAAATATCCAGAATTTCTGTTGCCGGAATTGCTTCATAAGCCTCTAATCCCCATTCATCTGTTGTTTTTCTGTAATAATCATGTTCGATAAAAATCTCTTTAAGGCCGTCTCCAGTAATATCGTCAATTCTTTCAATGTTTAAGATAAATTCATAGTTATAATTAGTATAGTAAGATTGCACACAACTAGCAGGTTCTAATGTCCATTTATAATTAGTTAATTCGAGTGGTTCATTTTCATTACTATTAAAAATATCATAGAAATTGATATAAGAATGTTTACATCCTGAGCCATAATTTATATCAGATTGTATTCCTATTATTGCTTCAGAGGTTCCATCACTATTAATATCTCCGATTGAAGTAAAAGGCATTTTAAGTTTATCTGAGGTATAAACTTCGTCGTTTATAGTAGTGTCCGCGAAATATTCTTTAAATAGAATATCAGGATTAGAATCACCAGAATTACCGCTAAATATTTTACATTCCCTTCCATACAAATATTCATATCCAGACGTTTCATATATGTAATATATACCGACATGATCAAGGAAATCATCGCCATTGAAATCTTCATGGGAAAATAGTAATAGATAGCCTGCACCTTCTACACCAAAGTCAATCTTTCCTACATTACTCTCCGAATTATAGATAGCTGATTCCAAATTTTCTGTTGGGATTTTACATACTGTTGAACGGCTATTAATACCTATTATTCGAATATTGATCAAAGAAAAAGTGGACCACCCCCATTCATTTTCAATATTTCCATATTCTCCTACAATAATTCCTACTTTTCCATCTTTCGATATAATTGTTTTTCCAGGAAATTCATAAGATTTAGGAATGGAATATTCTTCTCCTGGAAAGCTTAGGACGATTTGCCATGAATAATTAATTAATACTTTAGAGTCTGAATAACTTTCAAAATGAGATAGTTGAGATCCCCAATAAGGATCACTTATTAATTTATGAGAACAATTAAAATTACTTCCGAATTGGAAAATTCCAGTTAATAACCAGTTATTAAGACTATTATTTAGAGGTAAAACCCGTACATTTTGATATGGAATAAAGGTTTGATTAAGACTCCATTTAGTATAAGCCTCATTGTTTTTTAGATCAAAAAGGCGGATTCTTGTACTCCATGTATTTGGTGTATCGTAGCTTTCAACACCAATTATAGCAATTAAATCCAAATATTGATCATCAGTTCCATTAACAACCTCAAAGTCTTGAATTTCTAAATTTAGGAGATTGCTAACATCAAATTGATCTTCGTCATATATATCAGTAGTATATTTCCATGTATAATATCTATCGTATTCATTGTTAAATAACCCCCAATAAAATGGTGCAAGACCAAAATCATTAATCGTCAAATTAAATGCACTATTACCGTTTGTTATATTTAACCGAATTTGAATATTTTTGTTCATATCTAAGAAATTCGATAATGTAGTTTTATTCTCATAATCAAATTCAATAAAGTCATCTGAGTCGTGAGTTCCACGCGTAATTACCCACATAAGATCATCCTGAAAAGAGTTATCAAGTGAAGGATGTATATAATTACCTTTAAGATCAGGATAAGTGTGATTATTCCAAGTTGTAGTTCCTGAACTCCAGTTGCATAAAACCCATTTGCTATTTGTTACATCAAACATTTCATAAGTAAAATTGTACCAACTAGAAGATGAAGTATTTACCATTAGACTAGTTTGCATTTTAAGAGCAGATAATCGTTCAGTTTGGGAAAGTGGACATTCCATAGCCCCCAATAAATGATCATCAAGTAAATCAACTGGAATTGTTAGATTTACTATCGCTTTCCAAGAAGTTCCAACATTTTCAGCTTTAATTGTATAATTTCCTTCATCCTCCAATAAATCAGTTAAGCTATCGGAAGAAGTACCGCTAATAAGTTGAATGCTACTTGCTTGCGCTAACGATAAGGGATTCCATGATTCTCCCCACCGAATATTAAAATTAGTATAAATCCAGGAATCATCTATTTCATCATTAATTCTATTATATATATGATTTCCAGAGGATTGTGTTTCAATTGGATCTAAATAAGACCCATTGTATTCATATTGGCGATAAAATTTATATGGAAAATCTATCATAGGGGAATCCCAAATTATAGTCCCGTTAGAACCATCAATAGCTAAAACTTTAGTATAATTAGTTAAGAGAGACCTATATATCATTTCTACTTCACTTGAATCAATTGATCCATTCCCTATTAGATTTGTTATAATTTCCGAAATATCAGAAGGTATTATTGAAGGAATAATCCATGCTCCATAATCATCAATATCATCATCAGTAATATCCCCCACATTTTTTAAGTCCCTTATCCCTTTATAATATTCTGGTAGAGGAATATTTAAGGACCAAATAATATTTCCCGTTCTTGCATCAATTGTATATAATTCAACTATAATGGTTGCTATTTCTGTAATTTCTGAAGAGCTTTCAGATGGAATCCAATCTGGATCAAAATTGCTTTTTTGAATTACGAGAAAATCGTTCAATCCATCATCGTTTAAATCATTAGTTTCACTTATCTCTATTTCAGACGCTTCTTGAGTTCTTACCCAAAGGATATCATTATTTTTACAATCGATACATAAATAGCGACCATTTGCAGTAATGGCAAATAAATCATCCACACCATCACTATTAAGATCACCAACATTCAAGAAATAATGTCCTTTCTCACTTCCACTATAAACCGATACACGTTCATATTGACCAGGATCTGTATACACAACCTCTGGATTTAGAGATCTATCGTCATCAATGTGATATCGATTAATTAATGCTGTGGTAGTTGAACCATAATAACTACTAGTATCATATGAATAATAATAAATATAAACATCAGAATCTACTTTAATTATTTCTGGATAAGAACTAAGGAAAAAGCTATTATAAGTCCAGTTTTGACTATGGGTGATGTTTATCTCATTTATAACGGATAAAGGATTTATATTAAATATTTTACCTTGAATTATTTTATTTTGGGTTGAAGCATAACTAGAATAATCGAGATCAGTTGCGATTGAGATGTATTCTTTAACCCCATCATTATTAATATCCGGAATTTCGTAAATTTTTATTCCAGATTTCATAAATATTCTTTGTACTGATGAATATGGTGATGTTGGGTAAGTACCATAATATTGTTCTGTAGTACTACTTAAATTATAACAAATATGATTATCAAGAAGATTGCCATACCTTCCAGAAATTAATCGTAAATACCCATCATCAGAAGCTATTAAAATATCATTAATCTCATCATTATTAACATCTCCAACAACTTTTATATCATCGATAGAATTAGGTATCGTTTGAAGAGTAAGACCAGTCATGCCATAGACTAGCTTTTCTGTTCCTTGTACTGTAAAAGTCCAAAGTTTGCTTCCATCTTGAGAATCAAATGCACATAATTTACCTTCTTCTGAACCGGCAATAATAGTTTCAAATCCATTACCATTTATATCTTCTACTACTTCTATTTTCCAAACATCGTTGGTAAAGTCTTGATCATTCATCCATACTTTATTTCCAGACTTTCCATTTACAACGATTAATCTATGCCACGAAGAAATTACGATTTCTGATATCAAATCAGAAGTTATATCATTAATTAATTTAATATCCCATGAATATGGAATAAAATTTTGTGTTTGATACGTCTCAGGACTAATACCTTCGATTGTAGGCTTAAACTTCCATAGTTCTGACCCATTATTAGAAGAAATTGCGATTATATTTGGATGTTCTTGAAAATAAGTAACAAATACAATGTCATCTTTATTATCACCTGAAATATCTTCAATTATTTCAAAATCAATTACAGGTCCAAAAGTTCTATAACTCATATTGAGAACACCATCTAATGTAATTGTAGCAATACCTCCATCAGTTCCAACGATAATTAATGGAGGTCCTCCTTCTGTAAGATTGACTATTCTAGGTTGCATTGTTGCTCCAGAACCAGGAAAGCCTTTACCTAATTTCCATATAATAGAATCTTCTCCAGAATCCTCAGCTTGAGTCTTAGGTTTGTTTGAGACATCATTAATAAATAGGTTACCGAAGATAAAATTGGATATAGGCAAACATAAGATAATAACTAAAGCTGCAATAGAATATGTTTTATATCGAAATTTTAAACTAGTTTCTCTTTTCATTTTTCTTTTCACATCACATTAGATTTCATTATTAACATTTATGTTAAAGATTTTAAAATGTTAAATTAAACTTATTAGTCATTTATTTTCACTTATATTTAATAATTTCCTTATTTTTTGTAAATAAAAAAATTATCTTTTAACACTGACTAGTCTTATTGCGTCATTTGGACACCTATGATAACATACAGAACAACCCCCACAAATATAATCAGTAGTAATTGTGATAGCTTTTCCTTGATCGTTCAATTTCCTAATATTTAAAGGGCAAAATCTTATACAAGTACCGCACGATTTACAGTTTGGTAATAATGTTATGGCTTTATATGTTAATTTAGATAATTCTCGAATTTTATTTTGTAATCTAAATGAGGCTTGTTTCATTAACTAAAAAAAAGAATTATTGTTCATAAAAAGTTTGAGAAAAAAAATGAAAAAAATAAGGATTGGTCTGTAATCTTTTAGGAGATATTTGCACATAAATTTTTTAATATTTCTTCCGCTTTTCTTGAGAATCCCGTAATGATATCACTAACACCCATTACTGAATCAATTAGCCCACAAGTTTGCCCAGCAGGTATTGCTCCATTTTCTACATCTCCTTGGGTATACACGATTTCGTAACGATAGAGATCTTCTAGAAATGAATCCATCTCATATGCTAATTCTTGAGCTATTTTTTCTTCCTTTGTTATGATTTCGCCATGTTCAAGGCAATACTTATTTTTCAGTAACCTAATCGGACCAAAACCACCCGTGGTGAGCATAGTATCTCGAGCTGTTGCTGGTGGAATTAAAGCTTTGTAATTAGGGTGAAACTCGCTTTCAGTAGAGGCTATAAAGCGTGTTCCCATAGCAACGGCATCTGCCCCCATAGCTAATCCAGCGGCTACAGTTTCCGGACTTGCGATACCTCCACAAGCAACTAGCAATTTTTCGGGATATTTTCGAGCCACTTGTGAAACTAGAACTAACGTAGTAATTCCTTCGTAACTTTGATGACCTCCCCCTTCAGTTCCAGTCGCACATACACCATCACAGCCCGCAGCAAATGATTTATCTACTAACCATAACGCCGGAGAAACATGGAAATGTTTTACATCTGGAGTTTTCTCTTTTAACAACTTACTTGCAAAGCTTGAACCTCCAGCGCTCGTGATAATGTAAACTAATTGTTCACGAAGTTTTGGATTTTGCTTAATATTCTGAATAATTTTCCTTAACATTATTTTATGATCAGTTTGTATCCGAGCAGTTCTAACATTTACACCAAAGGGTTTATCAGTGTGTTCAAGCACATAATCTAATTGTGCAAGCATATCTTTAACAGAATTTTTTCCCCGTAAAGTCGCATGACTTACTACACCAAGCCCCCCTACTTCAGAAACGGCAACCGTCAACTTAGTGGTGTAAAAAGGTCCCATCGGAGCGCTTATAATAGGATATTTAATCCCAAATAATTCAGTTAATCTAGTCTTTATCATCTTTTTACCTAAATAGATTTCATTATATGATAGTTAATACTACCCTTTGAGATTAAAAAATCTTTTTTATATGTGGATAAATTTGTCTAAAATTAGTGATACCGTGAAAATTATTTTTATGAAAAAATTTGGAAGTATCAACTAAGACTAGCATCATAAATACAATAAACAACATACAATAGAAGATAACGAAAAAGTTATCAAAGCTTTTGAAAAAATTTTACAAAATTTATTAAAATAATATTTAATATTTACGAATATTATCAAATTATAAATAAGCCTAATTTAATTGGAAAACTTAAAAAATCTAGATTCGATCCCCCGTTTACAAGTTGCATTAGATCTTGAAAATATGGATGATGCTCTTAAATTAGCATCTAAAGTGGCACCATATATAGATATTTTGGAAGCAGGTACACCTTTAATAAAGTCTGAAGGTATAAAAGCTGTTCGAATATTAAAAGAAACTTATCCCGATAAATTAATTTGTGCTGATTTAAAAATAGCTGATGCTGGATATCTTGAAGTGCGTATGGCTGCTAAAGCACGCGCGGATATTATTACTGTACTGGCCGATGCTTACAATATTACAATAGAGGAGACTTTACGCGCTGCTGATGAGTTTAAGGTAGAAATTATGGCAGATCTTATTATGTCTAGACGCCCTAAAAAGAGGCTGGAAGAAATAAAAACACTTAATTATAAAGGTAGAAGATTAAGTTACGCTTTAGTGCATAGTGGGTTAGACCGTCAAGAATCAAGGCATTCTCCTCTATCGGAATTAAAATCTTTAGCAGATGTATATAATTGTCCCAAATTAGCGATAGCTGGAGGTATTCAATTAAACGACATTCCAAAAATAAAACCTTACGCAATAGATATTATCATTGTTGGTGGTGCGATTACTAAATCAGAAAATCCAACTAAAGCGGCAAAACAGATTAAAGAAGCAATATTAAAAAATTGATAAATAACTTTACTTCTTGTATTATTTTGAGACTAAATCTAACCTAATACAGAGAAATTTACTATGCAATGAAGTATGATGATTAACTTTTTTTAGTCAGATTAGACCAATTTTTCACGCATTCCTTCTAAAAATTCATCAAGTTCTTTCATGGTTTTTTTCTTTTTATCATAAGCGACTTTCCCGCAATCTTCTTCTAAGTCGAAACACGATTTGATATACCTTTTATTCATGATTGTTAGCATTGATTTTATAAAGATTAGAAATTCCATTTGATACTTACCCATCTGTTTTGCAAAAGAAAGAGTTTCAGCATCGAGTTGATCAAGTGGAAAAACTCTTGTAGGAAAATTTATGTTCTTTAATTCTTCTAATCCAACCTTATCAGCTGTTAATAGTATTTTTTTAGCATAGCTAAGTCCAAATGAGAGTAAAGGTAAAAGAGTTGCTCCTGTCTGGGGAAATGCTGAAATTTCAATTTCTGGTAGTTTTAGATATAGTTCTTCCATTGGTCTATCTGCAAAGATTTTTAAGTCAGAAGCCAATATCAACATGACTCCAAAACCAATCGCTATGCCTTGAATTTGCGTGATAACTGGTTTTTTCATAAGGAGCATTGTTTCATTGACCTTTCTCCCCCACTGTTGAATAGTAGCGACATTTTTTGGATCACCCTGAATTTCTTTCAAATCGTAACCCGCAGAGAAGAATTTTTGACCAGTACTTTTTATTAGAATACATCTAACTTGTTCATCATTGTCTGCTTCAATCAACTTTGTGTGTAGCGATTTTAACATATCACCGTTGAATGAATGTGCTTTTTCTGGTCTATTAATTGTGATTTTAGCGATACGTCCTCTCAATTCATACAAAATTAAATCTTGATTGCTCATACGATTATTAAATTGAAATTTTATTTAAACGATACCAATAAAGAACTAAATTTATTCTTTCCTATAAATAAGTTTAAATTGAAATCTACATGTAAAATTGACATAAATATCATTTATATTTTTAACGACCTTTAATTTGCAGAAACAATGGGTAATCTGATGGAAAATCGTGTATTTAAATTCATTCGAGATAATGGAGGGTATTTTGGAATTAGTGGAGCAATATCGATGGCGTTATCGGCTCTAATTTCATTTTTTTTGAACTTATCTGTGAATCCTAATTTCAGTATAGTATCATATGCAGTAAGTGATTTGATATCAGGACCAGTAATCTCACGCATAATTTTTAGTGTTGGATTAATAATTGCTAGTTTCTGTCAAATCCCTACATACATATCTTTAATAAATTATTTTACTATTAAGGAGAATTATCCTTTTTTATTCAAAATTACCGCACTGAGTTCCTTTTTAGCAATTATTAGCCATAATATCTTAAGTTTAGTTCCTTCAGAGAGGAATGTTTTGCTGTTATTCTTAACTCATGGTATTGCTGCAGGAATCCACTATGTAACAGGTACAATTTCTTTAATTTTAATTGGAAGAATTGAACTTTTAGATATAAAGATTTCCAAGATTCTAATGATTATATCATTTACTACTGGTGTATTATATGGTATAGTTTGGATAAGATATCTTCTCTCTTTAATAGTCGGAATAGAAGAACTGTTTATGTACTATTTATTTCAATGGTTTGCACTCGTTGGGGTTATCTTGTGGTCGCTATCTCATGGTATATTTTTATTAAAAGCTAAAAAGCGAGACCAATGGGTATAAAAAATTGTTACTTCATGGATGCTTTTATACAACTAAGGTTTGTTGAAAATATCAAACCGAGAATACTATCCATTGATATCTAAATTTTAGCGTTCTTGGATTCTCGGGTGTTATTTATAAAAGAGATTATTGAATTTATTATTACTCGACATTTTTTTTTAAAAAGTTTTTTTTGCCCTTAAAAATCTTTTTTATTTCACTTAATATAGGTTCTAATAGTTCTTTTCACTTCCGTAGACATCTATAAGCGATTCATCAGTATCAATGTTGACAATTCAATAGAATTAAATTCTATTAGTTATTAACTCTCATATATGTGATTTGTATGGAATTAAATACCTTATTCAGTCCAGAAAAGATTGGAAATGTTCAAATTAAAAACCGAATTGTTCGATCAGCGACTTATACACGAAAATCAGAAAAATACGGAATAGTGGGCAATACATTAGTTGAGTTTTATGATGAATTGGCTCAAGGTGGAACGGGTTTAATAATTTCGGAGTTTATAGGCGTTGATCCTAGTGGAACAATGAGTGCATATCAACTTCGTTTAGATAATGATTCTTTTATTCCTGGTCAAAGAAAATTGGTTGAGGCTGTTCACAATTATCATGAAGTTAAAATAGCGGCTCAAATTGCACATACTGGACGTCAGGGAGCTCATCCTAAATATCCTCCCGTTGCTCCTTCTCCAATACCTGATAAAATTACTGGTTTAACACCCCGAGAATTAACAAAACCTGAAATTGAAGACCTAATACAAAAATTTGTTGCAACAGGAAGAAGAGCTTATGAAAGCGGATATGACATGGTTCAATTACATGCTGCACATGGTTACTTTTTAAGTAATTTTATTTCACCTTATACAAATAGGCGATCTGACAATTATGGTGGAACCAATGAGAACATGGCAAGAATACTAACCGAAATCTATGATGGTCTTAAAGATGAAGTTGGAAAGAAATTTCCTGTAATAATTAAATTACAGACAAAAGATTTTGTATCTGGAGGTTTAGAAATGAAACAAGGTTTAGAAATTGCTAAGATATTAGTGGATAAAGGTTTCGAGGCAATAGAACCGAGTGGAGGAATAGGTGAAACTCAAATTGGAACAAAGAACGCATATCCAAGCAGACAGATTAAATCACCAGAAGAAGAAAATTACTTTCTACCAATTGTTAAAGAATTAAAACCTTCTATGAAAAATTGCAAAATGATTCTGATGGGTGGAATTAAAAACCCTATTTCTGCTGAAAATTTCCTTAAAGCAGGGATAACAGATTTTATCTCTTTGAGCAGACCCTTAATATATGAACCGAATCTTCCGAATCGATGGATGAATGGTGATTTAAAACCTGCTAAATGTAGGAGTTGCAACTCTTGTTATGTGACTATATTTACCGGCCCAGTTTATTGCGTTGTTAGGAGAAGGTTAGAAAAAAGAAAACAAAGAAAAATGAAGTAATTTGAGTTTTCATTGTAAATGCAATTGATATCACATTATTATTATAATAAAAATTCTACCTGTAACTTGTTTTTCAATTGTCTTAAAAAGATTCCTCAACATTAATTAAGAAAAAAATCTAATGTAAATTATATTTAAAACCTAAATAAACACAAAACAATTTTAAGTGAAAATAATGAAAAAAGTAGCTATTGTTGGGGTAGGAATTACCCCTTTTAGAGCAAGATATTTGGATAAAACATATTTCGAGCTCGCCTACGATGCGACTAAACTCGCTTTGGAAGATGCGAACAAAAATGGGGCGGAAATTACTCATAACAATTTAGAATCTACGGTTTATGGTATATATAACGAGTTATTTGAACGACAATTCATGCCGGATATCTTTATAAATTCGTACATCGGAATGAATAATAAACCGGGAACGCGAATAGCTTCTGGGGGCGCTACTGGAGGTTATACCGTGAGAATGGCATACGCGGAAGTAGCCTCTGGGCTTTCTGATCTATGTCTCTGTCTTGGTGTGGAGAAATGTAATGACTGTTATGACGAACAGACCGGTGTGACAACCCCTGAAGTCTTGAACGCAATCGCTTATTCAGCAGACATGACATACGAATATCCAATGGGTATGATGGCCGCCAGTTCATATGTTTCAATGGTTAACGCTCATTACGAAGAATTTGGTAATCCAACTGAAGAACAAATGGCTTATGTTAGCGTCAAGAATCACGGAAATGCCATATTAAACCCGAAGGCACAATCTCCAATGAAAGTAAGCGTGGAGGATGTTCTAAACTCACGTATCATATGTTTTCCTTTCAAGATGCTTGATTGTTGCTTGTATTCGGAAGCTTCCGCTGCACTTATTCTGGCATCAGAAGATAAAGTGAAGGAGTTAAAAATTGAAAAACCAATATGGATTACCGGAGTCGATGCAGCGAATACTGATTGTTTTATTGGTAATCGGGAGGATATGGGTCGTCTTTATTCAAATATCTATGCTGCAAAAGGCGCTTATAAAATGGCTGGTCTTGATTATAGTAAGATAAAGAACCAAATTGACCTCGCTGAGCTTCATGATGCCTTCTCTGGACATTATTTGTCATAAAGACAATTCGCCAGTCAAGAAGTCATCTCGTATGAGGAACTTGGATTCGTACCTTTTGGAGAGGGTGGTCCGTGGATAAAGAAAACATTTGAAAAACCAGGAGAGGGTCCATGGTTAGAGGGAGAACTCCCGTGTTGTCCCTCAGGTGGATTGATAGGTTGTGGACACGCTGTTGGTGCAACGGGAATTATGAGCACAGGTGAAGCTGCTCTTCAATTAAGAGGAGAAGCAGGAAAACATCAAGTATCAATTAATAAAGGGAGAGCTATATCTCATTCTATTGGAGGTCCTGGTGCTGCCTATGCTGCTATAATCGTAATGGTAAACGAGGAGGGGATGAAGAAACCATGAGCGAAGAGTTTCAAGACCATCAAATTCGAGATGTCATAAAAATTAACTACAAATACACGATGGGTGGACAATCGAAGTTTTTTATTGAAGTGATGAAAAATAAGAGACTTTTAGGTACAAAATGTAAGAAGTGCGGAAAAACTTGGATGCCTCCAAGAATTAATTGTTCTGATTGTTACGAACCTGCAGATTGGGTGGAGCTTAAACAGA
>CAZDTP010000015.1:0-5184 GCA_964508365.1 uncultured archaeon
AAGGGAAGTTTAAGTGCAAATAACTCCAATATATTAAAAAAAATTAAACTTATTTGATATACTTTTTTTAAAATATCGTTAACCATGAATGAAATATATGCAAAATTTTTCAAGTTCTTAGAAGTTGGCGATAATTATCCTACTATCATTATGGGAGTGCTAAATTTAAGTCCTGAATCATTCTATAAAAGCTCGGTGTACGATAATGCAAAAATAATAAAACTTGCGACTAAGAATATGATTAGTAATGGTGCAGCAATACTGGATCTGGGTGCTAGATCAACTGCTCCTTGGGCGGAAAAGATTACTATTGAGGAAGAAATTAATCGAATGGAATCAGCGATGAATATAGTATGTAAAATTATCCCAGATAATATCATTTTATCAATTGACACTCAATATAGAAGAGTAGCTCAGAGAGCGTTACAAATATCTGCCAAATTTAAGAAAAAAATCATCGTTAACGATGTAAGTTGCTTAAAAACTGATCTTGGTTTAGGTGACTTTGTTGCAGAAAATGATTTACCAATTATTTTAATGGCTTCAAAGGAAGTTCCAGGAGATTTATTGACAACTGATGAAATAAGACATGAACTTAACAAAACCATTGAAAAACTAGAAAGTAAAGGTTACGATGGAAAAAAAATAATTATAGATCCTGGAATTGGAAGATGGGTAAATAAAAAAACACCTGAATTTGATTTGAAAATAATTGGGAATTTAGATAAACTTCGATCTCTTAATAAGCCAATATTAATAGCAATTTCCAGAAAATCGTTTATAGGAGCTACATTACATATCACAGAACCAGAAAAAAGATTAAATGGAACTCTGTCAGCGACAGCAATAGCAATTTATAAAGGAGCACACATAATTCGCACTCATGATGTAAATCAGCAATTGACGGAAATCATAAAAATTGCAGAAGAAATTAGAAAAAGCGAATAGATCCTTTCACATATTTACGTTAGAAAACGGCGTAAATTCAAGCTCTATTTTTTAAACCTCACGATATTCAGATAATTTCTAAATGATTCAGCAAGACATAACTAGATCTCACAATTTTGGTTCATATAATTCATTAAATTTAGATTTCAAGCGTGAAGAAAATGTGCTAATCTTTATAATTACGCAATACTTTACATTATATGTAAATTGTTAAATTATCACCTAAGTTTCAACTATATTTGATATATTTACCTTTACAAAACATATAATCAAGATTAGATTTCTATGCCTGATAACGAACCTAATCATGACTCTTATGATGCAGATAACATTAAGGTTCTGAAAGGATTAGAGGGAGTGCGTAAACGCCCTGCAATGTATATTGGAGATCAGGGTAAAAGAGGACTCCATCATCTTATTTACGAAGTTCTTGATAATGCTGTAGATGAAGCTATTGGTGGATATGCCAATGACATCAAGGTTATTCTTTTTAAAGATAATTCTGTTCAAATTCATGATAATGGGAGAGGTATTCCTATTGATATCCACCCAGAATATAATAGACCTGCCCTTGAAGTAATTATGGAATATTTACATTCTGGAGGCAAGTTCGATAATAAGAGTTATAAAATTTCCGGGGGATTACATGGTGTTGGACTTTCTGTCGTTAACGCTCTAACAGAATGGATGGATGTTGAAATCTGCAGAGATGGACTACTATACAAACAGAGATTTTCCAAAGGAAAAAAAGTATCAGAACCAGAAATAATTGAAATTAAATCCGATAAAACTTATACAAAAATAACTTTTTATCCAGATGACGAGATTTTTGAATTTGATAAAAATGAAGTAATCTATAGTTCTTCGTCAATTGCCAACAGAATGCGAGAACTCGCGTTTCTTACTCCTCAAGCACGGTTTGCGCTTCATAATAAAATTAAAGACGAAAAAGAAGAATTTTATTATGAAGGAGGAATTAAAGAATTTATTTCGTATTTGAATAAAGATAAACAGCCTCTCCATAATGACATTATCTATATAAGTGATTCGGTAGAAGATGAGAATGGTTCAATTATCTACTGTGATCTAGCAATGCAGTATAATACCACCTATCAAACTAATATTCTTACCTATGCTAACACAATTAATACTGCAGAAGGAGGTGTTCATCTTACAGGATTTAAATCTGCTCTTACAAGGACTTTTAATTCTTATATTGAAAACTTCATGGAAAAGAAGTATAAAGAACATGTTCTAAGTGGTGCTGATACTAGAGAGGGTTTATCCGCTGTTATTTCTGTTAAATTACCCGATCCGCAATTTGAAAGTCAAACCAAAATCAAACTAGGTAATCCTGAAGTTAGACAAATTATAAGCCAAATAGTTACTGATAAATTGACTCAATACTTAGAAGAACACCCTGAGGTAGCTAAAAAAATAGTTTTAAAAACAATAAACGCTAAATTAGCAAGAGAAGCCGCCCAAAAAGCGCGATTGTTAATCCGTAGAAAATCTGTCTTAGACAGTGCCAGAATGCCAGGAAAACTAGCCGATTGTTCCTCAAATGATCCAAAAGAGTGTGAAATTTTTATAGTCGAAGGAAATTCTGCAGGAGGATCAGCAAAACAAGGAAGAGATAGAACTTATCAAGCGATATTACCTCTAAGGGGTAAAATATTAAATGTAGAGAAAGCACGATTGGATAAAATATTACAAAACAATGAGATCATATCCATAATTAAAGCACTTGGGGCAGGAATTCAAGAATATAACGAAGTAAATGGTTTTGAAAAAGAAAATGGAGAAACGGGGGAACCTGAGGTATCTAAAGAAACTGAGGAACCTGAGGAAATTGAGAAAGATTTTGATTTAAGTAAGTTAAGATATCATAAGGTTATTATCATGTGTGATAGTGACATTGACGGAAAACACATCGAAACTCTCTTGCTAACTTTTTTCTTTCGATATATGCGGGGACTGATTGACGGTGGGTTCCTCTATTTAGCTGCACCGCCGCTCTATAAAGTTTCGTATAAGAAAGATAAATTTTATGTCCTTTCAGATAAAGTAAAAGAAGAAAAGCTAGAAGAATTGACGGAAAAGCATAAATTAAGAAATAATGAATCAATAAAAATCCAAAGGTACAAAGGTTTAGGTGAGATGAACCCTGACGAGCTTTACCAAACTACAATGAATCGAGAAACAAGAACTTTAAAGAAAGTAGGCTATGAAAATTTTATTGAAAATGATTTAATTTTTACGAAATTGATGGGTAAAGAAGTATTATCTAGAAGAAAATACATTTTTTCAAATTTTGATGAAGTAAATGTGTTAGATATTTGATCTTTAAATTTTATTTTTTTATCAACTAAATTTAGGTTTGAAAATGACTTCAGAAAATATTGTAGAAATATTATTAAAAGAAGAAATGAAGAGTAGTTATATAGACTATGCTATGTCCGTTGTTATTGGGCGTGCGATTCCAGATGTGAGAGACGGACTCAAACCAGTTCATCGGAGAATAATTTACGCAATGGCAGACAATAACTACTTCTACAATCAACCTCATGTGAAATCTGCAAGAATTGTAGGTGAATGCATGGGTAAGTACCATCCTCATGGAGACGCCGCAGTATATAACAGTTTAGCCCGCATGGCGCAAGACTTTTCTTTGAGATATCCTTTAATACATCCTCAAGGGAATTTTGGATCGATTGATGGAGATCCTCCCGCTGCTATGCGATATACTGAAGCGAGATTAGCACAAATATCTAACGAACTGATTGAAGATTTAGATAATGAAACCGTAGACTTTCAACCAAACTTTGATGATAGTCTACAGGAGCCAGTATTTTTACCCGCTAAACTTCCAAATATGTTAATCAATGGTACAAAAGGAATCGCAGTAGGTATGGCCACTTCAATGCCTCCTCATAATTTAGCAGAAATCTGTAATGGAATTAATGCTACGGTTGATAATCCTGAGATATCGGTTGAAGAACTTATGGAAATTATAAAAGGACCGGACTTTCCAACAGGAGGAAGCATTACTGACACAAATGGTATTTACACTGCATATACAACTGGTACGGGAAATCTAACTTTAAGAGGGACGGTTGAGTTTGAAACCAAAGGGAATAAAAACCGCTTGATTATTACTGAGATTCCTTATTTAGTGAACAAGACAGTACTTGTCGAATCTATTGCCAAGCTAATAAAAGATGGAACACTCAAAGATGCTCGAGATTTGAGAGATGAATCAGACAGAAAGGGAATGCGAGTTGTAATAGAATTATCCAAAAACGCTCAACCAGTAATAATTAAAAATATTCTATTTAAACGAACAAGACTTCAAACAACAATTAGCATAAACAATTTAGTGCTAATCAATGAAGGTAAACAACCTAAAATCCTTAATTTAAAAGAATTGATTGAAGAATATATAGAGCACCGTCTTAAGATTATTTACAAACGAACTCAATTTTACCTTAAGAAAGCGAATGATAGGCTCCATAAGGTTAAGGGTCTTTTAATTGCCTTAAATAACATTGACGATATCGTCAAAATTATTAAAACTGCTAAAGATACGAATGATGCGAAGGAGAAGATAAAAGAGGTTTATGAATTAAGTGATATTCAAGCCCAAGCAATATTAAGTATGCCGCTTTCACGATTAACTAATTTAGAACAACAGAAATTAGTTGATGAAGAACAATCACTAAACAAAAGTATCAAAGAATTTGAAAAGATTTTGAGTAGCAAAAGAATTCAGTTAGACATCATTAAGCAAGAATTAACAGAATTAAGCAAGAAATACGGGGATGAAAGAAAGACAAGAATCG
The DNA here is from genome assembly GCA_964508365.1 of uncultured archaeon. GTDB lineage: Archaea > Asgardarchaeota > Lokiarchaeia > Sigyniarchaeales > SOKP01 > SOKP01. The sequence continues at coordinate 4,791 of CAZDTP010000015.1, forward strand.
AAATTATAGATCAAGAAGAGAGAAAGGAAATTGTAAAGCAAGATTTAGTTAAAAAGGAACCTACAATGGTAATTTTTACTAAAAATCAGTATATAAAAAGAATATCAGTAGAAGATTATCGTTCTCAAGGGCGGGGTGGACGTGGAAAAAAAGGAATGACTATTCGTGAAGAGGATATTATAGACGATCTTTTTGTTTGTTCTACCCATGACACTATCTTAATTTTTACATCTAAAGGTCGCGTTTATTCATTGAAATGTTTTGAAATCCTATTACAACAACGCACTGCTAGAGGAAAACCTATTATAAATCTGATTTCTCTACAAGAAGGAGAAAGAATATCCGAGATGATCCCTATTCATAACTTTAACACAAACGAAATGCTCATTATGAC
>CAZDTP010000015.1:5284-68138 GCA_964508365.1 uncultured archaeon
TAAGGGAAGGAGACGAAGTAATTGAGAGTTTACTTGTTACTGACGATAATATAATTTTGACCTTAACTGAAAAAGGTTATGGACAAAGAACATTCCTCAAGGAATATAGAAAAACAGGTCGTGCTGCAAAAGGCGTAAAGAATATAACATTAGATCCTATAAAAAAAGATAAAGTTATTGCGATAAAAATAGCAAAACTTATGGATATTTTGATTGGTACGGAGCAAGGACAAGTCATAAGGGTGCCTGTGGACTCGATAAGAATTACTCATAGAAAGGCTAAAGGAGTTAGAGTAATAAAACTTTATGCTAAAGATTCAGTTGTCGCAATTGGTAAGTGCGCAACACAAATCGAAGATGGTGAAGAAGAAAAATAAAGGATTTTAATCCTATTAAAATTCTAATCACTAAGATAGGGAATTGAACATAAAAAAATAAAATCTTTTTTACCAAGATTTGCGATGCCATGCTTCTCATTTGGAGAAATATAAATCACATCTCCATTTTCAACAATTTCCTCCGTTCCAGAATCATCGTAAAATTTACCTTTACCACTTAATATATAGATTTCATGGTCTTGAGGGTGACTATGAATAGGTACCTCAGTATTAGGTTTTACTTCAAATCGTCTCATAGCAAAATTTTTAGCTCCATCATGCTCATTATCAATTAACCATCTCACATTGACATCTTTGACAGGAGTACCATCACTCAATACTGCAGGTTTATTCTCCACTTGCTTATAATTTTTAATTCTCATAATTGAAATAATTTTTAATCTAATAAAATTTAATGAATATAATTTTTATTTTTGAATTTCATAATCATTAATAATATTCAAATATTTATTTTTGAGTGATTTAACAGAATATAAGAGATAGAATGATTTTAAATTTTTGAATCTTCATTATCTAAAAACAATGATAATTATAAGATAATTAATTTCCAATAAGAGTTTTTAATTTACATTTCAAAATTGTTAGATTTATTTTTGGACTCAATTTTAAAGAAAATTTAACTTAAATAAACAATAATGTTAAAATGGAAAATTTGATTAAAAAAAAAGTGGACCCACTATGAATAGTGTTATAACTGAGATTATGCATTATTATATTTGACTAAAGTGTAAATTTTAGTCACGATCTATAAATTTAAATTAAAAACAAAAAATTAGGAAATGAAAAAGAATAAAAAAATCCCTGTTATGGTTGGATTAGTAGGTCTTCCAACTGCTATCATTATGGGGTTGATTTTCGATTTAATATTAGAAAGAGATCTACTAAAGGGTCTTATTTTCTCAATATCATTTGGATTAGTATTTTCTATTACTTGGATGGTGATGGCTATCTGGAAAGGAAAAAAGCCGGTGCTTATTGTGTAACTTTACTATCTTTATACTTTCAAACTAGAAGTATTTATATAATGTGTCAAATTTTTGGTTGTTGCTAACTATATATGCTAAAGAGGGTAGATTCTATGAATGATAATGAAAAGAATTCAAATAAAAGGAAATTGAAAGAAAAAATCAAAATTTTCGGGAAGAATCTTAATAAAAACTGGGTTTATGTTTATATTGGAGCTTATGGATCATGGATGATATCATCTTGGGGGTTATTTTTTGTCGGGATTTACGATTTAGGACATGCTATCTTTTCAACAATCTTAGGTTTAGCATTTTTTCTTTTAATATATACTCTTAAACGTATTAGAAATCTTAAACTCTTGAAGCTCATTACTGGAATAGTCTTAGTAAGTTTCGGTATATTTAGTCTCGGTGGTATCATGTGGTTTATTATTGGTTATGTACTTGTTCAAGCTCCTTGGGCTCCCTTACGAATTTTGATTGGAGATGCAGTAATAAGGGGGAGAATTAATCTCCTAATTCTATTATCTTCGTATGCAATTGGTGGTTATATAATGTATAGAATTGGCAAAAAAAGAAAATGGAGACCCCCTGCTCATTTTGAGATTGAATGACTAATCTTAAATCAAAAAATTACTTTTTTTTTAATTGAATAAGTTTAAAAAAATATAGAACTTTTAAAAATCATAGGTTTTAAAAAATCCACTAATGTAATATAAGGATTTTGAATTTACATTCCAATACTATTAGATTTATTCTGTGGCTCAAATAAAACGATAAGATAAAAATATAAATTTTTTTGGTTGAGGGTTTTAGAGAATCAAACCACTCACTTTCCAATAAATTCAATATATCAGCTTTTTCTAATAGTTTTTCGTTGTTTTTACCCGTTATTGCGAATAAATTTTTTAAACAGACTAAATAATTGATCCGTGTTTTTATCTTTCGGTGTTTTACCTTTGTCAAATATTATTCTCTAATGTTATTCTGTTCTGTGGTAATTTCCCTAAGTAATGATTGGATTAGGGAAATCCATTTTTGAGGTTCCATAATTAATTATATAATTCAAAATATATAAAAATTATGTTCCCTAAATTTTTAATCTAATAAAATTATATCATATATTAATTAATATTCATCTCAAGGATGTTGACTTATGAAAACGGAGTATAATATAGGGTTTGATAATTCTCACAAGAATAAATTGACGATTGAGGATCCTGGCTTTAATGATTTTATAGAATACTTATTCAATTCAGATTTAAAATTGGGAAAAATTGAGGCAGGAATTACTTACGAAAAATTAGCAGAGTATAATTTGTTTATCATCGGAGTTCCAATTGCTGAAGCTTACCTAACCGTTGAAGAAATTGAGTTTTTAATTAATTATGTTAAAGATGGGGGATCTCTTCTTATTATTAATGATAAAGGAGGAGAAATCGAAAATAAAAATAATTTGAACGAACTAACAAAAAATTTCGGTATTAAATTCAATCCCGATCAGCTCTTTGATAATGAAAATTTCTCAAAGGACATTTCTCGACCAATAATCAAGGATTTTAAGAAACATTTTATCACACGAGATATCGCCCAAGTTATTCACTCTAATGGGTGTACTCTTATAATCGATGAATCTGTCGAGACCGAAGATATAGATGTGGCTGCAATTGGCTTCTCTTCTGGAGATTCAGCTTGGCATAAGATTTTTGATGGAGAGGAATGGGTTGAAGAACCTATAGAAAATGCTCCTATAATCGCTATTGGTCATTATGGTTTAGGAAAAATCGTAGCTATTGGAAATTTATCTCTGTTTTCGGGATTTCACGCTTCATACGGTATGCACGCTGCTGATAACTTTAAACTGATATCCAACATCATTTCTTGGTTAAGGAATAAAGCACATTCCAAAGAAGCACAGTTATCAAATCCTATATATTTGACCGTCCCTATTGAACAAGATTTATATTATTGGATGAAAGGTAAACTAGACGAAGAACGATGGAAAAGTGTGGAGGAAATCGTAAATTTTGCACTAAAAGTCGTTAAATTTAGGATAAGAAAGCAAGAAAATCAAGAAGAATAATTTTACATAATGGAAATTTGACTTACTCAAAATATTCAAGGTTTTTTGAATGATTCAAACGGATAAAGAGGAAATTTTAATCGGATTATTATCTGATACGCATGTCCCCCAAAGAACGGACAAACTACCAGATGTAGTGTTAGATGATTTTAAAAATCGAAATGTTGATTATGTTTTTCATTTAGGAGATTTCACCTCTTATAGGGTGTATAAGAAACTCATCGAAACTTTTGGGAAAGATAAATTTGTAGCAGTTCGGGGTAATATGGATTTTGATTCTAAATTAATAAAAGCTCTACCTGAAAAATTAGAATTGAAAATTTATAATTTTAAAGTCCTATTACTCCACGGAATGGGTGGACCAAACATCATAATAAAAAGATTGATTAAAAACCTTGATTTACTTAATTCCGATTATGATGTTGTAATTTTTGGACACACTCATCGACCAGTTAATGAAAGAAGTAATGGAATATTATTTTTTAATCCAGGAACAACCACACCAATAGATAACAAATTCACTGTAACAAGTTCCTATGGCTATCTTAGAATTTCTAAAGATAAAATTGAACCTGAAATAATATATTTATGAAATAATCTAAGATAAATTTAAATTTCTAAGAATCCATCTATCTATTAAATATTAAAATTTAACTTTGGGGTCTAAAATTAAAGCTATATCAACAGTAAGTGAGAAGGGGTTAACAACTATTCCTAAAGAAATAAGGAAAAAGCTCAATATTAAAAAAGGAGATAAAATTTATTGGATTGTTTGTGAAAAAGATAAATCAGAGCTAATCATTATACATGAACCTCTTAAATTTTTAAAAGGACGCCACACTAAATTTAATTTGAAATATGAAGAATTGGAACATAAAGCCGATAAATTGCTAGCTGATAAGGTGAATAATAAATCCCATTAATTGAATTAGACTTATTAATAGCCTTTATTTCTGCTGGAGATAAATTACATTCTATATCGGAAAAAATATTTGAGTTAATTGACTCTAATAAGCTTAAAAATATCTGCATTCCTTCGAGCGCTTATTTAGAATACGAACTGATATTAAAAAGTAAAAGTATAGATGAATATGACATTCTAAAAGATCTAATCTTTTTCCAAAACATAAATAATATTGGAGAAATCCCATTGGACTCGAAAATCATCGTAACTTCTATTAAAATAAGAGATAAATATCAGCTAACATATTTTGATTCATTGCATGCAGCAAGTTCAATGCATCTTGATTCAATCATTCTAAGTTCTGATAAAGATTATCAAAAATTGCCACAAATAAAAACTATCGAACCTAAAGATTATCAATTATTGATATGATATTATTAGCCTTAAGTCTAAGTAAAAAATGAGATAACTCTAAATATTTGAAATCGAGATTTTATGAGGATTATATTGCTTTACCCGATAGTTTCTTATAATGGTTAAGTACAGCTTGCCTAGCAGCGTAGACAAAAGCTCTTTTCACATTAACTCCCGTAATAGCTATAGTTTCGTAAATTAAGCAGTGGTTAAGTTTTGCAGTATCCAGTACTTGCCTTAACTTAGAAATCTCCACGATATCTTCTAAATCTCTTTTGTTTGCTAATACAACTATTGGTACTTCAGGTGGATCAAAAAGCGCTGGTGGAATTAATCTATCTCCATAGAACTTGAGTAATTCTTTAAGAGACCAAATATTCTCACCCCACTGATCTATTAGACTATCCCATGTAAATATCACAGCATCTGTACCCTTCAAAACTGTTTGACGTTGAAATTTATGTCTGCGTTGCCCTGCTACGGTGTAAACCTGAAAAACTACATTAGAAACTCTTGCTACTACACGATCAAAAAACAAGGTTCGTCCAGTAGGGTCCTGAATTTGTTGCATATCCCCACTTGCAAGACCCTCTCGATTGTAAACCCATTCTAATGCCGTGGTTTTTCCCCCGAGAGAAGGGCCGTAAAAACAAATTTTGAAAACAAGAGTTCCGTCTCCTCGTCTACTTGGCAATGGTTATGACCTCATTTAATAATTAAAGGCAAGTTTAATTTTATAAACTAATAATAATAATTATTTATTAAACTTTGTAAATCAAAAAGTTTTTTCTTCTCAGTTAGGTTTAATAAAAAGGATTATGATAGCGACCCTCATCTTGCTTATCTTGGGAATCCAAAAATCTCTCTTTCAATTCTTTATCAATTAATCCCTCGATATGACAAAGATATTCGTATTCATCTTTAACACATAGTGTTATAGCAACTCCGAGTTTATTCATACGGGATGTTCTTCCTATTCGGTGTACATAATTTTCTGGATATTTAGGAATATCGTAATTAAATACATGGGATATATTATCGATATCTAAACCCCGTGCTGCCACATCAGTGGCGATTAGTAGATTAATTTTGTGGTCTTTAAATAAATTTAAAATCTTTTCTCTTTGAAATTGCGATAAATCTCCCGAAATGAGATCTGCTCTATAAGCGAAATTATCGAGCGATTTCAACCTATTTCTTAACCAAGAAGCTGTTTTCTTGGTGTTTACGAAGACCAAAAGGTGCTTAGGTTTTTCTCTTCGTAGAATTTTCAAGAATGTTTTGAGTTTATCGCTATAATTATCTATCATGTAATAATATTGTCTCGTATTTCCAACAGTCAAGTTATCTCTACTCAAATTGAGAAATTTGAATTGATTCTTTGAGTATTTCTTTACTAATTCTCTGATTCCGTTATCAAAAGTAGCAGAGAAAAGCATGAATTGATAATCCGTATGGATTTGATCTAAAATATATTTCACATCAGGAGTAAAACCCATATCAAACATTCTGTCGGCCTCGTCGACGACCGCGAATTGTATATCGTTCAACCTTAACTTTTTTCTTTTGTATAAATCGATTATTCTCCCAGGAGTTCCAACGATGATGTTTATTCCCTTTTCCAATTTCGTTATTTGGTCATTGATAGACACCCCCCCATATATTGGAAGTGCCTTTACCTTTGAATTTCCGAGTTCTCTGATAACTTCGTAAACTTGAGTCGCCAACTCTCGCGTTGGGACTAAAATTAAAGCCTCATTGCGCTTATATTCCATACTTTCTAAAATTGGAAGAACAAAAGCTAAAGTTTTGCCACTACCCGTCCTCGCTTGAGCCATAATATTTTGGCCCTTTAAAATTAAAGGTATAGACTTTTGTTGGACAGGTGTGGGATTTAAAATATTTATTTTTTTTAACGCATTAACGTTATATTCGTTAATTCCTAATTCTGTAAAATTCACTTTATAAATTCAACTAAAAAATTCTTACTTTTTAACTCTTAATCAAATAAATAAAATATTTAAGAAAGATAAACTTTTGTATAATTCACTTCTTCGATATAAATAGTTCATCGGTTCGATTTAAACTTAAATTATATCTGAAAAACGACTTGTTTCGTTAATATATCCAATTTTTTTAACTTTATGTTAATAAAAGTTCTAACTTTTTCAGATGTTATGTTTTTATTATTAAATACTAAATCTTGTACGATGGAGTGGTATTTTTGAGATTTTTTAGCTAATTTTCTGTGAATCTCATTGTCGTTATCATATAAAGGTATTGGGAAAGAGAATGGTCTTTTGTGAATGTGCCTACTTGATTTAATCACCTTAATATTCTTTGATATAACTGGAGAATTGAAAATAGCTGATAAATAATGTGCCTCGTTTATTGAATTAGTAGAAAAATAATAATTTTCCGAACAAATAATAATGTTATGTTCTTCGTTATCAATAACAGCTGATTTTAGATGTGAGCCACTTGCGTTGTAAATAACAATATATTGTTCATTATTCGCTTGTTTAGTTAATTTGTTCCAATAATTTAAGTTTAAAAAGAGTGAATCAATATTGCTGGTTCCTTTTTTATTTTTTTTGTAGAAATTATTATTTTCAGTGTAAAAGCTTAGAGCTTTAGGATTATTATTTAAAAGTTTTTCATCCCACTGTAAGGAACGAGTTATGGGTAAAAAGACATTTTTAAATTCTTTGATGCAAAAAGGAATCAAATCTTTGTTTAAAAAAGACTTAAATCCAAATTTAGTTTCAATTTCTTTTTTTTGAAAGCTATACTTCCAGACCTTCTTAGACCGTATATTTATATTAGGATCGGAAGATATTTCTAAGAAACTATCATATATTTTATCAATTTTAAAGAAAACGAGTGATCTAGGGACTAAAGTTGCTCCTTGAAAGAAGAGAGTTTTATAGGGGCTTATTGAATGCATATCCAAGAATTTCAATTCTTTTTCGGGCAAAATGATTTTGGCTCCTCTTTCGTTATATTCAAAACTAGAATACATTGTTTCTTCTTGAAGTTCGAGATTACTATTAAATATTTTCGCTTTAATCGGATATTTTTCTGTAATCTTCAACTCCGATCTTGTACCTACATATTCAGCTTTCAAACAGATATGGTCAACATTAAAGAGATAGTTATTTGGGAAATCCCAAATTTCAATCTTGTAAAATATGGAGAAACTTCGGAACTTAAAGCAATGATCTCCATTTAACACGCTCTTGGGCATGACAAAGAATAAAATTCCCTTAATTTTTAGAAATTTTAGGGGTATTGTGAAGAAAAAAATTGATGCCAATTCAATGTGAGTAATATATTGGCTGGAAGGCTTAATCTCTAATAACTCTGATAATGTACGGATTTTTAATTGATACGATTTATTAGTAATGTCTTTATATGTTAGCCATGGGGGATTGCCAATAATTAAATCAAATGATTTGTAAAGCATTGATATCTCCCTTTCTATGTTTGGTTTGGATTGCTCAGGAAAGAGAGAATCGATTAAAAAGATATTAATTTTCGGCATTTTTCCAATTTCTCCATTAAAATAATCTAAAAATAACAATAAAAAATTCACCTTTGCTGTGAAGGTTGCTAAAGGATTGATATCAAACCCATATATGTTATCAATTGCTTCGGTTATTACCGATTCCTTATTATCAGAATTAAAAATTCGAACTATGAGTTTTATTAAAAAACTACCAGAACCACAAGAAGGATCTAATGTTTTTAAACCAATTTTATATGATTCATTTATCATTTTTTCAACAAGGTTTGACGGCGTATAAAATTCACCGATTTTATGTCGTGTCACGACATGAAACACATGTTGATATAATTCATGAAAATTATCTTGTCTAGCTAGCCTTGCTCCCCCGAAAAATTTTCTTATCTCAGAAATAAGTGCTTCATCCAATTTAGGACAGAAGAATAATTTAAGTTCATTTAAATTATAATGGTCGTAGATTGTTTTATTTTCGGATGTATTAGCATTTAATAATATTAATATTTTCAAAATCGAAACATAATATGAATGTTTGAGAAAAAGAGATTGTTCGATTTCCTTGCCGTAAATTTTTTTAAACACCGATTCCCATAAACGAAACTTTTTTTGAAAACCACTTTTATTCAATTCCGCTTGTCTTTTTAAAAAATTAGAGGTTTCTTTATAAAAATTTGTTCCCAATCCAAAGAATTCCACAAATTGTTTTGAACTTATTACTTTTTTGTTTTCGACCATTCTCTATCAAGTATAAAATCCCAATCAAATTTATTTTCAGAAATCGAGTAAGAGATATTGTCATCTGCTATAAAATTAGTCTCTTCTTTTTCTTCTGTATCCTCTGACTTCTCATATTTAGATTGATCTGTCATTTTTATTTTAACATTCCTCTTTTCTCCATTCATAGTTTTTATGACGAGTGTAAAATTAATATTCTTATTTTTAGAAGCAAAATCATAAAAGTATTAATTATTATCTCCTCATAAAGGATGGGAGCATTAAACTAAATATTTCAGCGATTTTTCTGAGTTTGGCGCTTTCCTTGATTTGTGTAACAATAAGAACAGATTTTTCTAGTTCTTCTTTATCTAATGAGCCACCCGAATAAATAGCTTCCTCAGTATTGAAAACTAACAGATACCTAACATTTGGGTTATTAATGATGCTTACTCCTGAAGTTTGTTTTAGATCGTCATAGATTTCTTGATATATTTTTGGAATATTTCCTCTATCGTTAGTAATGATAAGTATTGGAATTCCTTTCTCAGTTAGCTTTTTAAGTTCTATGCTGTAAAATTTATCAATTTTAGGTGAAACTATATTAAGTTGAATGGATGTTGAAGTAATCAGAGTAATTAAATGCTCATTGAGAACATTCTTGCGTTCAGGACCTCCCGAAGATTCTAAATTAATCATTCCTACTAATGATAATACCTTATTTTCTAAATTTTGTACCTCACTCTTGAGTCTGGTATTTTCAACACGGAGTTCAATAATCCTATCTGACATATTAGACCAATATATGTTTCTAAATTTAATTTTCTAATATGAATACTTTTAATTAAGTTTAAGCAAAACGAAGGTATTACACTATAACTATAGATTCATTTTTCTAACTTAATTTTTTCCACGGCTTTCCAAAAAGAATAAAGCTAGATATCGCTAGAGATCCTTCTAAATCAATGTTCTTTACTCCTTCCTCTGCGGATAAATCATCAAATTTCTTTTCTACAAGTTTAGTCATTTTATTTGCCATACATGCTTGCCGTGCTTTCATAAGGGAAACCCCCTGACTAAGATCATTGAATAAGTTGAGATAAAAGTTAGCGATTATTTCCTTTGTCTCGTTATTAAAAATCGGATAATTTCTGGACATTATCCCCGTAATTCTCTCATAATCGAAATATTCTACAATTTCTCCAAAAGTACGTAAAACATTCTTTAACTTTTTGCCTTCAATATCATAAATTTGAGAATTAAAAAATAAAAACGGTTTTTCTGCGTTAGGGTTCGCTTGTATTGACTTATTAATATCATTAAATGTTATTATTTTATCATCGTTGGTGAGGAAAAAGCTGTCCCGTGGATTCCACTTTGAATAAAAAATATTTCCAACAAAATGGATGATATGATTCGATCCAGTTTCTATATGAGTTAGAATATTATATCGAGAAGAATTCGCCCCCATTAATATATTTATTTGATTTACTTCTTCGCGACCGTTGAAAAATTCAGTTATATAGTTAAATTCATTATTTCCCGATTCAAAAGGAAATATTAACTCTTTTGATTTAATTTCTTCGTTCCACCTTATAGGTCCTGAAGCATTTATAGAATCGATGATTAAGACATTGATTTTACCGTCTTTCGTTAGATTTCCTTCTTTTTCAGTTGAATCGTGCCCAAAAGTCACCCCTCCAAGAGGTGGTTCCCCAATGATATACCCAATGGAATATTTTAATAAGAAAAAATTATTGTCATATACTAGTTCGAAAGGAATCGTCATTTTATCTAAAATAAAATAAATTTCAGGTGTAATATTTAAAGACTTAATCTCAAACTGCTCTAAAAAGGTGCGGATTTTAATAGGAAGAAATAAGTATAGCAATCTGCCGAATTCATTTACGCTAAAGTCATATTTTTTTTCAAGATTATCTGAGAAAATGTCATTATAAATATCTATTATATGTGCATCGTTCCAATATTCGTTGAAAATTGTTCCTTCCACTACATCATCATCAACAGATATCATTCGAATAGAAATTAAACCATCGGAGTTGATCCTAAAAATCATCTGTTTTATTACAAAACCTTCTTCAAATCCTGTAAAAAGTAAGTTTTCCTCTCCAAAAGAGTATATATCTCTTCTAAGTGCTTCAGTCTCGTTATATAAAAAAAGCGGATCGTCAATTGCATTCAATAGATTTTTCTCTAAATATGGTAATATTTTTTGAGCGAGTTTAAAATCTTTTTGCTCATATAACACACGATAAAACATCATATGCCAAAAATCCTTTTGCTCTAAGGAGAAAAATAGAGACTTAAATTTCCATAAGAAATTACAAGTGTAAAAGAAGTGATACAATTGGGCATTAGTTTGAGGTATTTTCAAGTGTGTATTTAACTTTTCAATAGATTGTAAGAGATATTTCTTTTCCTTCATTTCTACGAATTTTTTGCATGCTTCAACCCAAAGTTCAATTAGAATATTATCATATCCAAGATCCGTCTGATATAAGAATAGGTCCTCGAGAAAATCGTAAATTTCAAATGCAATCTCAAATCTATTTCTCGTAATTGCAAAATCTATAAATTTCCTAATATACGTAACAGCGTCTCCATAAGAATGGTACACATGAATTTTAGAGAATAGATTTTTTATAACGGTTATTATCCATGTATGTTCTCCAATGTTGTTTAAGTAGTAAATTAATTCTTCTAAATCCCCCAAAATTATATTAAAATTTCGTTCATTAATTGAAATCTTACCTAAATTACTAAATTCGTTCTTTAAATAACCAGGGATTCTATTCACTAAGATTTTAATCATTAACTTTACGAATTCTTCAGAATTCTCCATAAGTTGGAAGTTCACATTCACATTCTCAATAAAAACATAAAGAAATAAAGCCCGTTTCCCTGGTTCGAGTTTAAAAATTGTTCTACCTAAAACCTCCATACTTAGATGAAAAAATTCCTGAGGAAGAACAGTTTTCCTTAAAAACATCAAAACTAATTGCAATTCGATTAGCTTGATGTAATCATCCCTTTCAATTACTTTAACACAGAAAGAATTTATAAATTTTGTTATACCCGTTTGAGATAACGAATCCATTTTAGTAAATGATTTAAGCAAGTTAGTTGCAAAGTTGTTGAGTAGGTAAAAATCATCTAATTTAGACAAAAACGAGAAAAAGCGTTTGTATGCATCAATATATCTAATAAAATCTATATTAATACTTTCTTCGGTCCTACGAATCAAAGAATTGATATACATCCACCAAGAATTTGATATAATCATTATTAATTGGTGCTTCTTTTGGATATCGAGCCACTCAGTTTTTTCGATATCAAAATATAAGTCGGTTAATAATCTATCTGCCCAAAGATGATTCGAAGAGTATAATAATTTTCTGCCTTGAATAATTTTCTGTTGGAATTCCTTTAAGAATTCTGATTGTGTGTTTAAATTAATAACCATCCTTTCCACTACTTCTTATAATTTTAAAATTTTTTAAAATTGTTTAATCAATTTCTTGTTGCTCTAACTCCTGATGAGATGGATTTCTAATCCATCCTTTCTTTAGTTGATCTTTTGAAAATAGAACTGAAGCTCCAATCCAACCCATGTTTTCTCTTCCGGAGGCTGCTACTACTTTTATTATTGGTCTTAACTTTTCTGAAAAAAACCTCTGTAATTCTACTTCTAATCTTTCACTTAAACCTACAATCAAGCTACTTCCTCCTGAAAGTATAACATTTGAAAGGAGTTCCTCCCAATTTTCTCTGTCCCACGACATTACTACTTTTGAAATAGCTTCAGCTAATCCCATATAATCGACATGAATGATCTTAGGATCAAATAGAGGTTCTGACAAGAGGAACCGCTCAGAGTTCAATTTTAATTTGCTACCATCGGGTAAATCAAGAATTCGATCGTATTTTGTTAAACCTCCTTTAACCTTTTTCTTTTCTTCAGTAGGATCGAGGATACAAAGGGATATCTTCTCTTTAATCTCCTTAGCAATCATTTTATCGAGATAAGTGTTTTTTGAGGAGCTAATCTTGCTTAAAATTAGATTTAGGAGATAATTAGTAATATTTTTTCCTGTTATAGGAAACATATCTCTCGCCATTATGTTAGTAAACCCATGAAAGATTGAAGAAATTGATGTATAAGATTCTCCTATATTCACGATAATTCCGTTGGATTTTTGTAATGTCGACAGAATAGCTTGACTTTCGGGTAAAAACAAGATATAGGGGAAGTTAAAAGAATTAAAAAATACTTCTTGGAGTTTTGTCTTTTCTAATTCCGATTTATAGAAGGGAGTTATGATTATTAACGGTTGTTTAAAATGTGTATCCACTGGAATGTTTAATTGTTGGTAGTAATGGAAAAAAAACTTGGAAAGAATCTTATAGTTTTTCTCTTTACTAAACTCCCGAATTTTCAAAATATTTTTATATTTAAGCGCATCAAAACCAACTAAATGAGTTTGATTATCCGTATCAAGAAATATTTCCTCTAATCCACTAATAGTTTCTGATCCACTGATATCAGAAGTAAAGAGATAATCAGTAATATCAACATAAACACTAGGCACAATAATATCCGGAAAATCTCCTCCTGCCCATCCTAGTCTAAAATTATCGCTTCCAATATCGAGAACTAATGGAATTAGATAATTGTTTTCAGTATTTGCCATGATTTTACTTATTAGATTTGTTAGTGTCAGGATTTTAAAAAAGAATAAATAATATCAGAATGATTGTTGCTGATGAACATACTCATCTGATAACTTTTTTAATTGATATTCTTTCACTTGTAATTCTAATAATCCTAAAACTTTCTTAAATTCACTTGACATCGATTCAACATCTACATCGGTAATCTTTTCAACTTCATCTCTTTTTAATTTGAATTGATCAAGATTATAATGGATTTTTTCATAAATACCACTTATTGAGGTGACTAGCTCCTCTGTATTTTTCTTTGTTATCTTTCTCATTTTTCTAAGAATTGAGAGAATAGAGGATATAGAATTTTCCCACTGGTTATATCTATCTACATAACCATCAAATACATCCTCAAAAAAAATAGTTAATTTTTCGTATATGTTCTCTTCCTTTGAGAATGAGGGTGTTTTAGTAGTACTTGATGTTTGAGCATCAGCATTTTCTGAACTTTTTTCTTCTTCAGGAATATCTGAAATGGGGATTCTTTCCTTAAGGGGTGCTCTTTCTGAAAGAGGAACTTGTTCCATTACGTAATCTTCAGCAATTTGCTTTTTTGTTTCATATGAAAGTTGGGGGGCTATTTTTTCTTCTTCCTCATTTGGAGAGATAAAACTTTTTTCTTCGGTGACTACTTTAAGTAATCCATGTAAAGTAGATTCGGTTTTCTTTGACGATTTTAATACATTATACATCTTTGGAGTAGAAGATTCTCCATTACTCTTTTCTTTATCTTTCTTTTTTTTCTTTGCCATTTGATTTGCTCAACACTTCCTCTTTTGTTAATAATCACTTATTCTAAAGAAAGGAACTCAACTTTGAGAGCTTCTCCTTTTTCTTTTAATATCTTTTCTAGCTCTTCTATGGGAAAACTTGGACTCTCCGAGATTACCGTCCATACCGCAGTTTTATTTTTTTCGACAATTACAGCTTCACTATACATCATACTAAGCTTTAAATCTCCGAAAGCTGTTGCTAATTTAGCCAATGCTCCAGGAGTATCTCCCATAGATATTCTCAGTTTAATGAGATCGCTTTCACTTCGCAAACCCACTGGAGTAATCTTAATTTCTTTGGTTTCTGAGTCACTAATCATCATAAGTTGTGAATTTGTCGTAATTCCTAAAGATTTTCTTACAATTTGTGGAATTACAATCCTCCCTCGTTCGTCTATTGTAAGAATCTTGACTTCTTTCATTTTTCTGAACACATTTTGTACATTTTTAATTATAATTATTATTAAATTATAAGTATAAAAATTTTATACAATATTCTCGTATCAAATAAAGATTTAAAAAAAAATATATTTAGTTCTTATTCAAGACGCTTTGCCTTCCCTATAATAGAAACATCCTTCATAACTAATCCGTCTTTGTCAAAATTATATCCTGGTTGGCATCCACCGATCGATATAGTAACAATTCCTGGTTCTAGAAATCTTTCTCCATCTAAATTTACTACTGAAAAATCTTTAGGCATTAGTTTAAATGAAACTTTTTCCTTTTGACCTTTTTTTAAGAAAACTCGCGTAAAACCTTTCAACTCTCTAATAGGTACTCTGAAATGAGTATTTTTTCTCGATACATAAAGTTGGATTACTTCCTCTCCTTTATATTCGCCTTTGTTTTCAATTTCAGCTTCCACCTCTAACGCCTCATTAACATTTATCTCTTCATTAGAAAAATTAAGATTAGAATAGCTAAATTTAGTATAACTGAGACCAAATCCAAAGGAATACAACGGAGTATCTTTAAAATAACGATATGTTCTCCCTTCCATACTATAATTCCTAAACTCTGGTAATTGTTCAATAGATTTATAGAATGTAACCGGTAATCTTCCAGCAGGATTATAGTCGCCGAAAATTACGTCAGCTACAGCATTTCCCCCTTCTTCTCCAGGATACCATACAAACAATATTGCAGGTATGTGTTCTTTTGCAAAATTCACAGATATAGCGCTACCTCCTGTAAGTATTAGAATAATTGGCTTACCGATGGCATATACTTCCTTAAGAAGGTCTTCTTGAACTCCCGGTAAATCTATCTCTAACCTATCTCCGTGGAGATCAGACTGTGGTGCCTCACCTTCTTCACCCTCAAGTTGCGGTGAGATACCTAATATCAAAAATACAATATCGGAATTCTGAGCAATGGTTATCGCTTCTTCAAAACCTTCTTTTGATTTATCTTTCAAAGGACAACCCTTTACAAATAAGATTTCAGTATCTGAGGAAGTTTTGTTCCTAATCCCTTCTAGTATTGTTGTGTATTCTGAAGGTTTTCCGTTATAATTTCCTAATAGAACTTCCAGACTATCTGCATTTGGCCCTATTACTGCTATTTTTTTTACATCTTTTCTCAAAGGTAGGATTCCGTCTTGATTCTTAAGAAGCACAATTGATTCTCTAGCAGCTTTTAAAGCAAGCCGGCGATGTTCTTTACAATCATTTTTTTCGTAGGGTATTTCCGTGTATTTTACCAGTTCTGGGGGATCAAACATACCAAGTAAAAACCTTGCTCGAAATAGATTTCTTAACGACTCGTTGAGTGTAGTCTCCTTGAGCAACCCTTTTACAATAGCATCCTTTAGCCATTTCCACCGTTCTCTTCGCGTTTTCCTTGTTATCCCCACTTTACAAATTAAATCTAAACCACTATTAAATGCTAGAGCTGCGGCCTCTTCAGGAGTTTCGACCACTTTATGATTTTTAAATATGTCATATACTGCTCCACAGTCCGAAACAACATGACCTTCAAATCCCCATTTATCTCTCAGTACTTCTTTTAGCAAAAACTTACTAGCACAACAAGGTTCGCTATTTACTCGGTTATAAGCCCCCATAATTGCCTCTGCTTGTCCTTCAACTATACATGCTTCAAACGCAGGCATATATGTTTCCCATAAATCTTTTTTGCTAACTTTAGCGTTAAAAAAGTGTCTTTCAGATTCTAAACCACTATAGGCAACATAATGTTTGGGTGTAGCAACTAGCTTTAAATACCGAGGATCATCACCTTGTAAGTTTTGAATAAATGTTATTCCCATTTTCGAAGTTAAAAAAGGATCTTCTCCGTAAGTTTCTTGACCTCTTCCCCACCGAGGATCTCGAAAAATATTCACATTTGGAGACCAAAATGTTAATCCTTGAAAGATTTTTCTGCTATTGTTTCTCACAGCTTCGTGATGTTTAGCTCTTCCTTCGGTTGATATAGCATCAGCAACTTCTGCCATTAAATTTACATTAAAACTTGCTGCCAATCCAATTGCTTGTGGAAAAACAGTCGCTATACCGGCAAATCCTACTCCATGAAGAGCTTCACTCCACCAATTATATCTTGGAATATTTAATCGTTCGATTCCTTCAGCATCGTTAATGACTTGTGAAATTTTTTCATCTAAGTTCATTCGAGATATTAAATCATCTATTCTAGCTTCAATAGGTTGAGAATGATCTAAATACATCACATTCTGAGTTTTATTAACCATTTTTCTTCGCTAATTATGAAATCTTTTCTGTAATATAGTTAAAACTCTTTATTAGAATTTTATTGATATTTTATCATTGCAATATTTTAAGAAAATTAGGTAAAACAAAAAAGAAAATAGGTTTTTATTCTTTATGAGCCTTCATTTTTACAGTTAAATCTCGAGCGCGTTTAGAATACCAAATTAGTAATTCTCCTGCATCATCTGGTTTGAAATACTCTCCACCACACAATGCAGCAGCTCTTGTCATCATTCCATCATCTGGATTTCCAAGACCGACTATATATATTACAACATTAGGATTTTCTGCGAAAATTTTAATTGTTTTGAGAAATTCATCTCCATCTGTTGGAATTCCATCTGTTAGGAGAATAATCATAGTAGGTTGGGGATTTCCAAGGCTAAGCTTATCAAATTCACTCAATACTTGATGTGCCTTGATCATTGCTTGTCCCATATTGGTCGATTGTCCATATGCATTTCCTATGCGATCTACTATCAAGCGTGCTGCTTCTTCTAATACTCCCTTCTTGCCACTAGCAGAATCCATATAATAGCTGTTTCCAAAAGGTAATATCTGAGCTTCGTCTGCAAATCTAATCACAGAAACTTTTTCTCCAAATCCACGTCCAACCTTTTCACTTAAGAATAGAACAGCTGCAAAAGCAGCAGATATTCTCCTTGGAATGTTGATACCTGCTTTAAAATGTTTTAAGAATTCTTGAATTTCCTTAGATTCCATTGCTGCTTTGATACCTTCAATAGCAGGCGCTATATTTTGAACGAGGACATCCCTAGCCATCATCGAACGGCTAATATCTATTATCAAAATAGCGTTAAAAGGGACTAACCCTGTTGGGCTTAGATTGATTGCTGTATTTTCTGTAACTTGAGCTAAAATATCTCCTGTTAAATCTGGAGTAGTCGTTATAATTGAACATGCGATATTTACTGCGTTCCATCTAAGTTTAATTCCTTTAAAAATTACATAGTTTGCTAGCCAACCTTTCAAAGAATCTACATTTTGTCGAGCGGTGCTAATAATTTCCCACATATTTTCACCTGAGATTGGCGAAATGCCTAACGATATATTCTGCAAGGGAATGATTGGTCGTGGATTGTTATACACTTTTACTTCGAAGCTACCAATCCCTGATGCCTCTAAAATCTCGCTATCTATAATAATGGTGTTATCGGGAACAGATTCTAAAATCTCTACTTTGCCTGCTCCAATAGCTCCAGTAAGTTCGTCTTCAAACGCAAGTACGCTATCGTGGACAATTGTGAGCGTATGCTGCGTTCGAGGGCTTACAAGAGCATAACCCATTAAATTAGGCTGTGATTGCACTTCTAACATAAGTTCAGAGGCTTTTTGGATAGGAGGTTCAGTAGAGTAAACAACAATTTGTTGACCATAAATGTTAGTATCTTCTTTCGTATCCCTACTCATTCGAATTTCAGTAGGTGTTATCATTACTTGATCAATTCTAGCAGAACCTACAGCTCGCGTGAGAGGGTCTTCCCAACCAATAAGCATACCTTGTCCTAAACCTAACTGCTGAATTACCGCGCTACCTACTTGGACTCGTCCACCTTCAACAGAATCATCTATAATGGGAGTTAAAACTATACCGTTCTTTTGACTACTTAACATATTGACATCAATTCTATTAGGATAAGGATCCACAGGAGTTGTTTGAACCTCAACTTCTTGTCCAGTACTGTGAAGAGGAACATGACCCGGGGTAGGTAGGATCGTCTGAGGAGGAGGAGCTTGTGGTAAGGGTGTTGGTGAAGGCGGTATGGGGGTAGGGCTTAATTGAGGAGTAGGTGTTTGTATAGATTGTGGTGTAGGAGCGGATATAGGAATTGGTGTAGGAGGAGGACTTGGAGTAGGGGTTATCTGTGGTGGAGGAATTGGTTCGGGCATTCTAGTGGGAATTGGAATGTGTCCACTAACAGGTTGTTGTATAGGTTCTGGTTGTCGAGTAGGAAGAGGTTGCGGGATTGGTTTTGGGGCTTGCATTTGAGTAGGTCTTGTTGGTAACGGTGTTAATGTAGGTTGCGTGGGTGTTGGAGGAGGGGGCGCAACTGGTTTGATACTAGGGACTTTTGGGATTTGTATCTTGGGCGTAAGTAACCCCGTACTACTCATTGGTCGAAGTAATAATTCCACACCCTTAAATTCAAGAAAGTCGACTATATTTTTTGATACTTGACCAGCAAAATCTAATACCATATTCGAAATTTCAACTACAGCAGTCGTCGTTTTATTATTATCTAAATTTAACACTTCTATAGAATCGCCGTTTTTTATTCCTAGTTTATTGGCATTTTCTTGACAAATAACTATTTTATTTTGCAAACCTTCTATAATATCCACAAAAATTTTAATTTCAGACATAAATAATCATTTTCATTATGTTTTTTTCATATTAAATATAAATTTTGAAAATTTTGCTCAGTACCACTATTGAATTGGATACCTCCTTCCGATTTCGCCAGCGTAATATCTGAAAACTGTCACGATCTTTCCCAAGTCCTCAATCTTTCTGCTAGCACCCATTAAAAAGAATCTTCCAGCTCCACTTAAGATAATAAAGGCATTAATTCCCCTTAAAACTACTTCTAATAAATTATTATATCCTAAAGAGTCGATCGCATCATGTCCACTTTGCATTACTACAGCGCTTAAGCTTGAAAATAAATCGGGGTCAACATCGTAATCCGGTATACATGAAAAAGCAAGTCGTAGACCATCATTAGTAACTAATGCAAGTGCTTCTAATTCGGTGTGTTCTGTAATATTTCCAAGAAATTTAGAAAGACTACTGGCTTGGTCTTGAGTTAAATCGCTCATTTGAATAATCTCTGACTTTTAATTGATGTGATAATTCTTCAATTATTAATATAAAATATAATTTTTGAACTTAAATATTTATATTTATAATATATTAGGGTAAATCGATTTAAAGTTTAGCTATGTTTAAGATACCATATTTTTAGGATGATCGTTTTATCTAAAACAATCGATTAACTCAAAAATATTATTCTTAATAGATAATTTTGTCGAAGGACTATAACAAAATTAGGATTTGAATGAATTAGGTAAAAATCTGTAGATTATTTATTTTCCAACTGAGTTTTAATCTGGTCTTTTAGAATTTCCTTCTTAGATTTGAACTCTACCTTTGCATCCATTGGACCACTTATCCGTTTAAGAAATTCCACAGCTAAAATTTTTCCATTTTCACTTAGCACTCGAGGAGAGTATTCTTCAGCAAAAAAGACTCCTTCCGGAATAGCTCCAACCTTGGAAATTTCTTTGGAGACTTGTTTTTTACCCAAAAAAGTTTGAACTTTTTCAACGACGGAATAGGCATGGTCTCCAATTATAATTAATTCTCTTTCGAAACCGTCTGGAATTTTAATTTCTTCTAATTTTTGCATAATTTCGTCAAAGTTAATGTGAGAATCTTCTTGAGTATATGCATCAAACGATTCCTTGCCGGTATACAAGGGACCCGTATTTTGAGAAATTCTATCTCTGGAACCCGCAATGTTCATACCTTGAGCGGGTTCTGGCACTCCGAATGGATCTTTATCTCTCAAAGGATGTATAGCTGGGGTGGTTACTTTTGCGGCTTTGGCTTCCATCTGAATCTCTTTAGCGATTCCACCTTCGGTTTTTCCACCGATAAGTTTTAAGAAATCTGGATCCTCTTCGCCTTCGTCAAGGGGTACTACTCCAAAATGCATACCAACTTGCCCGCGTATGTCTTGACTCCTTTTAGCTCCAATAAATTTGGATCTTACATTACTATTTACCCCTTTCCATAAAAACACTTTACGGTACTCGTCAGAGACTACTACATAACATTCCTCAGAGCTAAGTATATCTTTAATAGGACCTTCTGATGCAATATTTGTTGTAGTACCATCGGGATTGATTTGAAATAATTGTGTGTGAATTTTTTGAACACCTTAACCTTTACACTAAGAATAAAAATTTATACTATTATAATAGAGTAAATGTTAATAAACTTTTATTAAAAAAAAAATAGCTCTAAAACGGGATAACTTATAACTAGATGAGAGTAATATAATGTTTTTAATTAATTATTCATAAAATAAGAGATGGGAAAAAGTTCAATTTTCTAATGTGTATTTCATTTTTTCGACAGGATTCCAGAGCTCTTCTGCCTTTATAACCCAATCATCAAACAAATCTATGTTTTCAGGAAAATCTTCGTAATGCTTACGGATTGCATCCGATATTTTCATGTATTTAAGCATCGTTGACAAAGCCTTCCTAGAAAATTGCCGAGAGATTATTCCCCATAAGAACAAACCAACGATTTTTATCATTCTTCCAAAGTTCATATCCATCTCAAGATTTTGCCACATTGAAGTGAAATCTCTGCCGCTAAAAATAAAGCTTTTTTTAAATAAATAAGTAACATCTTTTTTCGTTGTGTTAGCAGCTCCTGGAATTTGGGCAAGTAAAGCAGCAAGTTTTGCTCCTTGATCACGAAAATAAAAAATGTTAATATCCCACATATTTTTCATAGTTAATGGAAGTTTTTCTTTCAAAAGTCTCTGTATTACATCAACTGCAATCAAACTTGCTGACCACGAGGACTCTATTGCTTCGCCACTGAACGATTTTGACATACAAGCACTATCACCTATGCATAAAAATCCGTTCCCTACTAAAGAAAAAGGTGATCTTCGGTACGCTGTAGTTGCCCTGTGCTCCTCAAGAATAGTATAGGGAGGAAAAGGTACATCTTTTAGGAAAATTTCAGCAGCTTTTTCAGCATTCTTATATCCTCCTGGCTGGCCTCCTCCAAATATATTAGCGTTAGGTGTAAAATGTGGGGCAACCCAAGTTTTATAATAAAGCCACGAAATTGATTCTTCATATTTATCGGTACCAGGGTGAGGTTCTTCGGGATTATTCCACTGAATCACCCTTTGAATAACATACATTTTTTCGTCATCTTCAATTTTAAACTTCTCAACACCAATATCATCGGGGAGAGAACATCGGACGATGGCGGAAGTACCAGTAGAATCAACAATTAATTTTCCATAAAATTCTTTAATTTCACCATTTTTTTCAACTCGAACTCCTGTTAACATTCTATCCTTAATTATAACTTCACTAAACGAAGAAGAGAATTGAAATTCTACCCCTTCTGTTTCAGCCAATTTTGCTAGCCTTTGGATAAAAAATTGAAAACGCATAGCTGTAACTGGATAATTCATAAGCTGTTGGTGTTTACCATAAGGACCATAGTAAGAAGTCCATTCGAAATTTGTAATGAATTCGTCAGTTCCTTCAACAGGAGCAGGTATTCCATATTTATCGAACACCATAGACTCTAAGTGGAATTGATCCATTTTCGATCCAAGATTCTTTTTAGAATCTCGTTCGACGATTAAAACAGAATGGTTCTTTTTTGCGAGTAACATTCCAAAATAAATTCCAACTGGTCCAGCACCAACGATAACAACATCATATTGATTCATCATATTTTAGAAAAAAAAAGAGAGAATAAAAATGTTTTCAAGTTTGGAAAACTAACTTGGAATGAATTTCCCTATGTTTACCCCAATTGAAGATGGAAGAATTATGATATTGCTCCTTTTGATAAATCAGAATTGTTTTTTTTCTATTAAGCTTTCAATTCCATCGTTTATACTAGTTATAATATCCATTGTCGTAAATCGAGGACCGATTGTTTTTTTGCAATATTCTCCTAAGTATCCGTTAAGGAAAGCGGCAGAAAATGCAGCTTGATACGGATTGCTTCCAGTTGTTAAAAAACTGGCACATAACCCAGCAAGTACGTCGCCTGTGCCTCCGATAGACATTTCTGGGCATCCAGTTTTGTTTATTTTAAGCATATTCCCGTTGCTTATATAGTCGAACGGTCCCTTAGCTAATAAAGTAATATCCAGTTTTTTTGCTATTTTGAAAACTTCTAATCCTCTTTTTTCTATTTTATCATAGGGAGCTAAAGTGGTATCTGTCATCATTTTAAGTTCTCCCTCGTGAGGTGTAAGTACAATATTTTTTCCTTTAATCAAGTTGAGGTGAGGTTTAACTAGTTTCAAGGCATCAGCATCGATAACTAAAGATTTGTCAGCAAAATTCCTGTTTTCTAACAATTTAACTAAAAGTTCTTCTGTTTTTGGATCTGTCCCTAAGCCAGGGCCTATAACAATCGCATTTGCCCAATCTATTAACCATAAAATTTCTTCCAAAGCTTTTATTGTTAAGCATTTTCCTGGACTTGTCTGTACAATCATATTTGGTGAATAACTGCGGATCACATCTCCTACAACTTCTGGAACATAGCTAATAACTAAATCACACCCGAAATGAATGCATGCTAAGGACGCATACGCTGGAGCTCCGGAATAATTCTTTGAGCCACCAATAACTAAAACTTTACCGAATTCTCCTTTATGAGTATTTTTTTTTCTGGATTTTAGGTTCGGTAATAAATCTCCTCTTCCAACAAAAAAATTTGCTTCTTGTGGAATTCCAATAGATTTTTCAATTATCTGATATGTTTTGGTTTTTTTTAAACCTTTCTTGAATTTATGAAATGTAATGACTAAATCTGCATTAATAGCTTTGTCAAAAATTTCTCCCGTATCAGGATCTAATCCAGAAGGTACATCAATTGATACAATTTTAAGACGGTCTCTTAACCTTTCTGTTAAATTGTTCATTGTGTCTATTGTAGAAGATATAGGTTCTCTTAATTTTCCACTTATTCCGGTTCCTAGTAAAGCATCCACGATCAATGAGATATGCTGATCTTTTTCAATTAGTTTTTCAATTTTAATTGCATCCGTTGAGTCCTTAATGAAATCAACCTTGATCGAGTATGTAAGGTTGTTATAAACAATATTCCAATTAATTTTAGCCTCTTCGGTTTTTATTTTATCGGGTGTGCCTACTAAAATAACCAAAACTTTCACACCATAAGAAGAAAGATGCCGAGCTACAACAAAACCATCGCCACCGTTATTACCCGTCCCACAGTATATAGCTACTTTAGATTTTTCATTTACTAATCCTTGCGCTATTATTTCCGTAGCAAAGGAATATCCTGCGCATTCCATTAAGTGACTCTTAGGGATTCCCAACCATTCTGAATTATTGTCTAAAATAGCCAATTCTTCAGAAGAAATTTTATCTGAAATAAATCTCTCCATGACAATTAATTTTAAGATAAGCTAAATTAAAAACAATTTTAATACAGTAAAATAAATAATATCCTATGAAACTGCATGATAAAAAAGTTCTTTTGGTTACTGGGAGCACTCATGGAATAGGAAAAGCAATCATTTTAGAACTCGCAAATTTAAACTTTTCTGTAGTGATTAATGGCGCAGCAACGAAAAGCTTAGCAGAGAATTATTACGCTGAACTAAGGAAAATTTATCAAGATGAAATTGAGAATAATTTCTTATATGTACAGGCAGATATTAGTAAGAAAGAAGATCGAGAGATATTATTAAATAGAATTAAAAAAAAGTTTAATAGAATCGATGTTCTAGTAAATAATGCAGGAGTTGCACCTAAAATAAGACGAGATATTTTAGAAACATCTGAAGAATCTTATGATCGTGTAATGTCAATTAATCTCAAGGGACCTTATTTTCTAACTCAAGCTATTTCTAAATGGATGATCCAATTGCGAGAAGAGTTAAAAGATACTTATCAACCCTATATCATTAATATATCTTCTATAAATCACTATACAGCATCTGTAAACAGAGGAGAATACTGTCTCTCAAAATCAGCGATGAACATGATGACAAAATTATTTGGAGAAAGGCTTGCTGAGTATGGAATACCTGTGTTTGAAATATCCCCCGGAATAATTGATACACCAATGACAGAGGATGTCCATCATAAATATGATGTCTTAATCAAGGAGGGTCTCACGCCGATAAGGAGATGGGGGCAACCTATTGATATTGCAAAACCCGTTATTGCTATAGTCTCTGGACTCTTACCATTTTCAACGGGTTCGGTAATCGATATCGATGGGGGATTCCACTTACATAGAATCTGAGTGAGGAAAATGGAAAACATTAATTTAGGTATATTAGATGGTGAAGTATTAGAATACAACACAGTTATTATAGGATCTGGAGCAGCAGGATTAAATTGTGCCATCCATTTAGTAGAAGAAGGGATAGCTCCTTGGCAAGTAGCACTTGTAACGGAAAAATTAGGAAGCGGAACATCCTTTAACGCTGGTTCTGATAAACAAACTTATTATAAAATGTCGATCATCGGAGATCAAGCCGATTCTCCTCTCGAAATGGCAAAAGATTTATTTTCCGGTGGAGCTATGCACGGTGATATCGCTTTGGTTGAATCTACAAATTCTATTCGAGAATTTTTCCATTTAATTCATCTTGGTGTACCATTTCCTCACGATAAATATGGTGGATTCGTAGGATATAAGACTGATAACGATCCCAAGCAACGAGCTACATCCATAGGCCCATACACATCACAGGAAATGTGTAAAAGATTATTAGAAGTTGTAGATGAACTAGGAATTCATGTAATTGACAATTCTTATGCTGTTAAATTGTTAGTAGACGAAAAATCAGAAACTGAAGTAATTGGTTTGATTTGTATAGATATCAAATCATCTTCCAATAAGGAAGATTTAAAAGATTATATTAAATCGATTAAAATCTTCAAAACTAGAAATATTGTTATGGCTACTGGAGGACCTTCCTTGTTATATAGAAATTCGGTGTATCCCACTTCACAGAAGGGAAGCACCTCTTTAGCAATAGAGGCGGGTTGTATATTACAAAATTTAACTGAATCTCAATTCGGACTCGCTTCTACTCAGTTTCGGTGGAATGTTTCTGGATCATATCAACAAGTAATCCCACGTTACATATCTATTGGAAAAAATGGTGATTCTCGCGAATTCCTCAACGATTATTTTCCTTCTTTTAGAGAATTATCGAGAGCTACTTTTCTGAAAGGGTATCAGTGGCCTTTTAACTCAGATCGAGTTCAGACTTTAGGTTCTTCTCTAATCGATCTTGCTGTCTATTTTGAAACTGAAATAACGGAACGGAATGTATTTTTAGATTTTACAAGGAATCCTCACGGATATGAATTTTCGAACATGGATCCAATTGCAAAACAATACCTCGAAAATTCTAAATCTGAAGAGGAATTACCATATAAAAGATTAAAATCTCTCAACAAAAGCGCTTTTTTGCATTATAAAAACCGTGGTATTGACTTGTCTAAAGATCCATTACAGATTGCTGTGTGCAACCAGCATTTAAATGGCGGCGTATCGTGTGATATATGGTGGGAATCGAATGTAAAACATCTATTTGTTATAGGAGAAATAAACGGAAGTCACGGAATTCATAGACCTGGTGGTGCTGCGTTAAATTCAGGTCAAGTGGGAGGTCTAAGAGCCGCTCAGAAGATTGCTAAATCCTACAATAATACACTTTCACTAAGTAACGAAGAATTTTATTTAATAATAGAGGAACAGTTAAGCGTTTTCTTAGAAATTATAGCTATTTGTTTTGAGAAGTTAAAGAGTGATGATGGATTCTCTCCTGATGCAATTATTAAGATAATTCAAGATCGCATGGAAAAATATGCAGGAATAATTAGACCTGATGAGGGTTTAGAAGGAGAACTCAACAACATAATACTGCAAATGAAAAACCTGAATAATATAATTGCCCTTAAAAACAGTAAAGAAATAATTAATTATTTTCAAATAAGAGACTCTCTATTAACGCAACTATTATTCTTCTCTTCATTACTCGATTATCACCAGCGGTCTGGACAAAGTCGAGGTTCATTTTTAATCAATAGAAAAAGTCTTAACATTGAAACTCAAGAAAAACTCCTTTCTCTTCCAGCAAAATTATCTTCTCTTAATTATATTAGAAGTAGTTTGGATTTGGCAGATCAAATCCAAACAATCTGCTTAAAAAATGGTAAAATAGAAGTAGAATGGGTGAAGGTTCGAAAAATCCCTGATTTTAATAATTGGTTTGAAAAGGTTTGGAAAGATTATAACCAGGGTAAAATAATTTCTTAGGAATTTAAACTATTTTCTATTTTTGTATTCAAAATCTCTTACTGCGCAACCTGTAGATTTTCCCTCTCTCATAAATTGCGAGCATTTCGAACATGTAATACATGTTTTATTCTTTTCTATTCCATTTTTTAGAAATATTTGCTTCGCAAAACCTGGATTAGCAAAGGACATCCTGCCAAATCCACATATATCAGCCATATTATTTTGTATGACCCCTGATGCGAGATTACCTGCAAATTGGCGGAAATAGGAATAACCCGATCCTACAATTATCATATCTCTAGGAACTAAGCTATTAATCACTGAAGTTAGATAAATCAACCTGTATACGCTAAATAAGGGATGCTCTTTGGGAAATTTTCCTCCTTTTACTGGCACATCATATGGGCGTGTGATGTATGGCTTATAATGGGGATTACCTGCTGTGATGTTAAGAAGCTTTACATTGAGCTCGTATAAACTGTTAATTAAATCAATTGGTTCTCCAAGATCAACAGAAGCGGGATATTTCTCGTTTTCAATACTTTTTACTCCAAAACCTGTAGGATAAGGATTCCCATCGTAAACTCCTAAGCGTGAAGTAATCATGAAATCATAATCTTTTCTAAAATTATTCTGTAGTTTAGTAATTATATCAAGTAATAATCTAGACCTATTCTTAAAACTCGTTCCTCCATACAAAGAATCCTTACGATTATGAGCAGATAATAATTCACCAATCAAATAGCCATGACATGCTTTAATATCTACGCCATCAAATCCTGCTTCTTTTGCTAAAATAGCTTTCTTAACCCAAACTTCCTCAATCTCTTTAAGTTCTTCATCTGAAATAATAACACCATCCTCTTTTTTTACGGAAATCGCATTATCTAATTCATCACTATCATAAGCTCTAATAGGATGTTTTTTTCCATTTCTCTTTGTATATCTTCCAGAGTGATTTAATTGAAGTATTAGACAACAACGATCTCTAAAGCCTAACGATTCCAAAGTACGATTAGACTGTGTTCTGATAAAAGATGTGAGCTCTTTAAAGTTTTTTACATTTTTTTCAGAGAGAATTAATTGATGATCGTTTGAACGACAGTCTTCTGAAATGGCAGTTGCTTCAAACCATATTAAACCAACGCCTCCTTTGGAATAACGCTTGTATCGCCGGAAAGTCATTTCACTCGGAGTACCATTAATTTTTGCGTCAAACCCTTCCATTGGTTGTATCGAAAGTCTGTTAGGAATCAAAAAATGTTTAGATTGAATTATATCCTTCAAATTTTCGGTACTAGAGCTTATAGGGAGAGGGATCATCAATCTATTTAACTCTGCTTTTAAATCCTTTAGAGTTTTATACTTAAAAGGCTCGAAAATATGAGAAGAAGGATGAACAAACATATTATTAAGTAAAACTCTCAGTAAAAAGAACTTTTCATTTTTTATCTGTATTTTATCCTAAAATAAAAAAAAGAATAATAATTATATTAATGAACTTTAAATGAAACGGCTATTCAGATGGCATCTCCAAACCTACTAGTGGGAAAGATTCTACACCAGATAAGTAAGGTTGTACGTCAAATTTCATTCCTTCTATATCTGAATAAAACATCATTACTTCGTGACTCCGCTGAAATGCTTCTTGGAACTTTCCTTCTTTAACCTCTGATATAGTTATAGAAACTACTTCGTCTCCAACAATTCTTGCGGCCATACGCAAAATTTGCTTATCGATTGTTCTATCAGGAGGAAATTTTTTTGATGCTTCAATAAACCTTTTACCCACTTCTTTACCTTTACTTACGGGAAATTTTGTGATTGAGACCATATACATTCCTTTCACCTCTATTTAAAATATTTTTGATGAATTTAAAGGTGAGAAATAAGAAGTTGAATTAACTTAAAAGGTTTTTACTATCTTGTCAAAAATCATATCTCTTTTCAAAAGGATAAAAAGGTAAATTCAGAGTCTGATTTCAATGAAAATTCCTTTGAAATTTTTGTAGAGGATCTGATAAGTTAAAAAACCGTTTCGGGATTTTTTAGTATATATAGAAACGCACTTCCCTTGCATACCACGCATGTTTTTAATTCATCATAAACAGAGATATTCTATTAAAATGTCAATATTTATATTTTCCAAACGATTAACATTTAATTACAACCTAAGTTAAATCCAAAAACAGAATAAGAAGGTGTATTTTAATAGAACGAGAAGAAAATCACTTAGTTGATAAGGAGGTTGCATTTGAGCATGCTATTACAAGTCTATTAATACATATGCATACAGATCTTAAGATATGGGAAGGTTCAGAAGTTGTATGGGATGATTCAAATCCTTTAACGATTTATGATATTAACGATCAACCCCTATTTTATGAATTTGTTATAAAGAAAAAAGGCAAAGTAATTGGGAAGATAAAAACTGCTGCTAGTAAAGTGTTAGGATCATCTGTTTTAACTATAGAAATTTTTCCTTCAGTTTCAGATAGGGAACATTTACTTGAGACTGTGATGCCTTTAAAAATTCCCGGGGATATTACTCAAAAAATTAAATCTATCATCGAGAAGGAGTATCCTGGAACTGAGATCAAATTAATGAACCGCCAGATTTGTTATGATTATCCGAATATAGGTTTGCTCATTATTCTTATTGACCCAAAAACCAAGGTGATAAAAGACAAAATATTAATCGATAGCTCAACATTAGAAAAAATACCAATAGATAAGCACAATACTTGGTCTATGTATGACATGATAAAAAAAAGTGATAGAAAAGATAATATTGCTATATGGGAGCTTGATAATAAATTAGTTCAGTTATTAAAAAAAACATGTAAAATTAATGGGTTAGAATTTAAGAACAAAGGGACTCCCGATGGAAAATTTATGCAGATAGTCGAGGAAAGATTCAATATTAAAAACTATTTTAGAACTCAATCTCTTAAGGTTGATTATGATTGGGCAGTTCCTCCTAGTAAGAGGGAAGATGATGTTTCTATTGGTTTAGGAGGTATTAGTGATTATTCTATACCTACTTCCTTATATATGATTTTTAGATCTCATGGGATCATGCCACCAAACCCAAATAGTATTCATAGTTTATGTGGTGCTAATACTCAGTATAATGTTAATGAAATTGAGGAAAATTGGCCTCTTATTAGGGGACAAATTGACAGAACCCCCACATTTGAGGAGATAGTATTAGAAATTGATAAAGACAGACCTGTATTGAAAGTATTAGGTATTTCAGATAAAAATTATATAACTCAACCTGGTAGCGTGGTTTGTGGCTATACGGAATATGACTATACGGGAATAATTGATGAGATTGATATAAAACCAATAAGAGCTTCAAGAAATTTAAGGATTCTTGATCCTAAATTAAGGAGAAGGCAGGGCTGGATACAACCTTATGAGAGGTGGGAATCTTGGGATTTGTATACCTTAACACAAGAAAAAACTGTGGTAAATGTCTATATTACTAAACCAGATTTAGAACCGAAAATTACTATTGCTAGATTAAAATCTATGAACAATCCTAAGGATATCAGAAAATATTTAATAGAAAATAGAAGTCATTTACTTCGTCAAATAGGGACGACAAGAATAAGAAAAAAAAGCTACACCGGTGGAGAAACAGTAAAACAAATAAACACTCTCTTTAATTTCGTTTTTAAATATCTGGATTATGAAGAAATATTTCGTTATTTAAAAAGTATACACCTTGGGGTGTATTATGACGATGAACTCAAGAAAGGTTTTGAAATTGGGTTCTACAGTGACATATGCAATCTCATTTTAAATTATCATCAAACTGATATTGCTAAAAGATACTTAGAATACCAAATTTTCCATTTATTTCCTCATTTTTTCGAGATCAAGGATAGAGACGAAGAAGTCCGTAGTGTTTTACTGAGAATAAAAAAGGCTTGGTTGCCTTATTGTAGAATGTTAGATAAAGATGACTTAAAGGCATTAAAAAGAATATTTGGAACCACCTTCTCTAAGGATTGGAGCTAATTGAAGGACCAGAGTTATTGAGTGAGAGATTTAATGATGTTGTAAATGTTTATATCACTCGTGGAAATAACATTTTAAATTTGAGTTAATCATGTTATAGGAACTAAGCTAATAAGGCAGAAGTTTAGTGAAAGTCCATACTTTAAACAAACCAAGAGAAAATAAAAAGGATATCTAATGAGTTTAGCAGTTGATCCTGAATATCAAAGAAAAGGTAAATTCAGAGTTTGATTTCCATAAAAATTCCTTTGAAATAAATTAGTTATTCTAAGTAATCAAAACTTAACATAGACATGTGGAAGAGTTTGCTTAGAACTTAAAGCAAAACTCTTAATACTTTTACAAATAATAGTAAAAAATCTTAGACATAAAGTTATTATTTTTAAAAGCTTTATAGATCTCATGGTTAAAATATATTCTATTTCTACAATTAGGAAAAAAGTCAGAGAATACGGTAAAAGAATCAGCGCTCCAAGTCGTTTACTTACCATTCGTACTTCTAGTGATGGATTTGGTACTCCCCATATAGAAATTGATGAGAAAGGGTATAATTATGTAGTCAGTGAGAGAGGTGAAGAATATGAGAGAAGACAGACAAAAGATATTAATAAACTATTATATTGGATATTCAAATCGATAGTATTTATAATGGCTAGTGATTACGAACTAGAAAATCGTAAAACTAATGAAGATTTTAGACGGCAGTTATTTGCCAAACAAATCGAATTAATGGAAAAACTCGATTCGAAATTTGCACATTGGGATAAAGAGGAGCTCGATAAAATTCTTGAGGAATCTCCTTATGAAGATAATTTATAAGAAAAAATAATTGATAAATTCACGGAAATAATCGTTTTGCACGTGCACGTTCTAGCTCTCTTAGTTTCTTAATTGTGCTATCCATATTAGCGGTAGAAAAGAGCTGTTCGATTTTATCAAGATTAGTTTTTAAGAACTCTTCTTTCTCAGAATCCATCTCAGCTGAGGTTTCTATTTTGCCTGTCACCATCTGCTGGATAATATCGATCGAAAACCAATTACTTTTGTGTTTTTTGCTTGTTGGCTGAAAATCAAGGAAGATTTGTCCTCGGTCTCTGACAAATTGCAAACGCAAATCCTCATGTTCGAGAACCAAGAATGCATTTCCAAAACTCTCAGATGAGCCAGAGTCAACAAATCGAAACAGATTCGGCGCATATAGAAAAGAACAGTGTTTCATTAAATATCGAAGGATTTCCTCCATCTCAACAAGCATCAAAAACAAAATTTTTCATTTAATGAGTAATAACGATGTTTGTATTTATATTTTTTCGATTCTATTTTCTTTATTTCTCTTCAATCTTTCATCTATAAATGAAAAAAAACATCATTGGTCGTTATAAAAATGAATATGTATTATGCATAACTTTTGTTAATTAAAAATAAGTTTTATACAAAAAATTATTATGTAATAAGTTAAGGTCTTAAATTATGAATCATAAGAAAAATCAAAATCTTAATATAAATCAAAGCGAAAAAGAAAAGGATAAGGTTTATAAACTCAGGATATTTATCCTCTTCTTAACAAGTGGGTTATTAATCTTTATTGTTCCAATTTTCATACAAGATATTATTAGAATTATATATTTCATTGCACTACCCCTCATCTTTCTAATTGTCTCTATAATAATTTACAGGAATACTCAACTAAATAAGTTTTTTCCTGTTTTATTTGCTTTTTTTATTGCGTCTTTGGTTTTTTTTCTTCAAATGCCTTGGGCATCTGGTACAACGATTGAGAACATCATTTTCAACAAATTAATAAGTACATTGATAATTTTCGTTCCTATAATCCTTCTAACCAAGATTTCTAATAATGATATATCCTCATTATTTCTACAAAAAGGAAACACAAGATTAGGTCTAATTATCGGGTTGGCGACTTTTTCGATCTTTCTCCTAATAGCATTGCCTACTGCTGTTTATCTCTTTGGAGGTCAAAATATTCCTTTTGATAGACTGATCTATTTGTTGCCTTGGATTCTAATATTCGTATTTTTGAATGGAATACGTGAAGAAATATTATTCAGGGGTCTTTTCTTGAAAAAGTACAATATCTTCCTCGGTGTTGATACTTCCAATGTATTGCAAGCAATTATCTTTTCATTAGCTCATCTCTCAGCGCAATTCACGCCCTTTGTATTCATTTATCTTATTCTTACATTCTTTTTAGGATTAGCATTTGGTGCTGTCATACAAAAGACTGACAGCTTACTTGGTGCGATTTTGTTTCATGCTGGAGCAGATATTCCTGTAATAATTGCAGTATTCTCCTTCCTATAGTCAATTTATCAAAAAAACAAATTATAGATGTGCTTTTAGAAAATTAATGGGCTTATTTATATAGACTCTGAATATTAAGCAGAAACTTCTCTCTTCCGATTTAGCCTACCACTCTCAACAGCACGAGTGTGTGGTGTTGGAAAAGGAACCACAAGGTTCAGGCTTAGAGCGTGAGGGTATAGGATGTATCTCGAGCGGTATGGTGATAGTTTGAGATGAGAGGGAACAGAATATGTTCTTGAGCAGAATCTTTAAATTTTTACCTAAATATTCAGTATTAGGTAAATGTTAAATTTTAATATTTGTAGTATTGATTATTATTAACTAATCATCCAAATAGGGTGTAGAATCATATCAGATAAAGACCTAAAAAAGTTACGTAAATTATGTGATCAATGGGTGGAGCAGAATCGTTCTCATAAAGAGGATTATATGAGATGGCGCGAAATTATTAGACCAAAACATATGTCTCCTTTATTGAATGAATTGGTTTCGTTAATAGAGATGACGAACAAATGTAATGAAATTATAGTAAATGCGACAAAGTTATTAGATAAAGCAGTTTTATCAGGAATGTTCTAAATGAGGGTATAGAGCGCATGTGGAGGAGCGATGCGATTTGAGATATGGGATGGATGCATGGTTTTTGCATTGAAAAATTAGTTAAAAAGGCTTAAATAAAAGGATTTGCTCCAGAAACTTTGGACGGTTATTTATTTCAATAAAAATCCATTTAAAAAAACGAAATGCAAATTTTAAACTCTAGAAATTAAATTAATCTCTTCTTAGATAATAATAACTGTAAATTTTTTTCATTCCTAAATTCTCATATAATTTCATGGCATTATTGTTTTGTAGTTCGACTTGAAGCCATATGTTTTTAGCGCCATTTATTTTTGCCCATTCTTTTATTACAGTTTTGAGCATAGAACTCGCTATTTTTTGGCGTCTAAATTCTGGTACAACATACACATCAGCAATGTATACATATCCGTAAGGATTTAATACACCCATTAAAGTCCCTATAGGCTCCCCTTCCAATTTAGCAATGATAAAACGTTTCTTTGGAACCACGATCCTACTAGTTATCTCCTTTATTATTTCTTGTTGATATTTGTCTCTTTTCGTAAATTTCGCTAATAATGAAGAGAAATCATCTACTCTATCATTGTAAATCTCGTAATTAAAATCCTTATTGATTTGTTTTAGCTCAAGATTATTAACTTGCATTAACAAGGCATTGGTGCGATCCTGCTCAATGTATCCTCGATTCCTTAAAGTTTCATCGAGTTCTTTTGGTTCAAAATAATCATGCATGGTGAATAAAGTTGGCAAATTAAACGATTTATACGCAGTTTCAGCCAGTTCAATATCAGATTCGATTGACTTTTTACTTCCAGTATAATTAATTGGAATGACAGAATTTGCCCGGTAAGTAACTCCCTTAGTAAAGCGTAATATCCATCCATTCAGAAAATAATATTGTTCCGCTGGCCATGCGTTCATTAAAAACTCTTGAAATCGCTTAACTTCCTTTAGAGCGGTCATTAGAATCAAAGGATACAAATTAAAGAAATATCTTAAATTCTTCGAAATTATGAGTGTCTATTAAATATGTAAAAAAAATGCCGGTGGTGGGATATGAGCCCACGAACCTCCAGATTATGAGTCCAGCACAATCAGTCTGACCCAATTTCATATGAATGTGTGTCTGGCGCTATAACCAGCTAAGCCACACCGGCTAGGGTTAAAAGGCTTTTCTTGATTTGTTATAAATTTTTGATTCTTATTATCTTTTTTGTTTTATCAAAAGAAATAAAAAGAAATGATGGAGCCTCCGGCGGGAATTTCCGCAGAAAATCAATATTTTCTCGCTTTTGAACCCGCGACCTTTGCCTGTTTGGTTCATTTTTATGGATACCAAGGCAATGCTCTACCACCTAAGCCACGGAGGCAAGGCTTATTAGGGATATATATATAAATTTTTAACTGTATAAATTATTTCTAAATTAAAAATTTTTTTACTCCTTTCTAAGGATAAGTTAGAAATTAATGAGATATTAATAAAATTAAGTTATAAATTTTCCACTATTCGTTCATTCTATTTCATTTTTCTTATAAATAAGTGGAACATGAACTTTTATCTTAGGTACAAATATTTTTGGGATTTTTATTTTTGGAATCGAAATTGAATTACTATGAAATCCTCCTGAGCCAATTTTATTAATGTTTAAAATTGTTATTTCATTAGGAATTTCTTCTAATTTATCGGTGATAGCAGATTCTTGATCATTTTGACTTTCAATCAACTGTATATTTTCTCTATTAGCATTAAGATTTATAAGTTCCTTTCCTTCTAGTAGGACACCTTCACCAATAATCTCGTCTTGATTACTCTCTATATAATCTATCAGTTCAATTTTTTTAGCTTGCAAGATTTTCCGATAATCCTTAATAAAGTTTTCATAATTTGAGTAGCGTCTTAATTCTTCGTCCGAGAAAACCCAACCTGTATTGGGATCGTATAGCATTCCCGTAATTTTTATATCATTGGGGATCTCTCTCGCGTTTCTGAACTTCTGGACTTGATTCTCAATGTTCTTAATTTCATCAGTAAAAGTTTTGAAAAATTTCTGCATCTCAAGGAAAATGTTCAACCCAGATCTTCCAATCTTTTTTATTGAATAATCAGTTAATTTAATCATCAGATTATGTAAATCAATTTTTTTCATTCCGCAATCGAGATGTCCTAAAACTGCTATGTATTGAATATTATATTTATGTATGGCAATTAATACAGATCTTAAAATATCTTCAGTATACACATTTCCAGCGTTTCTTAAAACAAACACATCTCCGGGTTTTAATTGAAATATTCGGTATACATCAATCCTTGGGTCCATACAAGTAAGAATCAAAACAGGATATCTTGGGATTTTATAGTCAATTTGATTAGACTCCTCTTCTTGTATAATTTTCCATTGATAATGTTTATTACCTTCTACTAAATATTGTTCAATATCTTCAATTTTTCCATTCAAAATTGATTCACTTTAATTCTAATTATAACTATCATAAGAAATTTTGTATCTAATTCTTGTTCTTCCTTCCTTCTTTAAGTTTTACCAATAATAAAAAAAATTAATATTTATAAAAAAAAAATTTACACCTATTTCTGGACTAATAATTCTTGAACTTTAGACTTTAAATCTCCGTTACCTAAGAAATTCTTTATCTTATCTGAATATTCAGGTAGTAACTGCAGAAATGGTAAAATAGCTTTTGAAAGCGAGCTAAATGCTTCATCGCCGCTACCCATGATAAACATTTTATCAGGACTTAAGTTTTTAAAGATCTCCGGTAAAATATTAACTAATTGAACCGCTAAGAATCTCTGATCGGCACCGCTCATAGCTTCTACTTGTTCTTGGAAACCTTCAGCTTGAGCGAGCATTTGTTGTCTTATACTTTCAGCTTCACCCTCAGCTTGAGCAATTAATTTTTGCTTTATAGCAGATGCTTGAGCGTTAGCTTCAATTACTATCTTTTGGCGTTCACCATCCGCCTCAATTAGTTTACGCTCGCGTTCTTTGTCAGCAATTGCGATTTCTTTCTCTTTTCTACGTAATTCAATTTCTCTCTGAACTAATTGTTCTTGAGTCCCTATCTCGTTTTTTACTTCTAATTCTCTTAATCTTGATTCTTGTTCAGCGTTGGCTTCTGATACTCGAGCTTTTTTAAATTCTTCTGCTTTTTTTGTTGCTTCCATATTTTTTTTTAGCTCTGGTTCTAGAATATTTACTTCTTTAATCTCAATTGATTCGATAATAACTCCCCAATCAGCAGTCAATTCATGTAATTCTTTGCTGACAAGTTCGATAATTTCACGCCGTTCCCGAATTATTTTCTCAAGAGGCATGTTCGCACATGTTGTTCTGATAATTGCTTCAGCGGCATTCGTTAAGATTTTTTCTACATAATTCTCATCTCGATCAACCCATGAAACTGCACTAAAAGCTTTTTCAGGATCTATAACCTTCCATATTAACATTCCTACTACTGAAATATTCTGATATTCCATAGATACAACTTGTTCGTGTGCTTCTAAAATTGTTTGATTACTCGTAGTTGGGATTACAACATATTCATCTATTAATGGTAATAACCATATACTACCACCTAATCCCGCATGTTTTACTTTACCGTTTCTCAAATGGATAACAAATAGGTTAGTTTTAAACTTTCTATATCTTGTAACCATGAAAATTACGATCATAAAGAAAATAATTACTCCCGCAATAATTAGACCGACTATCCCCCCAGATATTTCTTGAAATAACATTTTTTCTTTTTTTCCTCCTTTATTTATAATTTATTTCATTCTTAATCCATTTTTTTTTAAATTTGAAAAATATTTTAAATATCACACTTTTGGTGCTTTTAACAACAAATTTTTACAAATTTTATTTATCAAAAAAATTAACCTCCTAATAATGCAAAAATTGCGATAGTAAGTGTTAATCCGATTATTATTGCTGCATTAGCCAAAATTACTGAAATTAGCGAATTTTTGCGATATGTTTTTTGCTGAGATTTTGCTGAATTTACATCTTGTCCATGAAAATAAATAATTTTTTTAGTCATTTTTAATTCTTTCTCACTAAAACTCAATTTTGGTTCATTTCCTCCTCTTTATTGATTTTTTATCGGTATCTACTAATAAATAATCGCCTTGGATATCGCATATATAGACTTTCGTTCCACGCTCAAAAATATCTGATTCCTGATAGGGCTTTACATGCAATTTTTCAAACTTTAAAGGTGTTTGGGAGGGTATTTTAATTACACCCCCTCTCTTATCGACACTTAGTATTACTTCACCTTCTTTCCCTATTTGATTAGTTGCTGAAGATATCACATAATATCTAGATTTAGCCATTTTTTTCCACCCTACAGAAATTAATTTCGTAATTGTGTAGGTTATAATTGGAGTAATTACGAATAACGATAATCTAAAGAATCCTCCTATAAGATAATACAACAAGATACCTGTTATCCCAAAAATTAATAATGATGTAGAAAACAATAACATGAAAGGAGCAGGAGTAGTATCATCAATGTGACCAATATCTTTAGAAGTATCTGCATGATCGAACTTATCTAAATGGTCTATATGATCGGGATGATCCATGTGGTCAAAATAATCCAAGTGATCTACATGATCGAAGTGATCAATATGGTCGATATGATCTACATGATCGAAGTGATCTACATGATCGAAGTGATCAAAATGGTCGATGTGATCTACATGGTCGATGTGATCTATATGGTCGATGTGATCTACATGGTCGATGTGATCTACTTGACTTGATGCTGAAGAATCATGAGTTGAAAGTTCAGCGAGAATCATTGAGATTATTGACATAATAATCCCCCCTATAAACAATCCTAAACAAATGCTAAAAAAAATATCATAAATATCCATTATTTCTTACTCGTTAAATCTCTCCATCTTTGCTCCACATTGATGACAAAAAACACTCTCTCTCTCAATCCTAGTTCCACAAAATTGACAGAAGTTTGCCTTTGGTTTTTCAAGTTCAGCATCCTCAATATATATAGGTCGAACTACAGAACTATTCGAAGTCTTAACGATATATGGATTTGATCTCGGAACTTCCTGAGTATAATACTGATATTGATTATGAGACTTCGATGAACAACAGCTTGAGCGTCTTGAGCTAGCTGACGCAGCCCCAACTATTCCTCCTATAATGATAATAACAAATATCATTGGAAAAAACGGCATGATACTAAAGAAACTGAATGGACTTAAACCAAACAAAAAAAATACACCTAAACCTAAGAAAACTACTAATCCTATTATAGAACCTACTATCGAATTATTTCTCGGCATTTTTTTTATAATATATTTATCTCTATTTTTCTATATTTTTTTATATTTTATCATAAATAATTATTGTATGCAACTATTTAAATGTTTCGCACCAAGCAAAGATATTATCAGAACTAGTCTTAAACTATCTTTTTCTTTTTAATTTAAAAATATATATAATTATATTAAACTGCAAGAAACTAACCAAGGTGATTAAGAAAATTTTTAATTTTTTCTCCTTAAAGATAAATATATTTTTAAATATTCATAAAAAAAAAAAAACCTAGTATGCTATTATTATAACCCAAATTACATAAAAGCTTAAAATTTATTAGTCTAATTGATTTAATATATTCATATATAAAAATAAATATATAGTTTAGTGATTAGCTAGA
This sequence comes from uncultured archaeon, assembly GCA_964508365.1. Taxonomy (GTDB): domain Archaea; phylum Asgardarchaeota; class Lokiarchaeia; order Sigyniarchaeales; family SOKP01; genus SOKP01. The sequence goes on from CAZDTP010000015.1 coordinate 45,272, forward strand.
AAATAGGTAACAATTAATTTTTGGAGGTGTTTTTTATAGCAAAAAATCCTGACTCGATCGATGAAGAGAAAGAAATCGAGTCAAAAGATAAACCGATATATGTTAAGGTTGATGATTCAACACGCAGTATCATTGATAAATATAAGAACTTGGGAACAACAATTTCAAATCTTGTAAAAGATGCAGTTGAGATGTACGACGATTATAATTCAATTTTACCCGATGTTAAGGCAATTATTGATACATATAAAGAAGACGATGAAAAGGTTATTTCCTTTTTAGAACGCGCAGTTCAGTATTATGGTCAACAAAAGAACCTTGATCGCGATTTATGGGTAAGAGCTCGGGAAGAAATGAAAATGATGCTTATAGGAAAAACCACATTCAACCAATTAATAGCGGCAGCAGAGGCTCCTGAAGACGCTTTAAAAAAACCTTTTAAGAGAAATGTGGCTTATGATTTAATACTCTGGTACACGGGTAAACCTCTTAAAAACCTCACTATTGAAGATTTAATTAGCACCGTCCAAAAGATTTGGGTTGTGGCTAATTATTTTTTTGACATTAATGTCCATTATGAAAAAGGTGAGTATCATCTCTTATTCAAGCACAGACAAAATAAAAGGTATTCTCGGTATTGGCTTGGATATTTTACAGAATTGTTCTCATCAGAAAATTTATCCTTTAAGTGCATAACAGAAGGTCAAGTGTTCGACGAAACGCTTTCAATGACTATTAAAGTCATTAATAAAAAAAGCACATAAGTTTTCTCAATCCAAATGATTATTTTCTTAATAGCATTAGAATTAAATACACTGGGTAACCCAAATTCAGAAAATCAGAGTTTACTCCCAGCTTTTTGTTTTAAACTCAATATGAAATCAGGTTTAAATAAGCTTTGACTTTTTATGGCAGCTGATATAAAAATTATTAACTTTTGTTACTTTAATCACTAATCATCATTAGTTCCAAGTAAAAGAGGATAACTTTATTGGTTATTATATCAACTAAAAATGGGAAAATAGAAGGAACTCAAGGGGATGGATTTCAATCTTTTCTGGGCATTCCGTACGCAAAACCCCCAATTGGGGATTTACGGTTTAGAGAACCTCAACCTTTAGAACCATGGAGTGATGTTAAAAACGCAACGAATTTTGCTTTTATCGCCCCCCAAAATATTCCAGATGACCCTCCCATTGAGCAAGTTCAGAATGAAGATTGCTTATATCTTAATATTTGGACTCCGAAGGCTGATAATAATTCTCGTCCTGTGATGTTCTGGATTCATGGTGGAGGGTATATAATAGGCGCGGGTTCAAGACCACGCCTTCATGGGAAAAATCTCTCTGTTAGTGGGGAGGTAGCAGTTGTAACCATTAATTATCGCTTGGGTGCTTTAGGGTTTCTCAATTTTCCAAGTATTCCTCCGAATCTAGGAATTCAAGATCAATTAGCAGCATTACGATGGGTTAAAGAGAATATTCAAAATTTCGGTGGTGATCCTAATAACATTACTATTTTTGGAGAATCTGCTGGTGGTATGTCAGTTGCAATTTTACTTGCTATTCCCTCTAGTAAGGGGCTTTTTCACAAGGCTATAATTGAGAGTGGAAATACCAATTCCCGTGATTTAAATATGGAAAAATCGAAGAAAGGTTGCGCTAAATTCGTATTAAAACTTGGTATTCGAGATGGCAATGTCGATGAGTTGAGGAGAATTCCCTTTAATAAAATAATGAAGATACAAAAAAAGGTTGTTGGGGGCTTAATTAATTTGGGGGGTAGTCCGTTTTGGCCTTTTGTGGATGGAGAGGTTATACCTGAACAACCGATTGAAATTATCCGCAAGGGCAAGAATCATCAAGTTCCATTAATAATCGGATATAATGAAAATGAACTGGGTTTCTTAACAGAAATTTTAAACGAATCGGGTGTAGTAAAAAAGAGTCTCATCATGAAATTAGTGCGTTCGAAAATCGAAAAGAGCATAAAAAATAAAGAGAAATCAAATGAATTGATTGGAACATATAAGAAAGAACTAAAAACGAAATTTCCTGATAAACCATTAATGTACTGGGAAGCAATACTGTCTGACTCAATGTTTAAAATACCAATTGTTCGGCAACTCGAAGCACACACTAAACATCAATCGGACATTTATTGCTACATTTTTTCTTACAAATCTCCTAAATTTGGATTCGCACTTCATTCTTTCGAAATACCTTTCGTGTTTAATACCATCGACAAGGAAGATTTTGCAAAAGGAGCTATCGAAAACGATGAAAATGCAAAGACTATAACTAAGAAAGTGATGGATACATGGATAACTTTTGCCCGAACGGGAAATCCTAACAATAAGAATATTCCTAATTGGCCAGAGTATGAATTAGATAATCGCTATACGATGATTTTAAGCGTGAATCCAGAGGTTATAAAAACAAGCGAGGATATCCTCAGAGAGATTTGGAATGGTATACTTTAACCTAAAAATCAGCATAACTTTCTTGTTTATTCAGAGTTAATTGAATCCCAGACAGCTTTAATAAGTCTCCCAGTTCTAGGATCTTTTCCTTTCATATACATTTTATTCATAGCATATCCTATACTTAGCCTTTTTTCTAGATCCATAATACATAAAGAACCTCCAGCTCCACTCCAGTAAAAACTTCGAGGACCTAGCAATAAATCATCATTTAGCAAACCAAAACCAAGACCAAATTTAGCTGGCGCATACATCATTACGACATCACGTCCACTTATTTGCGGCTCAATAGCTTTTTCAACTGTAGATAACTTAAATATCATCTTTTTATCAAACTTTCCCCCACATGCTAGAATTGATCCAACTTGAGCAATCGATCTCGCGTTTCCGTGTCCATTCGAGGCGGGTATTTCTGCAGAGCGCCAAGCTCGACTATTAAAATCGGTATTTTCTAAATTTGGATTGTAGTATACTTTTACAGTTTTTTTAAAAAACAACTTAGCTAGAATGATTAACCATTTAGAAAAAACCTCTTCAGGAATGATTATTTTTGCTACTCTGGAATCGTAATTTTCTGATAATCCAATGTGGAGATCTATATCAAGAGGAACAGCAATCTCATCTCGAAAGAATTCACCTAAACTCTTACTAGTTACTCTTCGTACTAATTCACCTAACAAGTATCCAAAAGTGATCATATGATATCCAATCTTAGTACCTGATTTCCACCATGGTTTTTGTGAAGCTAATAAACCTGTAATGCGATCCCAATCGTATAAAGCTTCAACAGGGATTTTTTCATCAAATCCAGGCAAACCTGCGCTGTGACTCATAAGGTGCTTAACGAGAACATTTTCTTTCCCCGCTTGTGCAAATTCAGGCCAATATTTAGCGACGGGAGCGTCTACATCAATTAAATTCCTATCAACTAGCAAGTGTATACATAGTGCTGTCATAACCTTTGTAGTTGAGAAAATATTCACAATAGTATCCTTTTCCCATTTTTTTGTTTGAGATGAATCAGAAAATCCTCCCCAAATATCTACTACTAATTCACCGTTTAATGAAACAGCAAAAGAAGCGCCTATTTCTAATCCCAATTTAAAATTTTTTTCAAACGCGTTTTTTACTGAAATAAAGCGCTCATCACAATATCCATCAATTTTCATCGTTTATATCCCTATCAACTTAAAATTCGAATTAGTAATAAATCTTTATGAATTTTTCTCAAGTACTCTAGAAATAGAATATCAAAGGCAAACTGAAAATTTATTAACCCTAACTATTGAATCTGGGTTTTACGACTTCAAAATTATCAATACCTAAATCTAATGATATCTTACTAGGATAGAAAAAAAAGAGTTAGTTTTGATTAATACTCATTCTGCTGAATCATCTTCTTGCATTATTCCTAATTTATTCCCTTCCGTATCTTTAAATATGTAGAAATAACCTACCCCGGGTATCGTTATTTTGGATGAATCTAAAGTTTCTCCGCTCTCTTCTATTTTTTTGCTAAATGTGTTTTATAAAAGAAATGTGCGCAACGCATGAGTATTGCGAATATTAAAATAAAAAAAAATATATTATTTAAGGCAAAAAATCGTCGAAAGCCCAATAATGCTCTTCTTCTTGTTGAATAATATCTTCAAAAAGTTTTTTCGTTTTTATATCTCCAAGTCGCGTTGCTTCCGTGATAACTTTTCTGTATAACACAATGGCGTAATTTTCCGCCTCTCTATCTAGTTTTATAAAATCATCAACTGAATTTCCGATTTCAGGTAATGGATCAACTGTAGCTATAGATTCTCGATCAATTTCATAGATTCGTTCCGAAATTTTTTCCATGTGCTCCATTTCTTCAAGGAATATTTCTTTAAGAACTCCTGACACGACGCTTGCTTTGTTTTTTCCAGTAACAACTTCTAAAGCATTTTTCTTACGCCTCATTCGTTCTAATCCTTCAGCTTTCTCGTGTTGCGTTGTATATTGAACAACTGCAGAAATTTCACTAGCGAGAGCCTTATTGAGTAGCGTAATATATTCTTGACCGAATATGGATCTCCATTCAGAATCAGGAGTTTCTCCTAAATCTGGTTCATTTTCCATCTCTGAATAATCTTGAAACTTCAATAAGTGTTCTTCTTCGTCACTATATATCTTTGAAAATAAAACCCATGTTTCTCGATCTCCAATATTTTTAGCAGCTTCGATTAACTGGCGATATAATTCCAAAGCTTCTTCTTCTGCTTTTAAATCTAATTCAGCAAATTCTCTCATCGAATTTCCGATACTAACTCTGTCGGGTTTAGTAGTCGCCTCTCCACCCATTAAATAAATTCTCTCCATTATTTGAGCGAGATGTTTCATTTCTTCAATCGCTAATTCTTTCAATATCTTTCCAAACTCGTCGTATGCTGTACTCTCCAGTAAATAGTTTTCTTTGATCACTTTTCTCTTCAGTTTTTCCATTTTTGTGTGTTGTAGCATGTATTGTGCGGACACTTGAATTTCACGAGCAACTGCTCTGTTTAATAGTGCTAAATACTCATTAGTAGCTTTTACAATCATTTTAGATTCCTCTTCATAAAATTTACAATAAATAATGTTAGGATACTATTAAAAAGTTTATTATAAAAAATTATAATACTGTGAGGAAAAGTTCGATCTTAACAGAAAAGTCTTTTAGCCAGAACATTTTAATTTAGAGTATGAACTACTTTACTAAAGAATCATTACTATCTAATAACAACGATATTGGAAATATTGTCGAATTAAACTTCAATAACGAAAGTTCCGCAATTATCTCTGAATATGGAGGGCGACTTTTAGGACTTTTCCCTAAGAATGATAATTATAGCTTATTATGGATTAATCCCGACATAAAAAAAAAAGTGAAAAGTAGGCAGTGGGATATTGGTGGAGATAGATATTGGATTAGCCCTGAAAGAGAATTCTTTTATGAAAATCCTCAAAAATGGGAAAAATGGTTTTGTCCTCAAGGATTAGACCCCGCTTATTACGATATTTTAGCAGAAACTTCAATTTCATGCACACTATCGAGTCCGGTAACAGTAGAATCACAAACTTTGAAACAGATTTATAACGGAGAAATAACACGCCAACTCACATTAAAAAAAGAACCAATTTCAACCGGATTAAGTTATTGCGGTGTCGAATTCGTAGATGATTGTGTTTTCTTCCAACCGGGATTGAACATTAATGGGTGGTCTTTGGCTTGCATAATAAGCGGTGGACCTTCAAATCCCGGAACAGTTTTGATTCCAACTAAATCTGATGCAAAACCACTATCATATTTCAGAGATATTCCACAAAATCGTTTGGAAATGGGACCGAATTATGTTGCTTTTAAAATAGATGTTGCAGATATTTACAAATTAGCCATAAGACCTGAAGATATCGACTTTACGCGACCAGCTAAAATTGGATATATTCTTAAAATTCCAGATACTGATGATTTCGGATTTTTGGTTAAAATTTCAAATGATATTCCAAAATCGCAAGCAGATTGTTTTGATGTGGCTCGGGATCATCCTAATTGTGAAGTCGGAGTGATTCAATCGTATAATTCTAAGTCTCCAGATTTAACCCACTTGAATTTTGGAGAAATTGAACTGCAATTAAACCAATTTGAAACAATTGATAACGCGTCTTTAGGTAAAGCTAAACATCAAATCTTTGGGTATATCGGTTCTAAAGAAGAAATTATAAATGTTATGGAGAAATATCTGGGATTAAAGCACCCGATATTATACTAAGTGTAAAATTATCTATAAATGTCTTAGGTTTATTAATACTGATAATTTAATTTGAAAAAAGAAGATTATAAAAGTCCGGAAGATTCTAGCATTTTTAAAGCTATCTTATAGAAAATCAACTCTACATTTTCTCCTGTTTTTGAAGAGCACTCGATATAATCAAAAACCCCATATTTCTTTCCTTGCTCAGAAGCATAATCTTCTTCGATCGATCTCTTTCCTTCTAATGCGAGATCTTTTTTACCCCCAACTAATAGAATAGGTAATTTTTTTTCTTGTCTATCGGGTGCTTTATTCAATAGATTGAGCCAGTCTTCAAGATGTGTCAAACTATAAAATCTACTAATATCGTACATGAAGATCCCTCCTGTAGCACCTATTACATAATTCGGTAATAGGTTTTTAAATTGATGCTCCCCTGCAAAATCCCAAATTTGTAAGTTAACTCTTATACCTTGTACTTCTATGCTTTTCGTATAGAAATCTACTCCAATTGTCATTCTAAAATCTTCTGAATATTTACCAGAGATGTAGCGATTTATTAAAGTGGTTTTTCCTACACCTCCATCGCCAAAAATGCACATCTTATATCGAGCATACGACATTTTATATCATTCTTCTTAATTTTCTTAATTATAACGATTCCTTATAATATATTTTTTGGTTTATTTTACCTTCTTCGTCTCTTTTTTTAATTTTAATCGTAATTCTTCGTTTTCATTACGAAGTTCTTCAATCTCTTTTACTAATGTCGAGGTTATTGAAACTACTTGTTCTTTAGAGAATATATCATCATCTGTTAGCTTTTGTACATCTACACCTCGAATTTCCAGATGTCTATCTAAATAAAGCGTTGTTAAAATATTTTTTAAATCTCCATGTAAAAAAAAGTAAGAAAAAGGAAATTTAGATTGATTTTTAATAATTTTTTTCTGTAAACTAACTTCATGAGTGGTATCACAGACTCTGCAATGATAGGACCTAATTACTTTTTCACTGTCTTTACTCATAAAACTCTAATAAATTAGATAGTTATAAAATTTCTTATTTTTTCTGTTTAAAATATATTTTTAATAATATCCCCAACAATCCTAATATATATATACTAAAACATTTCTAACGAAAATGAATTAATTTCCCAAAAATAGTAACATTATAAACAAAACTTAGACATTGATTACTTAATTCTAAAAAAAATTATCATTAGGTTATAAAAAATGAAAAGTTCTACTTTTACTTTTAAAGATAAAGACAATATTGATATATTCGTATACAAATGGGAACCGGATATTCCCCCTAAAGCAGTTGTACAAATCGTTCACGGTTTAGCTGAACATGCTAAGCGATACGCTCGAGTAGCTGAAGCTTTATGCAACGAAGGTTATGTGTGTTATGCCAACGATGCGCGCGGTCATGGGAGAACTGCTGGTGATTTGACCGAAAAAACTTTAGAGGGTAACGCTGGAGTTTTAGGGCCAAATGGATGGAGAGGTGTAGTAAACGATCTTCACGAATTAACGAACTTAATTAAAAAAGCACATCCTGATTTACCGATATTTTTATTAGGTCATTCCTGGGGTGCTATGCTAACGCAGGATTACATTCAGGATTGGGGAAATGAACTTAAAGGTGTTATCTTAAGTGGCACTAATGGAAAAGTGAGAGCTTTAGTCGTTAAAGCGGGTAAACTCTTACTTAAAAGCGAGATCAAAAAACGCGGTCCTACCGAACCAAGCCAAAAAATGCACGAGATGAACTTTGCTTCCAACAACCATGATTGGGATAACGATGAAGGCGCAACTGGTTTTGAGTGGTTGAGTAGAGACAAAGACGAAGTTCAGAAATACATTGACGATCCTTGGTGCGGATTTGTGAGTCCTGCTAACCTTTGGCTAGAATTTCTTCACGGATTTGAGAAAATTTATGACTCGAAACAAGAACAAAATATTTCAAAAGATTTACCTATCCATTTCATCTCTGGTTCGTTATGCGTTATAGGTAACAAGACCAAGGGAGTTACCGCCATGATTGATCGCCTTAAAAAATACGGCATAAAGGATGTAACCTTTAAATTTTACCAAGATGCTCGACACGAAATTTTTAACGAAATTAACCGCGATGAAGTTTATCAGGACATAATTAATTGGTTTAATTCACATCTGTGAAATTGAAAACTTCTAATTCCACCTTTTTTTTTTAATTGAAAATATAAAATACCAAAAATATAATTATAATTATAAGGAGAACACAAAATTCGTGCCGAATGTATAATTTGCCTATTTTAGGAATATAAATTCTAAAACCCCGAGAGCTAATGTATACTTTCATGTGCTTTTTTATTCTGGGAATCCCGCTTTCTTGATGATATCGTTCATGACAATCGTGATGGACTAAATCAATGTATTTTGGGTCGAACAATTTTTTATTATCGTAGTAGATGTGGTGTAGAGTAGAATAATATGGGTCTAATACATTACTACAAATCGGACATGTAAATATTTCATTTTCAAGAGAAAAATACTCTATCAATAATGCTTTTGCCTCAGTCCAAGCCTTTGACTTTTGAAAGTTATTGTATGCTATTTTAAAATCAAGATAATTATTCCTAAGATAAATTTTCGCAAACTTGCTATACTTTTCTAGTTCTTTCAGAATTTTTTTATGCCTGTTTGTTTTACGTGACACATTAACTCTCCATTATTATGATTATAACTTACCAAAAATGACTTATTCTAATCAAGAAGTATTGGGAATATATTTATTATCCTATAAAAAAAAAAAAATGCAAATTTAAGTGACCAATGTGTTGAATTTTTCAGATTTAGAAGACTCGAGGCTTGTAAGCAAGTTTAAAATAGAATATAACAATTTTGATACATAATCAATACACACGATCTACACAACATTTATATATGATTGTGATTATATAATAAGTAGAAACAAAAAAATAAATATTAAAAAAAAACAAAAAAAACAAATTGGAGGAAAAAATCATGACTTACAATAAAAAAATTGAATTAGACGACATCAAATGTAAAATATATTCCCAGGTTTTAACAAGTTCTTTTGTTAGCCGTTAAATTTTAAATAATTTTTTTAACTTTTAGAAGTGTGTACAAAATACATAAAAAATCACGATAATAAAAATACATAAAAAACTGCTAAAAATATTTCAAATCTACAAAAAACTAAATAAAAAAAACATGAATAAGGAGGTAAAAAAGATGGATATAATAAAAAAGGCGGATTTAAATCCAAGGTATTTTGAAGAGGTTAAAGATTTAAAAAGAAAATGCCAATCATGGCAAGATTATAACACGAGATATTTATTTACTTAGATATTAACCAAATTTAACTATTAGTTAGATAAATAACCATATAGTAAAAAAGAAAAGAAAAAATGGAGGAGAAAAAATAAAATGAAAATATCAGGATCAGGAAGTCTTTCGGGAATGAAATTAAACGATACTTTAGTTGTGTCAGGTTCCGCTAAAATCGATGGAAATTTTGAATGCGAAGGGTTTAGATCATCTGGTTCAATGAGAGGAGAAGGTGATTTAACTGTCCACGGCGATGTTAAAAGTTCTGGTTCATTCAGATTAAGCGGAAACCTTAAAGCTGAAGGAAACGCGAAATTTTCAGGTTCAACTACGATTGGTCAAGGGATCAAAATTGATGGAGCGTTTGGAAATTCAGGTTCGTTAAGGGCTGGAGACAAAGTCGAAGCAGATCAAGGAATAAGGCTTTCAGGCTCAACGAGAGTTGATGGTGGTTTATTTTCACAAGAAACCATCGAAATAGAGGGTTCTACAACGATTAATGGAGATCTTAATGCTAAAGAAGTGTTGATCGGCACCCAAACCGCCATTAGGAGTAAATATATCGCTAAACATCCATACATTGTTTCTGGAAGTATTTATGGGGTGGATACAGTTGACATTAGCCACACTCTTGTTGATGGAGATGTAAAAGGACGTCATGTTATTATCGGAAAACGAACTGAAGTTGGTGGAAATGTTTATTATATAGACAGTATTAAAGTAGACGATAAAGCGGTATTGGCAAATGAGCCAATTCAAATTTCCGAAATAGATGAAGGTAGAATAGGAAAATAAAAATATGTTTTTTTAGAATAAATTTAACTTTATAAAATTAAAAATTATGAATTATCCATTAAATTGGATGGAGGAATGAATATGTATAAAGAAACAGAAAATGATGATAGAGAGGATCGAGAAAATCGTGATATTGAAAAGATCAAGAATAAAATAAAATGGGAGCTGGAGGATATCAAAGACGATCTTATGGAAGAGTTAGAGGACTTACACGAAGACTTCGAAGATGAAATAGAAGATTTGAAAGACACAAAAGAAGAGATAAAAGAGGAACTTTTAGAAGAATTAGAGGATTTACAGGACGAGAGAGATTACATTATACACGAAATCGAAGATACAAAAGATGGATTGAACGAAATAAAAGAAAACGCAAGAGAGCAAATTGAGGAAGCTAAAGTAAGGTTAGAACATGTAAAAGCTAAAATGGAAAAACATAGAGAGAAATATCTTGACAAAATCCAAAAAAGAATAGAAAAAGCTCAGAAGAAAGTTGCAAAACGTATAAATATTTCAGTTGATTCCGAGACGAGCGATGAATGGAGGGATTGGTCTGAAGAGTTAGGATCATCCGTATCAGAGCTAATTAGAAAATCTATGAGGTTTGTTAAGAATAACATAGGGGATCTATCAAAATTAGAGGAATTGGGAGAGAATATTGAACGTGCAGTTAAAGAATCAGGAATAGAGGATCTAGCAAGTGAAATCGAGCGCGAGGTTGAAGGAAAAAAGAAAAAGTCTAAAATTAAAATTGATCTTTCGAGTTCAAGTTCAAGCGATAAAGATCGAATAAAAAAGAGAGTCAGGGGTTTAATCAAGCTTCAAAAAAGTTTACCGATTGAAAAACTGGCTCAAGCACTTAACCGAGCAAACGAGGACGCTGAAAATCTTATTTACGAATTAGTCGACGAGGGTATTGAAGGTTCATTGGAGAAAGGAGTGTTTAAATTCACGAGCGCTCCTGAAGAAGTGATTTCAAAAATTAACGAATTGATTGACAACATGTAAATACGGCTCATTGTAGGGATAAAAACCTAAACCAGATAAATCAAATTAAAGGGAATTAGAGGATATTGAAAAAGTGAATTAAAAAATCAAAAAGTGTCATTTAACAAAGAAATAAATAAAATTAATAGTTTTTTGAGAGATAATTTACCACGTGAAAGTAAATTGAAAGAAGAGATGTAGAAAATAGAAAAATTAAAAAAAAAAAACTGAAAAGAAAGATGTGAAAATGAAATGGAGGAATTAGCAAATAAGAACTCATTTAGAAGTTATATGTATTTTTGGTCGGGACAATTATTTTCTCTTTTTGGATCAATGGTTGTCTACTTTGTAATAATATGGTGGGTTACCGTGGAAACTCAGAGCCCAGTATATTTAGCTATCGCTTCATTTTTGTTTATTCTTTGTCAAGTGATCTTTATGCCAATAGCGGGAGTTCTTGCTGACAGATTGAACAGAAAAGTAATAATTGTTGTTGCTGATTCTCTCCAAGCAGTTGCAACTCTAATTTTACTTGTTTTGTTTCAGATGAATCTTGCTAATATATGGATTGTCTTAATATTCATAAGTATCCGCAGTATTTTTCAAGCGTTTCATTTACCAGCAGTGAATTCTATTATACCCGCTATGGTTCCAAAAGAAAATTTGTCCAGAATTAACGGGATTAATTTCTTATTTACTGGAGTGGTTCAAATTATTGCGCCATTAATAGGGGCAACTTTAATGATTATCTTTCCAATAAACACGATTCTTTGGGTCGATGTCATAACATTTCTTATAGCTTTAATCCCGCTAGTGCTCATCCAGATTCCATCAGTCGAGAATCATGGAGAAAATGTTGATAAGAAATCTTTCTTTAGGGAATTTAAACTTGGCCTTCATACTATTAAAGTTATACCTGGATTAATTACAATAATTTTTCTATCGATGTTACTCAATTTTTTAATAAGACCTTTTGATACCTTGATGCCTTATTATATTAATGTTTTTCATGGTGGTTCTGCTACAGATTTAGCAATAGTATTAGTGTTTTTTCAAGGTGGTATGATTTTTGGTGCCCTTTTAACTTCAATCAAAAAAACCTGGAATAGTAAGATGAAAGTAATTTTCGGTTGTATTACTATTCTTATGATGGGATATGGGATTATGGCTCTGGCTCCTCCAGGAGGATACTTAGTAATAGGTATAGGTGGTGTTGTGATGGGCTTAACATTGCCAATTATAAATTCCTTATATCAAACATTTATACAAACGGTTGTTCCAACGGATAAGATGGGGAGGATTACTTCCATCGATAGTTCCTTATCCATGTCAATCTCTCCAATCGGAACTTTAATCTCTGGCCCTTTAGCGGAAATGTTTGGAGTTGGTAACCTGTTTCTCTATTGTGCTATTCTCGGAATGATTGTCACTATTTTAGTTTGGAGTTTTACAGGTATTAAGAATATAGATTATGACAATAAAAGTCAATTAGGAATGATCAAAGACAATGTAAACAGTTTAAAAAATTAATTTTTTTTATTTTTAAATTACTCTGGTTACCAGTTTTGATACCTAAATACCTAGATGTGTATATGTTCCTAAGCAAATATACAATATGTGTAATAATCCACTATTTTAAATGTTCATTTCATAAAATTATAATAACCCTTACTGGAATATTGATGTGATATTTTAGGTATAAATTGATTTATAGTGAATTTTTTACAAATCCCCCATCAACTTGAATTACTGTTCCAGTAATATAACTAGCTTTATCGGAGGCTAAAAAAACTACGAGATTTGCTAACTCTTGAGGGCGACCTAATCTCCCTAAAGGGATGTTTTCTATCCATTCCTTCATTATTTCTTGTCTTGATTTCCCTAAATTATTCATTTGAGTTTTTATTAGTTCTTCCATTCGATTGGTTAATGTTGGTCCAGGACAGACAACATTAACTAAGATATTATCTTTTGCATATTCGTTAGATAAGGTTTTTGCGAAACCTACAACTCCAAGGCGGGTTGTATTTGACAAGATCAAATTATTTAGTGGTTGTTTAACAGATACTGAAGTTATCGCAATAATCCTACCAAACTCTTGCTTCTGCATTATTGGTAATGCTAACTTAGAAATGTGAATAAAGGAAATTAGGTTTAATTTTATAGATTTTTCCCAATCATCTCTGCTTATTTCACTAAATGGAGCTGATGGTGGACCACCTGCGTTATGCACTAATATGTCTATACACTTAAACTCAGTTAATGTAGTTTCAATTAGTGTTTGAATCTGGCTTTCATCATTTAAATCGGTAATAACCCCAAGAATTCTATTATTATTAGTAGAGGGTTTAAACTTGCTAATCTCTTCTTTCGCCAGCTCTATATTGTCTTTAGAACGACTACAGATAATTACATGTGCTCCTTCGCTATAAAATGCTTTAGCACATGCCAAACCTAATCCTTTACTTGAAGCGAGAATTAGTGCAACTTTATCTTTCAACCCTAAATCCATATGGATATCACCTATTCTTTTGAGTTGTGAATTAATTAAAATACTCCCTTACTATTTAACCCTAAATTTCATTTTTTTGGTTTAAATTAGAAAATATATAAACTGATTCGAGAATTTTATTAATTTTAGTTGCCTTCTCATCAATTTCTTCTGATTTTAGACCTATTTTAAAAAAGTCTGCTCGTTCTGTCAACTTAAAATTATGTGAATTTTCCAAGAACTCTAGGAAACCTAATTTCTTTAATCTTTTTAAGTGTAGCGTAGCATCTTTACTCGATAAATCTAGATCGTAGAAAAGATCAATCATCTTATGTTCCTTTAGATCACAATATTGTACAATAATCTGCAAATCTAATTTAAAATCTTGAAAGCCTTTTTCATCTTTGAATCCTGTTTTATAATCACATAGATTAGAGAAAAGTTGGGATATAATGTCATATGTTTTTAAAAAATATTTTTTTGTTATTGATGTTGGATAAATTTGGGAACTCATTTCCTGCTTCTTTTCATTCATTAGGTAGTCGTTGATAGCCTTCAATTTTTGTTGTAGATAATGTGATTCAATTAAATCTATTTTATGTAATAGTATCGCAATTGAACAGTTGCTTAATTTCAAGTCATTTTGTATCTTGATAACATCACCGATGAATTCTATATTCTCTCCAAGGTATCTATTAATGTCTAGAACACATATGATCAAATTTGTGTGTTTAAAAATATTACTATCTTTACTAAACCAATCTTTATTTTCTTGACCAGCTAAATCGAAAACACCTAAATCTTGTTCGAAAAATGAATAGATACTTGAGTTTATACCTCTAGTAGGATCCAAGGTGTTTTTTAATAGTTTAAGGGGACTTTCCATTTCAAAAAATATGTTTTTGATCGTAGTTTTTCCTGTACCAGGGGGACCAATGAATAATATTTTCTTCGTCTCAACCATGCTATTATATAAGAATTGGTCTATCTATAAAAATTTAAATCATGAGGATTTAGTTTTTAATTTTAAGTACATATTACACTTCATAAAGAATTCATTACACCTCGGACAGCTTTCAGCTTTATCGCAAACTAATACATAATTACATCTTATTCCATTCAAGGAAAAAAGGTTTATTTTAACTCTATGCAGTCTATTTTCAATTTCAGAACGCAATCTTAGTCCCTCCTAAATCGACATCGTTTTTAACACAAAAAATTTAATCAAGAATGAAATGCGGCTTTTCATTATTTTTGAAATAATTACCTTTAAGAAGAAGGTCTATTTCTGATATCAACCAGCATATCACATCATAAGGGGGGGAAGTTTGATATATTTTAGTTGCTCGTTGCTTAATGAAATTCTGTTCTACTTTTTGGAAGTTATTTTGTAGATAAAGTTGCCTTTCCGCTAGCATCCAGCATAAACTATCATAAGTTATTTCTTTTTCTGCAAGAAAATAGGCTGCAACGCTAATATCATGTTTAATATCGTTATTATAATCGAACATTAATCATCAAAGCTATTATAGATACTTTTAGTAAAAAATATGATCATAAAAATTTAGCCATTCAAGAATCAACCTGTGTCAAAATCAACATAAAAGCATAAAAACTGATCTAAACGAAAATAAGGAAAAGCTATTAAATGGGTATTAATCCGGGGTTAATTCATCTAAATCGCTTAGATCAAGTCCAGAATCCAAAGATTCAGGGATATCTGATAAGAATTCGTCTAAAATCTCTTTTAATTCGTCTCCTGAACGTTTAAGAATCAACCTAATTAAACCAATATTTATATCTGGGTCAGAGATAAGTGTAAGTACCCCTTTAGGGCCACAACTCGACGCAAAAATTTTCCCTCCTATGAATTCACTGGTAACAATTTCTAAATCACCAAGCTCTAGATTCTTTCCTTGTTCCTCACTTGCGCAAAAAACAGCTGATGCAATTGCGCCAATACCGTCGACATCGGCAGGGAAGTAGGAAAATTTCGATACACTTGCTATAGTCAATCCTGTTCGATCAACTAAAATTACTTTTTTGATTCCACTCTCGGATTTTATTATCTTCGAAAGAATATTATCAAAACTTTTTGTATCAATTGACAATTCTTACATCACTCTTATTTTACTAACCTATAGTATATATTAGATTTTTAGATATAAAATTGTTATTATAAATAAAAAAGTATACGTATATAAAAATATGTTTTTCCTAATCAATTTCAATTAAAGCAAGGGAAAATTAGGAAAACCTATAAACAACATCATTCTTAAAAAATTAAATAGACAGTTTTTTAAAGAAGATTCTTCTCTTTTACGATTTTTTTATAGTGATCTTTTTCTCTTCTGAGAATTTTAATTTCTTTTTTGAGATCTAAAATTTGATCCTTGATCGTTTCTTTTTCATTTTCTTTTGTTTTAACCTCATTTTTAAGATTTTTTATGTCTTGTTTTAGTGTTGTTATAGAATCGATGTGAACCGAATTTTGATTCTTTAATTTATCAATTTCACTTAACAATCTTTTTTGTGTATTTTCAGATTTTTCAAGCTCAGAGTTCAAACCTATGTTAATATTTTTTATATCCTCTTTTTCTTGAAGAATCTTCTCAGCCTCTACTTCTAGTTCTTCTACTCCTGTTAGCTTACTTGAAATCATCTCAATGCTTTTCTCCTTTTCTTTTATAAATTCATCTCTTTCAAATAACTTTTGGTTTAGAATCTTCAAGTCATCTATTAATTTAGCATTGTTTTGATTCAGATCTGCCATCTGTTGACTCCATTTCTCCAATTTTATATATTGTTCACTTATTTCATCTTTAAGCAATTGAATCTCCTCTTCATATTCTGCATTTTCAGATACAACCTCTGTGTATTTTCTTGTTAATTCTCTAATTTTGCTTTTCTTTTCCCCTAAAAGGTCTTCGAGCTCGCGATTTTTACTTTTAATTTCATTATATTCATCACTCATTAGTAGATATTCTTCTCCTACTATTTGATTTCTTTTTTCACTCTTATCTACCACTTCATTCACGCTTTTAATTTGTTTTTCTCCTTCTGTTTTATTTACTTCTACTATACTTGTCTCTCCCTCAATAATCTCTTCCCAGTAGGTAGATATTTCATCTTTTTTAAGCATATCATAATATTGTCCTAAAATATCATCAAAATTGAGAGCCTCTCTCTTAGGTAACAGCTCGTGAGCTATCCTTCTCAACCGTCCTTCTAATTCTGTGTTACTCACATCTTCTTGAGACAGGAAAACGCAAATCGCGAAATTCGGTTTTCCCACATAGTGTCTAAATGAAAATCCTGAATAAAAGCTCGCAACATTAACATCATTGTTGAGTAAAACTTCAACAAAGTTGGGCTCCATCTTCTTTTCCATGTGAACCTTAACCAACATTTTTAAAACTTCTGATGTAATTCCTAAAAACTCGCAGATATTACTTGGAAATTGTGTTTCAATATGAGTTTCGGATTTATTATTAAATCCTAACACGGTTATACCTTTCAATCTCACTCAACGCAATTGATTAAATTTTGCAGTCTTATCACTAATAAGTTAGCAACATTTATGTATATTGATTAATTTTAAAATCCCTTCATTTATAAATTCCTTAAAGTTTCTCTCAATTATTTGTAAATTTACACTCTCTCCTTTATTATTAGCTTGTTTTTCTATTGAAAGACATAGGGATGAGACTTTCCGAACAAATCAAAATAAAGAAGACAGCATACCTCTCGTACTTATGCCATTTATCCAAAAACATCTATAACTTGGCAAATTATTACATCAGGCAAGAATTTTTTTATTTAGGAACCTGGCTAAGATACTACGATTTATGGTATATGTTAAAAGATAAAGATGTGTATCAAAAACTTCCATCGCAAACATCTCAACAGATATTAAGAGTAGTGGATAAGAACTGGAAATCTTTTTTTAATATCTTTAAAAAATGGAGGGCACAACCAAGAAAATATCAAAGCCACCCTAAACCTCCGAAGTATAAGAAGAAAAACGGAGAGTTTGTGCTTATTTTTACTAATCAGCAATGCCGAATCAAGGAGGGGTACTTACATTTTCCTGAAAAATTGGCCATATCTCCAATAAAAACGCGCGTTACAAACCAATTACATCAGGTAAGGATCGTTCCTAAGGGATTATGCTATATTGTAGAGATTATATATGAGCAAGAGATAAAAAGTCTAAAAGTAGATAAAACAAGAATTGTAGGGATTGATTTAGGATTAACTAATATCGTAACTATGGTAAATAACGCAGGAATACAACCTGTAATTATTAAAGGCGGTATTGCAAAGTCCACTAATCAATTCTATAACAAACAATTAGCAAAATATAAAAGCGTTAAAGATAAGCAGGGGATCGCGTTTGAAACGAGGATAATGTATAAGCTTACTCAAAGACGAAATAACAAAATTAACGACCAGTTTCACAAAATTTCAAGAAAAATTATTAATTATTGCGTCGACAACGATTTTGGAACGATAATTATCGGGTATAATCGGTTCTGGAAGCAAAAAATTAACATGGGGCGGAGAAATAATCAAAATTTCGTACAACTTCCCTATTTCAAATTGATTTCTCAAATTCAATATAAATCCAAATTAGTAGGAATTGATGTTATCTTAGAAAAGGAATCTTATACCTCTAAATGCAGTTTTTTAGATAACGAATCGATTCAAAAACACAAAACATATGCTGGAAAGCGAATTAACAGAGGGTTATTTCGAAGTAAGAAAGGAATCATTATAAATGCCGATGTCAACGCGGGATATAATATCATTAAGAAAGTAATCCCAAATGCCGTATTGGTTGATGGGATAGAGGGTGTAGGGTTATATCCATATTCTATTACTATTTCGTAAATAGAGCACTCAATAGAATAAAATTTAACTTCCATGAAGGGAAATTAAAAATAACCTGTATATTTCAATCGAAATTAAACAATATCATCTTTCGAGATCTATCTCAAAATACGAGGATACGATTTTAAAATAGTAGGATATCGTTAAAAAGGTTATAAATTAGGCTTCCAAAAGGACTCTGATTTAGTCATCTACGCTAAAAGATTTTTAACCAGATCTCTAAATTCTTGGACTTTGATCGGTTTGGACACATAATGATTAAATCCTGCTGATAAAATTCTCTCTTTATCGCCCTTCATCGCAAAGGAAGTAACAGCAATGAAAGGAATATCATTAAATTTATCAATTTTTTTTAATTCGGAACAGATTTCTATTCCATTCATCTCTGGTAATTGTATATCTAAAATTATTAAATCTGGATTACCCGATTTTATTAGTTCAAAGCCCAAATCACCTCGAGTTTCCTCATAAATAGTAATATCTGGTACTAGTTTTAATATCGCTCTAAATAATT
This sequence comes from uncultured archaeon, assembly GCA_964508365.1. Lineage (GTDB taxonomy): Archaea > Asgardarchaeota > Lokiarchaeia > Sigyniarchaeales > SOKP01 > SOKP01. Next base: position 64,530 of record CAZDTP010000015.1, read on the forward strand.
TCATATTTTTTTCATTATCTTCTACAACATATACATTCTTCATGACTTCACTTCTTTTCTAATATTAGATTTCTATAATAAATAAGGGTAAAGAGTTAATAGTTTTTTTTCTAACTTTCTTTTAGATATGTTTATATATATCATTTTTTATAAATTATTTAAATTTATTTTTTAGCAAAAATCGTTAAACTTCTTACTCAACCACGGTTTTTAATATGGTTATTGGAATAGCTTTATTTAGTTGGGATCAAAAGATTGGAGCAGTAATTGATGTTAAATACCCTGAAAAACTCGCCTTAAGCGATGATTTAATAAATAAAATCTATATGACTTTTTCTTATAGCGAAGATTTCGATAAAGACGAACTAATTGAAACAAGTTACAAAAATCAAGAGATATTATCCTATTGTGATAAAACAAGAGTAGCAGAAGTAGGTTACGAGATTATAACGCTTATTTTGGAGGAAAAAGAAAAAGTTAATATTTTTAAGATTAAGTCTCAGCTTCTTGAGTTCGGTAAAGAAACATTTAAAAAAGAAAAAAGCGAACGTAACAATTACTTTTTGGAGAATATAAGTATTTTCTTTGAGAGCAGTTCAGCTAAGAAAATCTTATTATTAGGAAGGGCAGGAACCGGAAAAACAAGTATTAAAAAAATTATATTTGAAGGTTTGAATCCGAAAGATTTGTTGTATAATCCTCTCGAACCAACTCGCGGTATTGCTGCTACCGTTTATTCTTGGCTAGATTTGAAATTGGGATTGTTTGATTCCTCAGGACAAGAATTAAGTTATCTTTTAAATAATGAAACTGATAGCGAGCATGCTTTAGCATTTGAAAATACTGATTTCGTAATATATTTGCTCGATTACACTGGCTGGATTTCTCAGTCTGAAGAAATCATAAACGAGATTAAAAAAATCCAAGAAATAATGGGAAAAAAATCACAATCAACAAAGTTGCTCTTATTTTTCCATAAAATAGACTTACTTGGAAAAGTAGTAGATAGCAAAGATTTGGATAAAATAGAGGTTAATTTAAAACAACAATTTAACTTGCCTATATATTTTACGAGCATACATCCCGATTTGATTTATAGTTTATATAATGCGTTTTATGAAATCTTAAGTAGTTCATCTGCAGAAAATACAAAATTAAGAGAAATTCTAGAGCGCGAAGTAAAATTTCATTCTAAATCCATGTTCTTTATTACTAACAAATTTAATAGTATCGTTGTACAGGCAATGTCAACAGATTTCAATACTGTTATAATAAATCATTCCCATAAACTTATTGCACAATTAAATCAAACCTTTGAAGATATGACAAAAAGTGGCAACATAGATCACTTAATTCTTTCCAGCTATGATAATTTAAATATTATTATGAACAACACTAATTTACCTAAATTTAGCTTGAAGTATCTAATTTGTATTTCTGAAACAATAACGGTGAACAAGTTAATTTGGTTAGTTGGTCAAATAAGAGCAAAACTTAAGGATTTTTACTATTTGAATAAATAGTTTTACAATTAGAAAAGGTAGAAATAAGCAGCTAAATTATGTCTAAAAAAGTTATTTTTGTAGGTCCAAGCGGAGCAGGTAAAACTACTTTACGCAAAATCTTTTTTGAAGGCGAAAATGCCTCAAAATTGTTAGAATACGCTTTAGAGCCTACATACGGTGAAGAATCGTTAATTCTTCGTTTACCGGGTCTAAATGAAGATGTCGGAGTTTTCGACTTAGCTGGTCAAGAGAATCATAGATGGCTTGAATCCGAGGATAAATCTATCTTTATCGACGCTAAAGTAATAATGATAATCATTGATATTACTGCTGAGTTCGAAATAATTCTTGATTTTATTAGAAAAGTTATTGATATAAGAAACGATATAACCCCGGATTCATTTATTTATGTTTTGATGCATAAAATCGATTTAGTTGGCCATAAAAAAATAAGGGATTTAAGAACAGGAGTTAAAAGTTCTTTTCCCAACGAAAAGTCAATAAAAATTCTTTTTACCAGTTTAAAGAAGCAATTTATGACTCAAACATTTTCATATTTCATTGAAATTCTCAAAAAATGTTTGCAGGACGAAACCCATGATGACAACTTAATGTTTAATGTAATTGATGAGTCTGTAAAATTAGTAAATATCATCGATAATGAGATCACCATCACTAAAAAAGTGCTTGAAGAAAAGCTTAATCGACCAAGTAAATTAGTTGAGTACTTAATAGAAAGTTTAATTAATAAAAAGCATATTGAAAGAAAAATTGTAAATAATCAAGAAGTGCTAAGTTTAACGGATAAAGGTAAAACTAGTTTTAAGGAAATATTAAAAACATTTTCAGCAGAATATGTCAATGAAACAGAAACCGATGGGCTTATAACAGAGTTTTTTTACGAAGAAAAAATACCATCCTTTCTTGGAGCTTTTATAGCAGACAAAGATGGGAGAACATTATTGACAATAGAATTATTTGAAAACGCACTCAAAAAATTTATTTTAGGCTCCGCTAGAACTGATGAAGGTGTCGTTCCAGTTGATCTTGATCTAATACCTATGTTTATAAGTGCTTTAGAGAAATTTTCTTTGGAGTTAAATATTCAAGATTTAACTGGCTTTAGCTTAGAAGGAAGTAATTTAAAATTACATATTTTTGGTTATGATAATTATACTGTTACTTTCTTTATGAATCCCGACATAAACATGAATCCCATTCAAACCAAAATTTACAACTATTTTAACAATATGTTTGAAGAAAACAAAGATGACTTTGAAGAATCACTTACTACTGGACAAATTGACAATCTCTTTCCATTGGTGGAAAAAGGTAGAAAATGGCTTGAGAAATTAAACGACTATTATGAAAACATGATTATAAATTTAGAAATTTACGATACCGAACACGCTAAAATTCTATACAATAAGATGGACGAACTTTACCAAAGAGTTAATGTGAAATACTCCCTAGCTCTTGAAAAGATTAAGAAATTGAAGGTTAATTTAATGCAAGCGATAATTGAGGAAGATTTTGAGGAACTTAGGAAAATTGCGGAATTAGCAAAAGAATTAAGCGCTACCTACACTATCTAAAAAACTATTACTTCACTTTGTTTGCTAATTTTTTTGGTAAATTAAAAGTGAAAGTCGTACCTACTCCTAGCACGCTAAAAAATGAGATTTCTCCGCCATGTAATTCAATTAATCGTTTTGTTAAAGATAAACCTAAACCGGTGCCTGGCGTGGATTGAACATATGTAGATTCAACTCTATTAAATTCTTTAAAGATCAAAGAAAAATCTTTATTAGCAATTCCAATCCCTGTATCTCTCACTCGAAATATCCAATTATAATAATCTTCTTTAAACAAGAGCGTTATTTTTCCATCTATCGTAAATTTTATAGCATTACTTATTAAGTTTATAAGAATTTCTTTAAATCTGATAGGATCAGCAGTAATAAAAACTTCCTCATCAAGACCTTTTACTTTAAACTTGATTTCTTTATTCGAATAAAGAGGTTTAAGATTTGATCTGATCTGTTCAATAGTAGAATTCAAGGAAAATCTTTGAATATTTAAAGATACTTGACCAGATTCAATT
>CAZDTP010000015.1:68238-70818 GCA_964508365.1 uncultured archaeon
CTGTTGTTCTAAAGCGTCATTTAATTCTTTAGTTCGTTTTTGAACTTCACCTTCCAATTCTTCCTTAAATTTCTCTGTTATGAGTTCTCCTTTCTTTTTTTCTGTAATATCCTGAAAAATAAATTGAATTAAAGTTCTGTTGTTCTGTTTTATTAGTGATGCTTGAAGAATAACCCATATAAGGTCACCGCTTTTAATTTTAATCTGAATTTCAATGGGTTTTGGGAAATCTTTACTAAACGATGCTCGAAAGATTAATTTAAAGAATTGTTTTACTTCTGGTGGGAAAATATCTTTTAAACTATTAATCGGTTTATCTATAAATTCTTCTTTTTCATACCCAAATAACTTTTTAGTTGTGGAATTAGCATCAATAACGATGCCTTCAAAATTAACGAGTAAAATGGCGTTAGGTGAGTTTTCAAATAAATTTTTATATCGCTTCTCTGCTGATTTCCTATCAGAAATATCTCTCGAAATAAGCAAAGTGTTAAGTGCTCCTTCTTTATTTGTAAATGTTTGCCCTCTACACTCAAACCATATCCAATTTCCCTCTTTATGTTTAATTCTTTGTTCAATTATCGATATACCTGATCGGAAATCTGTTGTTAGAGATTCGATTGCTCTATCCTTATCTTTCGGATGTATAAAATCTAAACAAGATCTACCGATAACTTCTTTGCTTGTATATCCTAATAGTTTTTTCAGACTGCTTTCATTAATATATTCAAATTTAAAATGGAGGCCTATTATGGAAATTAAATCGTTAATGTTTTCAATTATTAATCTATATTTTTCTTCGGAAGTTTTCAACAACTGCTCTATGATATCTCGCTCCAGAGCGTTACCGATAATTTGAGACGAAATTCTAAGAATTGTAAAAGCTTCCTCGCTCCATTCGATTGGTGCTGAGATGTTATTAAACCCGATACATCCTGCAGGTTCTCCCTTCACATATAGAGGATAAACTAATACAGACTTTATACTTTGTAAATCTAAGAATTCTTTTGTTTGCCTTGCGTCTTCTGGTAAATCAGATAAATTGCTAATATTTATTAAATTCCCACTCCTTAGTTGTTTGATCCACCAAGGAAGCGCTGTAAATTCTATCCTCTGAAGAATTTGGATTTGTGGTGATACTCCCTCTGCACACCATTCGTGTGTGTAATTCATAACCTTTTTTTCGTTATTAAAAAGAAAAAGATAAGTGCGACTTGCTTCACTCAGAATACCCATGTCCCGTAATGTGGCATTAATATCCTCATTAATATCAATATTTGCGACAAATCTTGATGATATTGTAGATAGATAAGCCTCTAATCTCGACCAATCCTTAATAGGCTTATCTTTTTCCTTAATATTTTCTATTGTTCCTTTAACAATTTTGTTCTCTTTATAAATCATAATAGATTAATCTTACAAATTTTTAAGAAAAGATGCGACTTTTACTACATTGGGTGATTTATCCTTTAAATTCTTTGGAAGATTAAAAGTAAAGGTTGTTCCTTTCCCTAATTTACTACTAAAGGAAATAATTCCTCCGTGAATATTAATCAATCTCTTTGTTAATGCTAAACCTAAACCAGTTCCTTGAGTGGCATCTACATAGTCAGATTTTACTCTTTTAAAATCTTTAAATATAATATCAAAATCTTTCTCTGAAATTCCAATTCCAGTATCTTTTATAAAAAACTCCCATTCTTTTTTATTTTCTTTAAATTCGAATATTATCTTACCTTTCGGGGTAAATTTTATGGCGTTGCTTAAAAGATTGTAAATAATTTGTTTGAACTTAATTCGATCTGCAAAAATAAAGTGTTCTTTTTTCAGGCCATTTAATTCCCATTTAATATCTTTTTCAGCATAAAAAGGTTTTAATGTCGATATCACTTGGTCAATTATATTATTCAGTTGGATTTCTTCAATTTTTAACGCTACTTGACCAGATTCGATTTTTGAGATATCAAGTATATTAGAAATTATATCTAACAAATGTTTAGAAGAGTCGTCAATATCTTTAAGGTATTCACTCTGTTCCTTGTTTAACTCACCAAAAACACCTTCAATAAGTAGATCTGTAAAACCGATTATTGCGTTTAGCGGAGTCCTTAATTCGTGAGACATAGTGGCTAAAAATTCTGTTTTAAAACGAGAAATTTTTTCTATTTGATCTAAATACAATTTCTGTTTTTCTAAAAGGTCTTTTAAGTCTTTAGTTCTATATTCTATTTCCCTCTCTAAACGTTCTGTGAACTTCTCTTTCAGTCTCTCACTTTTTTTTCGCTCAGTTATTTCGGTCATCCATAACCTCAAATTAATTGGCTTCTGATTAATATCATAAGTAAATAATCTAGTGGCAACAACCCATTTTATTGTCCCTTCCCTCAGGAGAATTCTAAATTCAATGTCTCTCTTTTCACGAGAGGACATCAAAAGCGATCTCTCTTCAGGATGTATCATTTCATAGAATAGATTTTCAGTTTTTATATCATTTAGAGAACATTCAATAATATCTAAAAGAGCGGGATTAACGTACTCAATTTTATTCTCAATTAAGTTAATTTCTAAGATACCTAAAGT
>CAZDTP010000016.1:0-70145 GCA_964508365.1 uncultured archaeon
ATAATTGGCGATCATCCTAAAGATAAAGCCCTCGCTGAAAATTTAAATGTGCCATTTGTAGGCGTATTATCAGGAAATCATTCAGCTGAAGAACTACAGCACGGAAGTACAGCAAAAATAATAATCATGAACAGTGTTAAAGATTTGTTTCCAAATCTGATTTATTCTTTATTCTAAAAAATATTCAGGTTAAGATATAAAAAAAGTAAAAAAGAAAATCAGCTACTCCTTTAAATCTTCGTAAATTTTCATAAATTCTTCAGGTTTCCATAGCTCCGTCATATATTTACCAATTCCGGAGCTATCTCGCGGTCCAACTACAACGTAAGCATCTGCTTCGTCTTCTAAAGCCCCACTCAAGCGTGCGGCCATACCTGGTATGATTAATATACGATGATCTACTTTATCGAAGGCGCCAAATTCTTTTACTGCTTCAGCAATTGATCCTGCATTAAATTGTCCTCCCGCTACAGCCGATTCAATCCCGATTCCCTCGGAATCCACAACAAGCAACCAAGCGTCTGTGTTCGAACCTTTAATATCTATTTCTACAGGAATTTTAGTTAACCGGTAATTTGAAGTCACAAAAATAGGAGCCATTTTACCAGGTTCTCCTATTGGGAAACAACCAGGATCTGTTGTTGGATAAATACGCGGATCGCTGAATATGCTCTGTCTTAAGGTCATAATTGCTAGTAAGGCCCAAATATCTTCTTCCTTCTTACCACTGTGGAGAACAAGAAGACTTGTGTCAATTGACTCCATAATCGCCGCCATAATGAGTTCTTGGTATTGATGCTCCCAAAGCTTTTTATCGTCATCAGTATTCACTTGACTCCAATATGCAGCGGGCACCCCCATAACAGGAAAGCCTGCATTCACATCTTCCTTATTAATTGCAGAAAGTCTCAATCTCATTATGTTATCATAAGTTAAGGTTAGATTTCCGGGACCAAAAACAGTCATAGCGTCTAAAATCAGATTCTTTACACCAAGCTTTTGTAAAGAAGCACTTAAAGACATAAGTTCGTCTAAGTCACTTGAGACCGCTACAACGGGTAAATTATTTTCAACGGCAAATTTACCAATTTGTTCCCAGGATTCCTTTGTTGCAGCATAAAGTAGAGGCTTTAATTCTTTAATTTCAGCAGCGGCAGCGAGTAAAATATCTGGATTCAGACAGGCTAACATAATAGGGAGAACTGATAATTCCGTAAGTTTTTTCGCAGCCAACTTAAATTGATTTTCGTCACCAGATACACATCTTAACGCAATTCCATTCACTCTTAACACATCTCCCATCCTTTCAATAACAAGATTTGTTAAATACTTAGCAACTTCTTCTAAATCCGGATCGTCATCTGCTATTTCCATGAAAATCGCAGTTTCGTTGTAATATGTTAATTGATGGCGATTAAGAACCTCTTCTCCACCAATTATACATTTACGGTCACCTACTCCAATTTCAACAGACTTTTGTGGAGGAGTAGTTAGTTCTATTAATTTAACTCGTTTTTTCGTCTGTTTTGGATCCTGTATTAAGTGCGTACAATCTTGAACTGTAACCTTCCTTTCGAGCAAATCTGTAGCAAATGCCATGCAAGTATCTCTTCCACAGTCTTGACAATTACTTTTATCTAAAAGAGCATAAATTTCTAACGGGCTGGGTCTGGCCATTTTAATTTCTCCTAAATTCTAATTAGTCCTTTTTTAAATAATTATTTATTATTTTTTTATAGTAAGTGTAGTCTAAATTTACATTAAAAATTTGTTTTTTTTTCAAAATTTGATGTGTTAAGAATGAAAGTCAAATAGAGTGTACTATTTTTTTCATAAAATCTAAAATCTAGAGAGGTATAGTCTTAAAATTTATTTGACAAATCGGAGTAAACACATTGATATACCTTAAAACACACTAAAATTTCAGACTTCCGATATAAAAACTCCAACCTTTTGATTGTTTTTAAAAAGGCCAATAGAATTAGTTATTTAATTTTACTCTCATCAGCATTAGAGGAATTAATGATAAAATTGCCAAAAAACTTGCCGTAATAATCAGAATCTCAATTTGAATAAAAGCAGAAAAATAAGTCCCAAGCGGGATGAAAATCACACAACTAAATGCATACGCTATTTTCAAGCACTGATATGTAAAAGTTTTATACTTCCCATTATTAGAAATCGTCATCATCAAAGATGCGTAATTTAACATCATAACACCGGTAAGCATGTAAATAATTCCTTGAATAATCATCAAAAACAAAAAATCTGAAATCGCCATCAGAAAAGTTAAAACAGCATATAATCCAACTGTAATAGCGATGATCCTTTTTCGATTAGATAACTTAAGAGCATAGAATACTTCGTCTTGATTGTCACTTGTAAGATCCAGCTTATTGTGGGTTTCAACCTTGATATTGCAAATTCGTTTATTCTCTTTTTTTGAAATTCGTTGCCCTATTATACAACCCCCAACATTAAGTAAAATCAACACAATATATAATAACGAGTATATACTAAATCCTTCTGCTCCAAATCGATTTAAGATCCAAGATGAAAAAGGAAATTGATATAGTAAGTCACTCCAAATCAATAAATACGATAGAAATAACAGAACAACATTCAAAGAATTATTTCTCCCGAAACTTATAACATTTCTCTTTTTCTCTTGTTTATTAGCTGTACCTCTCATAAGTATTGTTGATAAAACAATTGGAAGGGATGCTAAGAAACCAATAAAGAAAAATAGATTCCATTGATTTATATTAAAGATATCATTTAGAATAAAAAGGAACACGACTGAAGGAATAAATGAGCCGACATTCGACGATATATTTATTGTAACTAAATTGTTATCCTTAACAACTTCATTTTTGGAAAGATCTATTATCAATTTTGAAACTCCGACCTTTACGATTTCTTGGCTTAACAAATTTATCGCTAATAAAAGACCAACTACACCTAAATTCCTTCCACCAAATACAGAAAGTAAGAAGCTAACCAAAAAAAGTATACTTGACGAAATCATTATTAATTTTTTATTTTTGGAATATCTATCAAATAAATACCCTAAAATTGGTCCCGAGAACATAACAAGATATATGAACACTTGAATGAATGCTAATTGACTTCTATCAACATTTAAAATATTTAATAAATAGACAGGTAGGTACACAACTAAATAAATTCTTATTACGCTAATAGCAAAATTCAGAAAGAAGAATCCAATATAGGTGGATTGTTTAACGCTCCTTTTTTCGCTCTTCTTAATGAGTCTGAGGTTCCACTTATACTTAAACTCTGAGCTTTCTATTGATCTATTCTCTGCGACTGTATTTTTGTGTTTTAACATTTTAAGTTTACCAACTCGAGACAAACAATAATTTGTTTTTCTATTTATTTGTTTTCAAACTTATAAACTACACAATTAACATAAATCTGAGGAATTTTGAGATTCTAACAAACATTTACATTAGAAGAGTAATAATAATTCATTCTATTGGAAATCTATTGCGCTACATTTTCAAAAAAAAGAGAGAAAATATGGTTTTCCCACTTAAGGTTAAATTCTAACCCTTTAGGTGAGAGAAACATTTAGGGAGTAGCATCAGCACATCCTGGCATTTTAGCCTTGCCTCAAATTATTTTGATGAAATTTAAATTGCTTATTGTATATAAACTCGCTATTTTCAACCAACGAGTTCTAATAGCATTATACTGTCTCACAATATTTATTCATAAATGAATATAAAAACATAGAGAAAAAGTAAAAGATAAGTGTGGATTTTTTATACTTACAAAACCGATTAACCATTAAATCAAAAAATTCTTGGCATAAAAAAGTATTTAAGTTCTTACACTAAATAAATTCATAATTCTAATGCGCAATTTTCCATAAAATTGAATATATGGCAAAATTAAATATTGATTTTTTAATAAAAACCCCAATCAAAAATATCCTCGAAAGGATTGATTACATCTTTCATGAACTTCTTCAAGAAATTGAATACTATCTCAATATTGAAGTAATTTACACTAATATAAATATTATTATTCAAACTGAAGAATCAAGCATTTCAGATGCGTCAGATAACATTTTTTCAATTGGAGTTGATAGATCTTATAATAACGATATTCTCAGTATTAAAATATATTCAGATTTTTTTCAATACATCCAATTTATTATGCTACGGGAAGCATATAGATGTTTTATTCCTCCTTTCGCTAATCAAATGAAAATCATTGAAGTTTTTATAAATCAAAAAGTATTAATTGATCTTGATAAAGTAAAATCTAGCAATGAATGGAACCTGCTCATACAGGATAAGCTGGTTAATTATGAGTTCCTTTCAGGTGAACTAGATCGTTTAGAGAATTTTTTGAAACGCGAAAGCACTGAGAACATTGATTCTCCGTTTATCTTCTTCTTTAAATATATAAGAAAAAATATCCAAATTATTGGAGATAAAGAACCAAATTTTTACGACACATTTTTCAAGAAATTTTTATTAGTTTCCTCAAAGTCTTTATTCGATAATGAGATAGTAGAAACAATAAGAGTTCTTGATAAAATCTTCGATGAAGTTCAATATTATACTGCATTATTGAACTATCAACATTATTTTAAAGAATTCAAAGAACAGGGATTCATTCAAACTCATCTAAGTCTGAATAAATTTACAGAAAATATGCAAAGGATTAAACAATTTAGTAATTTATCACCTAGCTATAAAGTAAATTGGCCCGCGTTGAATATCTACTCTATAAATTGTTCTATAAAGTTCGCTCCTATATTAAACAAATCAAAAGTAAATAAAGTTATAGAGGAATTACCTTTTTTTCTTCTTTCTAAAGAATGCAGAAATAGTTTCGGTTTCGAAATCGATGGCTATTTTGTTATTCCAAAAATTTATTTTGATGATTTAAAAAGGTTCCTTCATAAACTCGAGGATAATGGATATATCCTTCAAATTAAATTGACTAATCTTGAAAAAACCGAATCTTTTGTTAACCTAAATTATTTTCGAGAACATCATAACAAAAAAACCGTAGTTAATAAAGATAATACATTTTATGAAAAAAAATATGAATTAGATAATTCTCTGAATTATGGGCAAGAAGTTTATAAATCAAAGTTAACTCTCCTAGATTGGTTATTGATTGACAGATTCCGCTATTTTTCCCCAACAGGCTTTAATTTCGAAAGAGGAGCAGGAACTCTTAAATTATTGAAGTCAGACCTTATTAACGAGGTGATTAGTCAAAGAAAATTTATTACTGACTTAAAAACAAATTTGTTAATCATTCATTCCTCGTTAAAACTCAGGAACGATTTTTTTGAGTTTTTAAAAGCAAATGAATCTTTTGGATTCTTTTACATCAAAAATAAGCTTCATGATTATATCTTTATTTTTAATCTAATTAAAGAAATTTTAACTAAACATCCTTCTATCAACAATATCTTCAAATTTCGCGAACATTTTAAAAGACAAGGAGTATCAAATTCAATCGAAAATAATACCACCTTTAAAAATTCTACTATTAAAAAGGCTATTTTTAACCAGTTCCTACCATTATATTTTAAATCAAAGGAGAATTTTGAGGAAGAAATTAACAAATATACGAGTTTTTTTAAAGTAATTAGTTCATGTAACGATTTGAAGATCTTCAACCTTCAATCAATTCGCATGATTGCAAACAACAGATCTTTGATAGACACAATATATAAATCTAAGGAAGAAAAATTAATGAATTCATATGAAAGCTATGAATTATCCAATTTAACATATCAATTAATTGAGGAAAAGCTAAATTATTACTTAAATAGCAAACCACCTGTAATTAAACCAAATTTACTCTCAACTATAACTTTTCCAAACGTTCAAGTTTTTATTGTTGTATTGAAAAATAACGAGGAAACTCTAAAAAATCTTAAAAAAATAACTTCTATATCAAAGAGAGGTTCGATTGGATCTGGAGAAATACTAGATGTAGTATTATTCATTCCATACTTAATTAACAGTGAGAAGGGGACATTTATTTCATTTTTGATTAATCTATTTGAAGAAAATCTGATTAGTGTTAAAAGATACTTGTGGAGCTATCTTCAACAGGCGTTTTCACGTAAAGTTTTTTATGATTTAGATCGAAAAGAGTTTTTCTATACAAAAGATCTTTTTAAGCAATTTTTCCTTAATGTAAGAAATATTCTTGGTGAAGTGCAAAAACCGCTTCCAGAAACCCAAAATATACAGCAGAAACGATTCTGGTCTGAAGAGAAAGATGTTTCTTACTTGATTAAAGAGGTAGAAGATCGTGTAAGAAACGAAACTATAGATTTAAGCTCAGAAAATTTACGAAACTTATACGAATTTCATAATCTTTTAAGTAAAAAAATACTTAACATTGAAGAATTTAAAAAATCTCAAGAAGAGTTTTTCTTTAAAAATTATATCAAATCAATCAATTTATTACCATCTGTTCAAAATTTTGGAATGAGTCAGTATTTTTTGTATTTCTACCCCACAGACATCAATCAAATTGATTTTAAGTTAATATTTAACAACGCATTCCAATCAATTAGTTACCCCGCACAGATCGATAATTCAAATTCATTTTTAATCCAATATATTTATCCGTATCGCAATCCAGGCATATCTCCATACATTAATTGGCTAACCAAATCGAAAAAAATCATCAGAGAATATTGCTTATTTTTCGTTAAGAAATTCTATCAAATTTTGCATTTCGATTACAATCTGGGCTCTGAAGGTTGGGATCTTGACCCAAACCGCTTTAAGATATATTTCCAGAATATTTTGTTTAATCCTGATTATAAAGTCCAAATTCCTGATTTAAAGGAGTTCAACATTGGTGATGTAAACACTTCAAATTATCTTGGACCCAATTCCTCTGAATTTAAAGCACTATCTCAAATATATAACTGGAAATCGTTGGATATAAAATCTTACTTAACGAGACGTTATTTTAAAATAAATACAAGTATAATAGAGTTGTTAAATAAAGGATTAATTAAACCATTTCTTTCTTTAAAGAATTTAGATTTAGTGGAAGAAATTACTATCATTTTACCAGATGTTAAAAAAAAACATAACGAGTCAATTCTTAAGATTTTTAGCTTTTTCAACATTGGATTCATCTATGAAATGGAAGGAGAATATTATATTCATGGATTTGAGGATATAACGAAATTTGAGAATGGTATAATGATTAAACTATATTTCCCCGATTGTCAAATAGATGAATTCGAGAAACTTTTCGATTTGCTTTTTGAATACATGGAAATTGACCACTACTTAATCTTAAACGATTTAATTGACGGAGAGAATTTAATTAAATCTACATTCAATGGATTGAAATTTTTAGAGACATATAACCCTTTAACCAATCTAATTTGGAACGATGAAGACAAGAGATGGCGAAACCATAAACTCTTTAACGAGAATTTTGATCCCGTTTATCCTGATTTGTTATTTGGAAAAAAGAATTACGATTTGGATTCATAATTTTCCAAGTTAATATTTAGTTTTGTTAGCAAACACTAAGACAAATGTGTAAAGGGTAATAAAATCTAAAATAATAAATCAGTTAATATTTTTTCTTATATGAATGACAGTCAAAGATCTCGATTTTGAAAAGTTCAAAACCTTATTTCACCCAATCAATATCGCTTTTATCGGCGCTAGCGAGAAATCTGCTTTTGGGGCTATGCTGTATTTATCCGCGTTTAAAACTTCGAAATGGAAAGACACATTTTATCCCGTAAATCCAAAATACGATAAAATTCTCGATTGGAAGTGCTATAGATCAGTCTTAGATATACCAATTCACATAGATACTGCGTATATTTCTGTTAAAACTAAATACATCCCGCAAGTTTTAAAAGAATGTGTAGAGAAGGATATTCCCTGGGTGGTAATTTTCGCATCTGGTTTTTCTGAAACGGGGGATGCCGAGGGCTTAAAATTAGAAAAAGAATTAAAACACATTATATCAAATTCAAATACGAGAGTTATAGGTCCGAATTGTTTGGGACCCTTCAACGCGGAGGAAGGTATGGCATTTTCGTTCAGCGCCAAAATGAATACTCCTGGGCAAGTCTCGTTCATGTCTCAGTCTGGAGGGCATATGAGCCAGTTATTAGATGTAGGGTATAAAAGGGATATAAGGTTTAGGTACGGAGTATCGTTCGGTAATCAAATAGACCTGAACTGTATTGATTTTCTGAAATACTATCACAAAGATTCTGCAACTCAAGTAATCGCAGCCTACTTAGAGTCATTCGGTTCTGCTACGGGTCACGAATTCTTTTTAGAGTTAAAAAGAACTACAAAAAGCAAACCAGTGATTATATGGAAAGGAGGGTATACTGATGATGGCTCGAGAGCTGCGTTTTCCCACACTGGCGCTATAGCAAGTGATTTAAGATTATGGCATTCAATGGCAAAGCAGACCGGTGCGACTATAGTTAAGGATAACGAAGAATTTTGGAACGCTATTAAAACATTTGAATTATTATTTCCAAAATATATCCCTCAAGGTAGAAATATAGGAATAATTACTCCTGGCGGTGGCTCTAGCGTAAACACAACTGATCTATTCAACTTTCACAATTTAAAAATTCCGGAATTAATTTTAGATTCCCAAAAGAAGATTAGCGAAATACTTCCTTATGAAAATGTAAATGTGAAGAACCCTGTGGATTTAGGCGCACTTGGTTTTGTTGTAGATGTATTTGTAAATTGTATTGAGATTGTAGTAAACGATCCAAACATTGATATTATTGTAATTCCGTTATGGCCTCATTTTATCTATAATCATGTTTTCAAACAGATGATTAAAATCCAGAAATCAACAAAGAAACCATTTATGTTTTGTTTACCAAGCATTGCTGACTCAACGGACCTTGCTAACCGATTTTCAACGGTTAAAAAAACACTCCACGATGAAAGAGTTTTGTATTTTTTTTCGTTAAGAGACGCAGCAAAAAGTGTTTCCTTATATTGCGACTATATTGAGTTTTTAAACTCCCGTTAGCTTAAAAATTCAAAATTTTTGATCACTCAGACTTTCTTCATCATTTCTTTTAGATACGCTTTCATAAAATATCTTTCAATACTGCAATAATCCAACTTCTGGGTATTTGTTAATTCCTCGTTATTTAGTAAGTATGAGTGGACATTTACAATTTTACCGTAACACTTAGTGAGTTTGCCGTCCAAACAGCTTTCATTTAGTTTAAATACATCCTTTTTCTCCAGAACGGGTAAAATAGGAATGCTTATATAATTAATTCTGTCGAGAATTTTAATGGAATAGTTAATATCAGCTTTACCCGAACTCATGTAATCACTTTAATCTAAAATTTTATATTATTAAACTACATGTTTTTTGAGACTGCTACTTTGTTTCTAATTTTGTCGGTAACTTTCAAAAATGCATACTAAATTGTCTAATTTAGAGGCTTACTATACCTATAATCTCAATTTTGAATATACTATTGTTTTTCTAATATTAAACTCATTGCTTGAGTTTATTAATGGATTAATACCCGTAAACTATAATTTAAAATAATATTGGAAGTATTAATTAAAATAAATTAGATAGAACAACGAACAATGATAAGAAACTAGAGCCGACAAAATTTGAAATTTATATCTGGTTTAAAAGAAGTACTTAAAAAACCTTTATATGTGTTTATAATCTTAATTTTTACTCTTATATGGATATTGATTTTAGTCAATTCGTATTTTTCTAACGTACTTATAGGATTAACAGTGCTAATATTTGGTGGAAGCTTATTATACTTCGTAGTAATCATCTTTCTAATTTCAGTTATAAAACCCATTGACCAACTAAAAAAATCGGTATTTATCATAGCTTATTTGATAGCGATATTCCTACCCTTTATTTTAAATAATACAGTTTTTTTTATAACATCAGGATTATTCTTCATTATCCTATTAACGATAAACCAGTTCTTCACAGCATTTTTTGCTTTTCGTTTAAGCATGGATTCATCTACAAAAGTGGATGATTATCTATATAAAAAGAAGAAAAGTCGTATTGTAACTCGATTTATAGAATTTGTTATTTTTTTCTTGTTAAATTTGTGGTTTGCAATATTTATTTTGAGATTTTTCAGCCTTACACCCACTCCAATATTTTTAAATGTGATCCGCATACTTCAAATTTTATTTTGGGTAAATGTGAGTTTAATAGCAATTGTAATCATTCGTTTACTTATCACTAAAAAGTTTTCGGCTTATATTTCACTCTTTTTCTTGTTAACTCTATTTTACGCGATTTACATACTTATTGATTACTTATATGGTACTTATTTCAGTTCTGCATCAGTGGATCCAACTTATGTGTTAATCTCCTTTATTTTTGATTGGTTCTTATTTTTATATATATTAGGAGTAGTTTATTCAAGATCTAGTTATATCCAGTCAAAATTGAAGGTCCTCAAAGTCGATACAATAGCATTATTTCTTATAATCATGAAAATTTATGTCCAAGTTTCAAAAATCGTTCCTAAAATTGTTGATGATAATATGCGAATTCTACAAGCAGGAGGATTGTTTTTAATTTTTGTTTTTTTCAATATCGTCTTTGGAATTCATTCAATTTTGGCTCATAAACAGATAAAAGAAAAAAATACAAAAAAATAAACTAGTACATTTCGGTTTTAGTAAATAAGAGTGCAAAACATCCGTAAAATACTCCGTTAATCAGGGCACTTAATGTTATTGTGATTAATAATATAACTGGATCTACAATCATAATACCATAATATAACAAAGTACTCGGATTTATGAATGCCAGTACTCCTAAAGCTGAAGAACCGATTAAACAAGTTATCATCCATCCACCGAAACTTGCTCCTTTACTTCCACCAGTACGACCCGCTATGAGAGCAGCTAAAAATGGCGTTACGATAAGACCAATGGTTTGAATCAAAGATGCATCAAACATCCCTAAAGAAATCTGTGCATATAACATATATATGACGGTACCGGGTATAATAGTAATAGGTCCGAAGAATATTAACAGTATTATTAACGGATCGCTAGTAATTTCGCTAAATAGTGTATTTAAATTCCCGCTAATAGTTTCGGATATTATGATAAATAAGAAGTTTAAGCCAATATAAGCGAGCAAGCTAAATCCGAGAGCCTTTCCAAGTCCCAATTTAATCAACCTATTTATAAATTTGTGTTTACAATTTAATTATTTAATGCTATGAATAAAATAGAAAATATAAGCTATTTAAATTTATTTAACTCAAAAATTATATATCATATTTTACTAAATCTAATAAATAACGAATTGAATTAACAATTTCATCTAAAATACACCCTTCTATTCTACCCTACCTCCAAAATTTAAATATTTAAAATTTCTATTTGTAATGAGATGGAAATGAGAGAGAAAAAAAATGAATTTCCAATTGGTAAGCTGAAACACAAGTACCTGCAGAAAATGTTAAGTGAATTTGTATCTACCACTCATTTAGAGGATGACAGAGTTGTTATCAGCTCGGAAATCGGAGAAGATGCAGCAGTTATAGATATGGGCGATAAATATTTAGTCGCAAAAACAGATCCTATAACATTTATAACTGACGAAATTGGATTTTACGCAGTTAATATAAATGTAAATGATGTAGTTTGCATGGGGGCTACTCCAAAATGGTTCCAATCAACTCTTCTATTACCTGCTAAAAAAACTGATGAGGATTTAATTGAATCTATTTTTAAGAATATCCATGATACTTGTAAATCTTTAGGAATAACCGTGGTTGGAGGTCACACCGAAATTACAGCTAGTCTTGATAGGCCTATAGTGATTGGGTCTTTACTTGGTGAAGTTGATAAAGAAAAACTAGTATTATCCTCTGGGGCTAAAGAAGATGATTTGATAATCTTAACTAAGGGGATTTTTATTGAGGGTACTTGCATTATAGCTCGAGAAAAAGAGAATTTCTTAAAAGAGAAAGGATATAGTAATCAATTTATTGAGAAATGTAAAAATTACCTTTATGATCCCGGTATTAGCATATTTAAGGAAGCTGTTGTATCTAATGATAATTTTACGGTAACATCAATGCACGACATAACCGAAGGAGGATTATTCTGTGGTATTGCTGAAACTGCGATTGCATCCAAATTAGGAGTATTAATTAATAAAGATAAAATTAATGTCTTACCAGAGCCAAAGGAATTGAGTAAACTTTTTAATATTGACCCTTATAGCACAATATCTTCGGGATCTCTAATCATTTCAATTAATCCCGAAATTGCTAGAGATTTAATTAATTTATTAGCTAAGAATGGGATTGCATCAGAAATAATCGGAAAATTTACAAAAGAAAAAACTAAATATCTTACATTAGATGGGAATAATAGAGAAGAGGTTATGATTTACACTGAAGTAGACGAAATTACTAAAATTATATAATTTTTAATTAACAAGATTTCAAATCTGCATTTTTAAGATAAATATTCAGCTATTATTCTTTTACTAAGATTTTTATTTCTAAATTTTTACATTATATATACGGGTATTTTACAATTTTATAATAAGGGATATAAGGAATTTATTTGTATATTTTAATAAATTAAAGTATGATTTATAATGGTTAATAGTGAATTACGGGGCATTCTTAAATCCATTGGAGAGCATGCTAAGGGAAGAGATTTAACCATTAAATTGAATTCTCATGTTTTTTTTAATATATTGGAAGCTAAAAAAAATATTTTTAACAAATTTAAAGAAAGAATTAATAAAGATTGGGAGGAATTTAAGTTAAAAAATCAGAATCGTGTTATTAAAAAAACCTATAGTTCTTTCTTCTTTCAATATTTCGACGAACTTCTTACATTTTATTTACAAAACTTCTGCGGATACGATACAAATTCTTTAAAGTTAATAGTAAAAGAGAAGATATCTGATGAGAATTTATTTTTAGAGTATAGTTATCATCTATCTCCCGAAGAAAAGGAAGTTTTTAATGAATTTGCTGAGGAGTTTGATGATAAAGTTGATGGTCTCACCACTCCATCAGGTTATCTCTATTCAATAATTGCAATACTCGGAGTAGTTCTGAGAAAACTATTAGATGAAAAATTTTATATTGTGATAGACGGTGTTGTTTTAAAGAACGGTGAAAGCAACGCTCTGAATTTCTTAATCGTTATTAAAAATAGTAAAGATGAATTATTTGAGAATTATTATTACATGAATTTATACTATTTTTTAAAATACTTTAAAGAGGTTCCTAAACAGTATCTTGATAAATTATTAGCTGGGAGGGAAAGGGTATACCAAATCGCTCTTGACGAATATTCTAATGCTAAAGTGAACCTCGTTGATCTTTTATATTATTTTTATAAGAAATGTAATTTATTAGAAAATTTTTCTCCGATATTAGATTTTTTAAATTTCGTCTGCTCAAGAGTGGAAGATTCGGTATTTCCAAAATTAGATATTATAAGAATAGAATTCTTGCGGAATTTCGATTATACTGATGAAAAAAAGAACTCTCTATTGCGGATATTTGATTTTATTGATAAAAAATCTACTCTATATTCAACATTTCAAGCGAACAATTTACCTTCCCAAAAATCTCAATTTAATTTATTTCTATTATATACAAAATATTATTTTGGAAGCGGAAGTTTAGAATCTTTAGAAGCGAGTGATCTCCTATTTTTTCCTGATAAATTCAAAGCAAAATTAGACGATTTTAATACTAAAACGGAAAATGTAATTAATGCTAACACTATTTACGAAATCCAAGAGTTTTTAGATAATCTCTCGATTTTGACAAACATCAAAAACCCAGATATCTTTTTTATAAAAATATTCAATAAAGAACTCTCCCAATTTAATCACGATTTCTTTAAAGCATTTCTACTTAGTTTGAATTCGAGCATATCGCGTTTGATTGGGATTGAAAATAAGACTTTAGAAGAAATTCCGAGTAATGAACCATTAAATTTTAAGATCGTAGTGGATCATATTTGTAGAATGTTATATACCTTAATAGATAAAATATTTCTCAGAAAACTTCCAAGCCAAGCGTCCAAAAACTTTATCGACCCAAGAAGTAGATATATTGGTAAAAATATCGCATTGAGGGTATTAGAGTTATTTATTTTTAGTGATTTAAATGTTTCAGATGATGTTTGGCCTGATTACATTATAAGCATGAATAAAGACGCTTTATTAAAGGATTTACAAAATTACAAAATTGAGATACCTGAAAAATATTTCTATCGATATGAAGATATTGCTAGATTTGTTATTACATTTAATTTTCAGTCGTCGTCCTCACAGATAATATTCGAGGAGTGGTTAATCAAAGAACTTATAGCTCCAATTATCAATTTTATATCGAAAATTCGTGATTTGATAAAAAAGGATGAAAATAAAACCGAGATATACAAGATATTAAGAAATTACTTTATTAAGGATACAAAACACCAAGAAAATCTACAAGATATCGATTTTATTTGCCGACAACTCGCAGTTTTTTGGGTAGATGCTGATTAAATCTATTAACTTTTAAGGTATATTAAAAATTTTAGTAAATCTTTCAAAATTTTGTATTATACTAAAAATCGGTATTTGAGATTCTCTTTCCTCGCTGAATTTATTTAGAGTTATTAAACCTGATATTAATTTAACATTTTTGTTTAATTGGGAATCAATATCCTGTAATTCTTTTACGCATAAAATAGTAGGGTATGATACGTTTCTAAAACCCTCAAGAATTATAAGATCAACATTATATGGGCCTTTATTGAGCCAGTTTATTAAAGCTTCTAAGCTGATTTTTTTATTGAGATAAACAGCGTTTTGATTAAACTTATTTTTAATAACAGAGAAAATCGCGCCAGCTTCAGAAAATTTGAACGAATCTTTTCCTTTTTCGTCGATTCTATGTTTATGTATGTTTTTTACAACGCTAACTTCAAGGTTAAATTCGGTTTTAAATTTCTTGATAATAAATTCAATTAAATGAGTCTTTCCACTTCCAGAATATCCGATCACACTAATAACTTTCATTTTTAATCACAGAATCTAAGAACTTGAAAAATACTAGAGATTTAATATAATCATTAATATCTAAAATGTGTTAATAGATTAAAGATTAGCTTTTGAAGAAAGGAGAAGTTTTAAGTAATTATGTCAAGACAGAACGAAATCATAGTATTTGATGCAAATTTCTTTATTTGTATGAACTCGATTAGAGCTAAAAATATCCTTGGAAACCTTGATACCGTCGCATCGGATTTAGGGTTTGAATATTACATTAGCGCCGTTGTTTTTGATGAAATTAAAGCACCGCACACGTTCCGTGAAAAATTCCAAAAAATCATACATGTTGAAGAAATAACTAATTCTGAGATAGAAACTATTAAAAACGATCTTATTGAGCGAGGTATTCGGTTTCCCGCTCAAGATCCTGACTTATCTTTGCTTTCGCTCTCTCAAAAATTGCTCGATAAAGATAATAATCGTGCTATTAATATTTTATTGGTTTCAGATGATTTTAAACTTGTTAAAAATGCTAATTTATTCTTCCATGAAAAGATCAATATTTTATCGCTCTCCAGCTTTTTACTAAAGATTCACAGAACGATTTCCGATAAGCAGTTACGGGGTTATTTTAAAACTATTTGGAAAAAAAGTTTAAACTACACTTTATCTTATATGATAGAACGTTCTAAAATTTATCCTGCTGAAGAAAAAATAACATGGTTAATTGAGAAGGCAATAAGTGTGACTCAGGACTCTATAATAACTCAAGACGCACACTATGTTGATAGCCAAAAAGGTCTCGTTAAATTTGAAATAGGATCAAGCAAATATGAACAAGAAATTGCCATTTGCGAAAAATATATTGAAAACCAGAATCTATCAAATAGTGAAGAAGAATTAGTAACGGGGATATTAAATTTCCTTGAAAACTTAAAAATCTCTCGTGAATATGTAAAGCAAGCTCGCAAGGCAATTGAAAAGCACGATTCGAAGAAAGCGGTAACATTTTTAAAGAAAGGTAATGGTTTCTTGATTTCACTATTGCAGATTGCTTCAGGTCAATTAACCAATTTAAAAGATTACGAAATTGTTGAGAAGTTAATCTGTAGCGAGATTTCTAAGATGGAATTCTTAAGAGCTTTTTTACTAATTTCTTTAGGCAGAGTTAATAATGCTATAGACTCTTTAGAAAGAGCTGCTTTATTTTCTACAATAATCCATAATCACCAAACATGTTTAACTTTAAACTATGTAAAAGCGTTAATTTTACTGTTTCATGGACTTTATAATAATGCCGTAATGGCATATAACTTTACAGAAGAGCTCGCTGATATATATAACGACGGAAGACTAAAACTTAAATGTGCAATCGGAAAAGCAATTGTTCTCTATATCCAAGGCGAAGAAACTGATACTGCGATGGCAATCATGGAAGAAATTTCAACTATGGATATGGAAAAAAATTTTTTAGATACTACTATAGTTTTTAGCGAGTTAGGTGATTATTTTTTAGCTCTTGGTCATTCACAACTGGCAGTAAATCTCTATAATGAAGCATTAGAAATCAGCATTGACTATAAATTAAAAATTAGAAGTGATACACTAATAGAAAAGTTAAAGAGAGCTTATATTGCAACCGTTCTAAATGGATATTCTACTGAAGATATTATGATCGATAAGTTGGACGTTTTACTCAATAAGGCGTATTCAGTAAAAGATACCGAAAAATATAATGAACAAATAAAAAAAATTTCCATGTTTAACATTCTGTTCTATACTCCATTCCCTTACATATCAGGAAAAAAAAAAATTATTCCATTTATCAAACTTCCTAAGGAATTACAAGAAGATTACTTAGAAGTTGTTCATTTTGAGAAGTTAGAAGACGCTATTACTTCCAAATATCTTTTCATAGTCTATCATTATGAATTAGGTTTGTTAGGCATTATTCTAAAAACTGATGAAAATGTTATAGGTATCGCTGAGAATTACACTTTAAAATTAAAACCAACTTCAAAAGTTAAAATATACAATCCAAGCGAAGAATTAAAAGATACTTATTTAATTAGAGCGATTATCGAAGTTGTAACTAAAAATGAATGCGAAATTATATATTCGTTGCCCTCTTTCTTTAAAGCTCTAAACATATAACCTAAAATTTTCTTAATTCTTTATCTCGTTGACTAACTTGATGGCTATGAACAGCACAACTTATACAATAATACTTTTTAGAACTTGGGGATTGAATGATTGTCCCAGTTTTCTTCAATTCAGTATACATTCTCCCATCAACTAAAGAAGTCCGCCTAGTTACTGCCTTAGCCTTACTACGGGGAACAAAGCGACCACATTTATTGCATTGAACCTGACTATAGTGTCCCTTACTACTTCCCGATTTTCCTCCAGAACGTCTTTTCTTGGGCATTTTCAGCTTTTATTTATAAGTAATTATCTTCTATTTCTACATCTTTTAGAATAAGGCAAACCTTAAAAAATTTATTCTTTCACTTAGAAGATTAGCAAATAATCGCTCTATTAAGGTTTTTTTACAAGAAGAAGTGGTTAATTTTTATCGTGCGTTTCAATTTTGCTTAATGATTTAAAAGTAAATATTAATCTTTGTATTATTGTCAAAATTAGCAGTCCTGTAAAGACTAAAGTGAATATTGGGAAAAATAGTTCGAAAGGAGCTCCATAAAATAGGTTTGATAAAAAAAAAAATAAATATTCTGTAATAAATGCGAACCATAAAATAATCAATCTCTCCGCTCTTTCCATAAAACCAACACCCTTCATATTAATTCCCTCGTTTTCTGCTCTGGCACGAATATAAGAGATCATTATAATTAGAAATATTATCATATAGCCAAAAATGAAATGAAGAAAATTTCCAAGTGCTAATCCAAGAATTATTGCAGCATCTGAAAGTCTATCTAAATTAGAGTCTAAAAAAGCTCCCGTTTTAGAATTAGAACCAGTTCTCCTGGCTACTTCTCCATCAAATACATCAAACGCACCCGCCCAAAACATTATAAAAGGGAGTATCCAGGCGATCGAGAATGGAAAATGCAATCCCCCCATTGAGAGCAAAAAAGCGACGATTATCGAGCACATAAAACCAAAATACGATAACATGTTTGGAGTCACACCACACTTAATTAAAAGGGTAACAGGGAGATCAACAACTTTATTTAAGATTCTTCTTTGATTACTTCTTTTTTCATTTGCCTTTTCTATTTCGCTCAATATCTCCGCCTAAGTAAGTAATAAAGATAATATAAATTAAACACACTCTAAAATAAAAAATTTTTCATATCATTAAATCTAAGTTCATCTTAATTAATCGGATCGTCGAAGACGCCAAGTAAGATCGATCTCCTAAACTCAAATTTATTAGATTCATATTCTTTAAATCCTTATTATCGAGTAAATCTCCGCTTTGATCTCCTAAAATAAATAACAAATTGTCTCTTGATTGTATTTTAGTAATGATTTCATTAAAATTCGCACCTTTTTCGTTTAGAATATATATTTGATACTGATTTTTATCAAATTTCTTAATAGCATCAAAAATTCCTATTTTTGAACGCTTAATTGAGTTTAGTGGGTTGTCAATATATTTTACTTCCCTACTTGTGCATTTAATGAAATCTACAAAATAATCAGTTAAGATAATTTCACTTTTTGGGAAAGTTTCATTCTTAAAGGATTTAGAATCAAATATAAATGCTCCGTACTTGTCCAAAAAGACCCAAATTTGAATGTTTTCTTCAAGATTGTTACCCTTTGTAAGTGCCGACAAAATACATCTTGAGATTACATCAAGTCTTCCAGATGATCCGGGGATATCTTTAATCGTATACTTGCTAATGTCAACTATTGCCGATTTTATGAAGAAAATCAAGTTCATAAATTTAATGCGCTCAAGATTTTTATATTGAAGAAGAATTTTTCCCTAATTAATTTACTTAGTGCATTCTATGTGGAAATTGCGTGCAAAATGGTCAATAAGGAGCTATTACTACTGCATTGAGGTGGAAAAAAAGAATTAAATAAAAGTTTTAAAAAAAAATTTACATCAGATCAAAAGGGAAAATGTTTTCCTTTCCTCTTTTTTTATTAAGAGTTTTTATTATTTCGTGTCCCTTTTCTTCAAATATGTTATCAAGTAAAAAACACCCGTCATGATAGCTATTGAAAGAACGATACCGATTATCCCAGCAACATAATCGTTAGTAACCCAACTTAGGATAGGAGTCCAAGGAGAAAACAAATTCTCGAGCCACTCTTCGCCATTATTATCGATTAAAACTCTTTCTAAACCATCTGGGTTTTCTGAAAGAAATCCAATTGTAAATCCTACTGCTATCACAAACATTAGTGCCGCAACTACGACTACTACCGTGATTAAAGGCCATTTATATCGACTAATTTCAACCATCCTTTATTCTACCCCCAAAATAGATTCAGTTGTAATAAAATCTGGTTTTGTTTTATAGATATAAAAGACAATTAAAGCGGAAATTAGTGCTTCCCCAATACCTATTATGAGATGCCAGAAAACCATAGCAGGAATGGCAATTTCAATTGGAATAGCGCCACCAACACCAATCTCGATGCCACAAATGAAAGAAGCCAAGACAATTGCGATGTAAGATCCAATAGCAGTTGCGATTGTCACTTTTAACTCTTTTTTTAGCGATGTTTTATTAAAAAGCCTTACAAACAATACTACTATATAGAATCCTACAATGCCACCAATTATCCCCATATTGAAGGCATTTGGTCCCAACGCGGTAATCCCTCCGTCCCCAAAAAGGCTTTGAATAACTAAAATTAAAAATAATACTATAACGGATGCCCAAGGACCAAGTATAATAGCTACTAAAGTGCCTCCAACCAAATGACCGGAGGTTCCTCCTGGAACGGGATAGTTAACAAATTGAAACGCAAAAATAACTGCTGCTAATACCCCAATGTAGGGAATCATCTTTTCAGAATCTTCTTTTTCAAATATTTTGCCCATTCTGAAATATCCAAGAATCATAATAACAATAGTCACAATCCAGAGTACGATAGTTGTTATAGGGTCTAATAAGCCATCTGGTATATGCATTTTTTATTTTCCTATTTTTCTTTATTTTATTATCGATTAATTTTTTTGTTATGAATAATATTTTATCATAATTTAGTATTATTTAAAAACGATATGATAATTTTATAAATTAATATGAAGTATCAATCTGGAGCCATATGAGTTTTATATAAGAAATTATCTTATGGATTTTACTAATTAATAGTAAATTAAGGAGATAAAATAAATTGGACATAGAATTACCTTTCAAACACGAAGATGAGAAAAATGCCTTAAATAAAATTCATCCTTTAATTCGGTTTATTCTTCCGTTTATTTTTGTTATCCCTTTTCTTATTATAAATGACATTTATTTAGTAATTACTATTATTTTAATTGTTCTACTTTTTAATTTGGTTTTACGTTTACATCTAATAAAGATTTTTTCAAAACTAAAAGCATTAATTCCATTTCTACTTCTTATTACAATTTTTATTCCTTTCTACGTTGGAAACACCGTATTCTTTCAATTGAACATTGGAATTTCACTAAATATTTATAGTGAAGGATTAGCTTATGCCTTAATTCTATTTTTTCGCATTATAGGGGCGGCATTTGTATTCTTAACATTTCTAACGTCTTTAACATATTCTGAATTTATTGAAGCATTAACTAAATTAAAAGCTATTCCCCCATTTTTTATAGGTAGTATAGTTATCATGCTTCATTACATCCCAATTCTCGCAAAATCTAATAGAAAAGTACTGGAAGCACAAGATTTAAGAGGAAAAAACTTTACATCGTATTGGCAAAGGGTTAAAACTCATGCGTTTATAATGGGAAAGAATTTAGTACACAATATGGAAAGAAGCGAAATATTATATGAGAGTTTAAAAATGAGGGGATTTTCTGGTAAAATTACCTTTTCTTCAAAGAAAATAAAATTAGCGGATATACTAATAGTAATAATGTTTTTGTTTATTGTGATTTCTTTCATCTATTTTGTCAATCTAGAACAAATATACATGGGGGTTTTACAATTATTTGTCTAATAGAAGTGGAAAATTTAAATTTTGAGTATAATTCAAATTTTTCTCTTAACGATTTATCGTTAACCATAAAAGAAAATTCAATCTATGCTTTAACCGGGAATAACGGGTCTGGTAAAACTACGTTTCTTAGATTATTAGTTGGTTTACTGAAACCTAAATCTGGAACTATTAAAATTTTTAACGAAATCTTAACTAGGGATAAAAAACAACTATGGAGACTTAGGCAAAAGATCGGATTTTTATTTCAAAATCCAGACGATCAATTGTTTGCCCCAACAATAGGAGAAGATGTAGGTTTTGGAGTAAGGAATCTTGGTCTTGAAGAAGCCGAAGTGAATAAAAGAGTTGAATGGGCTCTCAAGGCAGTTAATTTATCACAATATACTAAAAATTCTCCATATGATTTATCTTGGGGCCAGAAAAAACGAGCTGCTTTAGCAGGATTAATAGTAATGAAGCCTAAACTATTAATTTTAGATGAACCCTTCGCGAATCTTGATTTTAAATCAATATATAACCATCTACAGATTTTTAAAACCCTTAAAAAAGAACAAAAAATGACAATTTTATTTACAACTCATAATCGTTTTTTTATCGAAAATTGGGCAGATAAAATGCTTGTACTAAATGATGGTAAGGTATTATTTGAAGGCATTCCTAAGGATGGATTAAATCTTCCCAAAATCAAGCAATTATTGGGTTCATATGATGATCTCTTAACTCTAATTAACCAAAAATAATTTAATTTTCCACTTAAATTGAATAAATTTTTTAACTTGTTTTTTATATTATTACTTGGGAAAATAATGAAGGAACACTAGCATATTCGAGGTCGCTTATGATAACCCGTGATTAAGCGTGCAAAGTTATGCTTACATCCTGAGTTTATTAATCAACAATTTACTGCATCAAAAATGGGCTCTTAATCAAGCTATGGTATTACCGTGCGATGAGATTGGAGTCAGACCCAGCATGCAGATATGATTATGCCCCAAAAAGGCATAGAAATTACTGCCTAGCACGAGAGAACTTATTTGATGTTTATGGTATTACCATAAGATGATAAATTTGTGTTAGTGTTCTTAGGCAACAATATATGCTGATTAAAACTCTAACCCTTTTTTTTAAAAGATGATAGCGATCTATAAAAGACTTATCGAATCAGAATTAAAAAGTTCTTTTAATTCTTTATTCATTTCTCCTTGATCTTCTTGTAGATATCTATCCAACACAGAAGAAATCTTTTTTGAGTACTTGTTCATAATAGCTCTAACGAGCCCTATTTGAATATTTTTATCGGTTGCAATACATAAGATACCCTTCCCAACCTTTAGTGAAAAGATCATACCTTTAGAATATTCAGTTATTTGTAAATGTATATTTCCATACCCTAAGATGTATCCTTGTTCCTGGCCAGCTGTAAATACAGCTCCTCCAATTGCTCCTATTTTTTCAACAGAAACATCTTCTTCGTTAGGAGACTTCAAAATGAATTTTGATTCGCTCATTATAGTAATTCCTGTATCATCTATGACTATAGCGTATTTTAAACCTGGCGTACTATTAATAATTTCCTTAAGTATTTTCTTTAAAATGCGTTCATCATTAGAATAACTCAATTGAATACACCTTCTTTTTGAGCAATTATCCTTATTTTAGAGTGGGTTTTATTATTTTAAAAAGAATTTATTTAAAGTAAACTCTACTCAATCTCTTTAATATAAAAAAAAGTTAATCTATAAAAACTTAATTCACTCTAAATATTAATGTGTTTTACGGAGAATTAGAACAATTCTTGTGCTCGGATTAATGTTTTTAATGGTTTAACTCCATTTTTGTTGTATTTCGATTTTTCGAGTAAAATAAATAATTTATACTTTTTCTCTTTATCTATATCGAACTTTAATTGGATCAGATTTGGATCATCTATTATTTCTTTATTCTTTTTATTCTTCGAGATTGCCCACAATGCTAATTTGTTTTCATGAATCCAGAGTCGTTTTGAGATATCTGAGCCTATTGTGAATCCATTTTTATCAGTGATAACGCCCGCAACAAAGTTAGGAAAGTTCTTTTTAATCCTATGTAAAAAATAATTGACCTCAATTTGATTAATTAACCTAATATTTTCCTGTTTCATAACAAGTGACCTATCAAAATCAACTGATTTATAAATAAAAATTGAAATAAAAAAGTCTTTAATGAGTGTGATATCGTGATAATATTCAATTTCAAATAAATACAATCAACAAAGAAAAATCGGATTTAGTCTAAAAGAATAAGGTTCTGCTTGTTATCAATAATTTTATGATTCTTTTCCTTTAATTCCCAAATCTAGATTTTCTACTAACTCGTTAAATCTATTCCTAACCGTCACTTCTGTGACTTGAGATGTCTTAGCTATCGCGCGTTGAGTCCTCCGCTCTTTAGCTAATATACTCGCGGCATAAATAGCTGCGGCACACACTCCAGTTGGGCCACGTCCAGAGGTAAGTCCTCTTAATTCAGCCATTTTGATTACCTTCTTTGCTAACTTCTGGCACTCAGTGGACAATTCAAGTTCTGAAACAAAGCGAGTTAGAAAATCTAAGGGTTTAGTTGGGTTTAAATTAAGTTCTAACTCTTTTGAGATAAACCTGTATGATCGCCCTATCTCTTTTTTATTTACTCGAGCAACTTCAGCAATTTCGTTTAAAGTACGTGGAACTTTATACATTCTGCAAGCAGCATATAAACTTGCAGCTGCAACACCTTCGATACTTCTTCCCCGAATAAGGTGAGCTTCAACAGCATCTCTATATATTTTAGCCGAACACTCGCGTAGATTTTTCTGAAGATCGAGATTTGATGCCATTCTATCCAATTCACTTAATGCAAAGGTTAAGTTTCTTTCGGTAGCATCTGAGACTCTAATTCTACTCTGCCACTTTCTCAAACGATATATCTGTCCTCTGGTTTTTGCAGAGATTTCTTTACCAAAGATGTCTCTATTCTTCCAATCAATCATAGTGCTCAAGCCCTTATCATGGATCATCAATGTCATAGGTGCTCCCGTTCTTGTTCTTTTCTTTTTTTGATCTGAATCAAAAGCACGCCATTCTGGACCCTGATCTATGTGCTTTTCAGAGTGAACTAGTCCACATTTTTCACATACTAATAAACCTCTATTTTCATCAAATAAAATATTCTCACCGCATTCACTGCAATTATTATGATTTCGCATCGTATTTTCTTCTACGAATGCATCGCTTTGATTCCAACTTGAAATAAATAACACCTTTTTAATATCCTTTTTTTATTGAAAGTTAGAGATGGATTATCTCATTTTCGCATAAAAATTGTCATTTGGATTAAATTCCTTCTTTGGAGAAATTTTCATCGAAATGAATGGTAAATTTACTGGACCAAATATCTCTCTAATAGAACCTATCTCGTCAAATTCTTCAGTAAAAACGGATTTATTAGTTATCTTTTCTAAACTCGTGTTCCATTTTCTTGCTCTAAAAATCTGATGCTTTTTAGATTCTCCGAGATAATTCAGGTTTAACTTGATATACTTCTGCAAACAAGAACCCTAATATTATTTAAAATATAGAATAGTGAATTGGTGGTTAATATTTAAATATACCTATTG
The DNA here is from genome assembly GCA_964508365.1 of uncultured archaeon. Classification (GTDB taxonomy): domain Archaea; phylum Asgardarchaeota; class Lokiarchaeia; order Sigyniarchaeales; family SOKP01; genus SOKP01. The sequence continues at coordinate 24,833 of CAZDTP010000016.1, forward strand.
TTTAAAAAGGAATATTTTAATGACTTTTTTAGCAATAGTCAGCAGTTTTATGTCTATCATTATCAATAAAAATGATAAAAAAATTCTTGGTGATATTACGGGAAATGGAATTGAAATCATAAATCAATCAAAATCTAGTATAGCAAATTATTTTTAATTCTAAAATGATATCCGATTTTAAAACCTAAATATAGCGTTTTTGAAGGTGATATTTCATAAGACAATCGCAAGAATAGCTCTTATCACTTCTTATTAAATGGTTAATGTCCTGAGTCAAAACGAAATTTTTTAAAGATTTTATCATAAATTCATTACATTCTCGTTTTAAACAATTGTGAATGCCTCTCTTAGTGCCAGCGCCCGAAGGAGAAGATATTATCCTCACGGAGTTTAATATATTGTTATCTTTACATGCTTTTATTATACATTTAAACAGAGAATAGAACCAAGGGGGCCGATATCTATTTTGATAAAATAAGTATTCTACAAGGGAATTTTTCTGAATATTTAGAGGATTAATCGAAATAGTATTAATCTTTAATTCTACCAATTTTAGGATTGAATTAACGCAATCTTCTATTGCAGTTTGCTCATTTAGAAATGGAGGTTTAAATAATAAATAAGTTCTTATACCTACATTGTTCTTTTTACATAAATGAATTGCATCCAGAAAATCTTTAAATTTCAACCCCTTATTTATGTATTTGTTTCTAATGTAATCATTTACGGTTTCCAAACCAATGGCAACCTCAATATATTTGTCCTTTAAAAAGGTCTTCATTTTTTTGAGCTTCTCATCAGTTATATAATCAACTCGAGATTCTATAACAACTTCTTTAATTTTAGTGATATCTGCTATTTTCTTGAATATATGTTCTCGAACTTCTTCAGATATTTCGTTATCGTCGAAAAAGCTTCCAGAATTATAAATTTTAACGATAAAATCCTCCTTATCTGAAGTAATATCATTTATTTTTTCTTGAAGGGCATAATTAAATTGGTTAATTAAATGAATTTGATCTATATTTTCAATGGTAGAATCTTGTATATATCCACACATTGAACATCCCCCAAAATCTCCCAATGCCCAACTACACCCCTTTGTTCTTAATATTATCGTGAATTCCTTCCCTTTCTTTTTAAGTAATCGATCTTCTTTTATCCAGAAGCTTACTGGCTTATCTAATTGCATTTCTTCGAATTTAAATTTTCTTTTAATTGCATTAAATCTAAAATCTTTGATTTTTTCAACGAGTAATGAATTTTCGTTAAATTTTTTCGTAGACATTTACAATTTTACCTGTTTTTGAATTTTTAATATAGTTTGAGCCAACTATCAGGCTTCCTAATCCGATAAACTTCTCTTGATTTTTCTCGAAAATAAATGTTAAGTCTTTGGGTACGAGATTTGGACTAAAATCAATAATTCCTGGACGAAATAAAGTGTTACCATTAATTTTTTGACCATCAAATACGATAACATTAGTTTGCTCTTTTAGGGGTAGTAATCTATTCGCTCCATTAAGATTCAATTCAATTTGACCAGAATTAAAATTGAATTTTCCTAGATTCTCACGAGTTATTAAGTCATTTATTTCTATCTGATTACTCCTTTTGTTTCTCCATGTTCGAATCCCATTATAATATATTTTTTTTCCTACATTTAGACCAAATTGATAATCGATTATTTTAAAAAACTTGCGTGTCCAAGTTTTTAAGAAATTTTTGTTTTCAGGTATGACATTTCCTAATACTAATGAGTCTTTTAGAGATTTAATGTTACTCTCCAAAGACATTAAAGATTCATTAGTTGTAAGATTACCTTTAACATCTGTAAAGTAAAATTTATTCTTCAATTTTAGACGAGCTTTTTCAATAATTTTAAAGTATCCTGAGTCTTTTAGGTGGCATAATACAGGAATTCCCTCGTTATATTTTTCCAATAAAGAGATAAGCATATTTGCAGCAATTTCTATTTCTTCGTTATCCCAATCTCCTGTTACAGAAATATCGTACGAATTTACGGGATATATATTTTCTAATTGCCTTGGAATAGCGCCTAATGGCGATGTTAATATAATTTCTTGGAAATCAGGAAAATCAGGAAATTTCCTTATAATACTCTGAAATTTTCTATGAGATTTCGACTCAGAGTAAGGTTTTTTCGCCGAGCAAGGGATTAATATTATCAATTTAGTCCAGGATTCTGGTGTAAAATTTTTTATCAATCTCTCCCGAAATTCTTGAAAATCTGGTCTATTATATGAAGATGGACCATAACATTTAACAGTTTTACCTACCTGAGTAATTGGAGTTTCAAATCTCAATACATCAAAGTATTGTTTATCGAGCAATTTTAAGGAAGAGATTATATTCATATCGTCATATGAGGTTTTTTCGATAAAGCCCCTAAAATCTTCCATTCTCATGTATAATTTGATTTTATTCATATAAGTGTATGCTGAGATAATATTATGAAGAGTTAGTTGTTCTGTTTTTTCAGCAGAATATTTGTTAGCTAGATTATATTTTAAATTCCTCTTACAAATAGTACATGGGCACGGAAAATATTTAATCTTATAAATTGGAAGTAAATATTCTATTGTATCATAGAAGTTTTCAGCAGATAAATATAATAAATAAGAACAATCAATTAAGTCGATCCCTAAATAGATTAAAATCGGATAAAATTTCGGAATAATTCTACCGGAAACCATCAATACTAAATTATTATCGAGCTCTTGTTTGATTTTAAATATAACTTTTAAAATATTCCTGAAATTACTAAAATTGTCAAAAAGATCTACTAAATTTAATATTCTTACATTTTCATTATTCTTAATTAAAGGAATGTATCGATCAAATAATTCATAGTAATCATAAATTTTAACAGATAATCCAAAATCTAAATTGCTATATTGTTCTAAGATCTGATTAGATCCTTGTATAAAAGTGTTAATTTCCTCTTCAGCAAATTCTTTATCTATAACTGTTGTTGGAATATTGAATGGAATGGAAGGGATAATGTTGTCTTCTATAAAAATGTCAATATTAGATGCTAATATTTTCTTAAAAGACTCCATTGAACCATTATGCGTATAAATAAAACCAGTCTTTTTAAATTTTTCTCGTAAGAATCCAATTCTAAGATAGAAATCTTTTAAAATTGAAAAAATCTCATGATCTTCAAATTCCTCAAGAAAGTTTAAATCGTTCATTAAACTTTTTTTCATTGGAATAATTATATTTGGGGTTGAAATAAACCTTTTAGATTCTTTCGAACAGACTATTCTCCCTACTCTTGAAAACCCTACACTTTTTGTAATTAATTCAAAAAAATAACTCATATTTTCCAATTAAAGATATTATTCTTAGGTAATTAACTTATTTTATTTCGCCTTTTTAAGACCAATCATAGTTCCACCTTTGCTCAAAGTACACTAAAAATTCTAAATTAAATAACTAGCTTTGCTATGGTTCAATTTTATATTCACCTCGTTTATACATTTCAAAAAGGATTTTAGCTTCATGAATTGCATCATCAGCTGCTCTATGTTTCTCTATATAATCTGTGTTGGGAAAAAAATTATCCCAAGCTTCTTGCATCTTTGGATTTTTGTAACCTCCTCTTGAATGCATAATTTTACATGCCTCTTTCGCTACTGCCATAATATCTGGGATATCCTTTTTTATAGCAAAACCTCTCGATTCCAAAAATCCAAAATCGAACGAATTGTTATATGCAGTCAATGAATAATGATCTAGAATTTCTTGGATTTGATTTTTTAGAATGTTTAAACTAGGTGCGTCTTCAATCTCTTCAAATTTCAAATCAGAATTATTGAAAATCCACGCATTCTTATGTTCTTCCCCAAATTCAGGCTCCTTTACAAATGAATCGAAAAGAATCTGAGTTTCACCGGTTATTAAACTTAATTCGACAATTCCAATTTCTAGAATTAAACCATTCTCAGGTTTTAAATCCGTAGTCTCGATATCAATGATAGCAATTTTATCATAATTGAACTTTTTGACAAAATCTACAATATCTCGAAATATGTGAAACTCCCCACAAGGATACGATTTTGTTTAATTTAATCTATATATTAATGATATTAGTCTTAATAAGAAAAAGGTAATTGAAATGAAATATAAATTATAAGAGAGTGATTAATACAAGTTATTCTAATAAATAATAAAATTAGTATATGTTTTCAGTTCATCTAGAACAAAACTAGTAAAAGTATCTTCAATTTCATCGGATTGGTATAAATTTTTTATGAATTCTGCGTAATCTTCGACCTTTTTAACGCGAACTATCGCAAATAAACCATGTTGTTCCCCTATCCTGAAAAGATCGGTTATAAAGCTATTTTTTTCTAAATTTAAGGCAATTCCATTATATTTTGAAGGATCTTTAGGTTTTATTCTTACGAGATATTTTCCTCTAAATCCAATCTTTTTCGGACAAAAGTTAAGAGCATAGTTCAAGATGACATTATTTTTTTCGAGCTTTTTAATTCTGTTATGAATTGTAGATTGAGAGATTTCTTGTCTGTTTAATTCGCTTAAAAAATCTTGGTGCTTTTCGTTAATTAAATCTTTAATCTCGTAAGTCGAGATTGGTTTTAAATTCTGGTTTTCCTGCAATATTTTTAAAATTACATAATCAATATTATCAATTTCGAACTCCAGATCAATAATGTTGCTATCTAATTCAATCCCATTAGTCTTGAACACTTTAATTGTTTCGATTATATGATACTTCTTAAAGTATGATTGAGCCATTATTGTGTCTATTATACTTAAAACGTGGTAATACTCCTCAGGTGAATGGAATATGAGTAAAGCAAATAGAGAATATTCTCCTAAAATTCCGTCAAGAATTTTTAATTGAGAAATTTTTAACAAATTTTCTAAGAGTTGAGGTTCATTGGGATTAGTTTTAATCTCTAATAATACATACTTTAAGTTAATGGGAAGAACATTCGGATTAATATTGATTGTAAAATTACTAATTATTTTTTCTGTCTTCAGATCATCAAATCGCTTTTTAAGTGTCTGTCTAGTATAACCTAAAATCTGTGTAAGCTTATTTATAACATATTTAGATTTACTATTGAAACTTTTTATAAGATCTCGGTTTTTAAAATCATCTTTAGCTTCAGTCATAAGAATAAAATATAAATTATACTATTTAAATGTTAATATTTTTATAGATTTTCTTATTCTTTAACCAATAATATATTTAAATTGATGCTTAAATTAATAATTGTATTAACAAAAAATTATAAATTGAGTTATTATGGTAAATTATAAAGTTGCTGATGAAAGTTTAGCAGAAAAAGGTAAAGAAGCATTATATATTGCCGAAAATAAAATGCCCGTCATTTCTAAGGTTATTCGAGAACGATTTGAAAGGGAAAAACCTTTAAAGGGCGTAATCATCGCTGGATGCCTCCATGTGACAAAAGAAACGGGAAATTTAGCTCGAACTTTAAAAGCTGGTGGTGCAGAAGTTTATTTATGTGGTAGTAATCCTTTATCAACTCAAGATGATGTATCGGCTGCATTAGTTAAAGAGGGAATTAATGTTTTTGCATGGCATGGTAACACTGATGAAGAATTTTATTGGTGTATAAGAGAGTGCTTAAAAGCTAAGCCTAACATTCTTATAGACGATGGCGCTGATATGATTGTTACTGCTCATAAAGAATTTCCTGAATTGATTCAAAATGGTACGATTATCGCTTGTCAAGAAGAAACGACAACAGGTGTGAAGAGATTTAAGGCAATGGATAAGCAAGGGGCTTTGAAAGTTCCATTATTTCCTGTTAATGATGCTCGTTGTAAAAATCAGTTTGATAATGAATTAGGGACTGGACAAGGAGTTGTTGCAGCAATATATGGAATGCACGTCTTATTTGCTGGGAAAAATGTGATCATAGCAGGATTCGGCCATTGTTCCTCTGGAATGGCTTTAAGAGCGAGAGGATTAGGTGCTAATGTTACTATAACGGAAGTAGATCCGATCAAAGCGCTTCAAGCTAAATTTACCGGGTACAACGTAATGCCTATAAAAGAAGCTCTTCCTTATGCTGACATCATTTTAACTGCTACTGGATGCAAGCATGTTATTCCTCCTACCAAAGAAATGTTTGGGTTATTAAAGGATGGTGTTATATTAGGAAATTTAGGTCACTTTGATATTGAGATTCCTACTAAAGAACTCTATGAGTTTGCTAAAACAATAAACCCAGTCCGTAAGGACGTCGAGGAATTAATCTTTCCCGATGGTAAAAAAGTTTATCTTTTAGCTAAAGGACGTCTGGCTAATTTAGTACTTTCTGAGGGGCATCCTAGTGAAGTCATGGACATGTCATTTGGACTTCAAGCGTTAATGTCTGAATATATAGTTAAAAATAGTAAAAATTTCAAACCTGGAATGGTTGATGTGCCAATTGATATTGACGATAAAGTCGGAATTTTAAAACTCAAAGCTATGGGTATAAAAATCGACACTCTAACCGAAGAACAATACAAGTACATCCACGGCTATCTTGAGGGTACATAATTAATCAGAACTGAAAAATATTTTTACAATTTTAAAATCTTAAAATTTTTTTATTACTTTTTATTTAATTCTATTGTTCAAGCTTTGGGAGTTAAAATATCTTCAGCATTACTCTCTCCATATATTTCGAATCCCAATTTTCTGAGACCATCTAATCCAATTGGTTCTTCAAGGAGTTTATTGGATTCCCAAATCTTTAAGTTTTTAAATTCTTTTTTTATTTCTACAGAAAATTTTAATTGTATTTGGCGCATTTTTTTACAGAAATTACAGTGTTTAGGATCTGGAGTTAACATATTAATATGAATTGCTTCGAGGTTAATGTATTTTTCAGTTAAATCTCTTGCTCTTTTAACTTCTTCATAACTTGGTTTCTCAGCTATTGAAACTAGCCTTAAAGATCCTACTGTATGGATCAATTCTGTGATTCTCTCACCACGCTTTTCTAAATCAACTATCATATTAAAAATTTCTTTACCCAGTTCTTTTCTTTTTTCATAATCATCATCAAAGGGTTTAAAAAACTGTTTAAACATCTTCGAAAAATTACGCATCGCGCCTTTAATAGAGTTATAGAAATTTAACGAATATTTTAGGACTACTTTGACCTGATCCTCAGGGATTTCAAAAAGAGTAATCATATTAGCAGTCGGAGGAAAATCAGCTATAATGATATCAAATTGTACATCTTGAGAATTAATGTCCTCTGCATCTAAAATTTTTTGAAAAAACATGGCGTTTTTTAAAGCCAAGGGTATAGAATCTGAAGTAAAAGTAGTATCAATAAATTTCTCGATTTGTGGGATCATACCGACTAAAGGCATCTGCTTTATGAGTGTTTTCATCTTTATAACTAAATCTTTGGTATATATTTCAGCGTAATCATTTGCATCAGGTTCAATCGCCCATAAATTATTTGTCATGGGCGTAATTGCGTTTCCTATATCTTTTGACAGGAGATCTGATAAATTATGTGCCATATCAAACGAAATGAGAAGAATTTTTTTTTCTGGTAATAAATCTGACAATAATACTGCAGTCGCAGCGCTTATGCTACTTTTACCTACTCCCCCTTTCCCACCTAAGACTACTATCTTTTCAATCATACTAAACCCGGAAAAAATCTAAAATTAGAAATGAAATAATAAAAATTAATAATAATTATATAAAATAAATTCAAGAATTTTAATAATTCGACATCAATTTACTCAATATTTTTGGGAAAAAAAACTAACCTTCCAGAAATAGAGGGTTGGTCAGAATTCTTATTTTCCTCCAAATAGAAATAAAATCTACCAATATCAGTATTGATTCGGTATTTTGTTTTTTTTTTTGCATTTTTTGATATGTTTTTTAATAATTTTCCGTTCCAATAAAGACTCATGCAATTAAAATTATTAACATGAAATATAAAATCGCATTTTATGGAGATGATATATCAAAATTTCAGATCTCTATTATTTTTTGATAATTTTTATTGCTTTAATAACAAATACTTAAATTATTGACGAAAAAGATTTGAATTGAAAAAAATTTTTTAAAAGTATAAAAAAATCTATTTATATTTATAAAATTTGATTTTTTTGAGTGTTTTATTTAATTCCTCTGCAGAATAATTCTTATCCTTTAACCCGCTTGTAACATTACCAAAAGTTAGACCTTCAAGAATATCGGTATAATTTTCTTTTGATATTTCAATTCCCAATTCATCAGGAAATGGTTTTAAATCGTATAAAATTCTATTTACTTCTTCAATTCGAGGTAATAGAAATTTTTCTATTCTCTGACTAAATTTTGGAGAAAGTGATGGAGAGACAGATTGTAAATTTATGCTTTCTGCTAGTGCATCAAATTGTCTCTTGTTGAGTTTCACAATACAATATTCTTTTCCTTTTTTCTTAAAATTCTCTTTTATATAAATAACATTATTTTCCAATTTATTGTATGTATTGCCATTTTCATCCATTGTACAACCACATTTTTAATTTTTTTTTATAAATCAAGTTTTATTTATTTACTTTTAATAATTTAGCCAAATACTCTAATTCGGATAAAAGATTCTCTTTTAGGCACAATTTTTTTTATAATTTTATAATAAATTTAGTATTTAAAAACATATCTCGGTGTGGACACAAAATTATAACATTATGGAGATAATATAACCATGAAGGTTAATTCTTCTTTTATTCTTAAATTGAAAAAAGATAAATTTAATGAATTATTCTTATATACTAATCATCAAAAAAATGTTAATTATTTATAGAGTTTTTAAATAAACTAACCATTCATATTAATAATCATTAAAATTTTAATAGAATAAGTAAAATTTTCAAAAACTATCATCAATTAAATAAAATAATAACCCCAAATCAATCAAAAAAAAAAATCAATCAAAGAAGTTATTTAAAATTATTATCCAAACTTATAACGATATATAGGAAGTAGATTCATAATTCAAGCTTAATAAAGATAAATAAAACTATCTCAAAAGATAAAATATTCAATATTTTAGTTAGAATTAATCAATTTAACACTAGTTCATATCCATTAATTGGATTTTACTTCTTTTTATAAGTTTATAATTAATTTTAGATTCTTTGATAAAATCAAATATTAATTAGAAAAAAGAAGTGATTATGATTACTACTAATAATGTAGATTTTACTACAAAATATGTTATCGAAGCAAAATTTAAAATTAAAGGTGTTGTTGCGCAATCAGACATAGTGGGAGCAGTCTTTGGGCAAACTGAGGGACTACTCTTAGACTTAGATTTAAGGGATCTTCAAAAATCTGGACGAATCGGGAGAATTGAGGTTGATAATGAATCTGCTGAAGGAATTTCAGAAGGAATCATTAAAATCCCCTCGAGCCTAACTCGTAAAGAGACTGCGCTGTTGGCAGCGACTGTAGAAACTGTTTCTCGTGTAGGTCCCTGTGAAGCAGAAATTGAACTATTGGATATTCGAGATGTTAGAGAAACTAAACGTAAACACATTATTGAGCGTGCTGCAGAATTATTAAAAAAATGGGATCAGAACTCTTTAGAACCGAGCGAAATCGAACAAAGAATCGACGCAGATATTAATCTTGGAGAAATAACATCTTGGGGTCCAGAGAACTTACCCGCGGGGCCTGATATTGATTCTAGCTCAGAACTAATAATCGTTGAAGGTCGAGCAGATGTTTTAAACCTATTACGAATAGGAATTAAAAATACCATTGCGGTTCAGGGCACGCAAGTACCCAAATCGGTTATAGAATTAATAAAAACCAAAAATCCCGTAATTGCTTTCCTAGATGGCGATAGAGGCGGTACTATCATTTTAAACGAATTGATGCAACTAGCAAAAGTTGATTTCATAGCTAGAGCACCTGAAGGCACAGAAGTCGAGGAACTTACTCGTAAACAAATGATTAAGGCTCTACAGAACAAAAAATCCGCAAGGGATAAGCAAAAATTTATTACCAAAGAGAAGAAGGAAGTTACTGTAAAAGATACTTTGTTGCAGAAATTGCTTAAGAAGTTAAAGGTAAAAAATCAGAAAGCAATAATTGAAAGCCTCGAAAAAATAGAACCCGGGTATAGCATAGGATTTAATAAGAGTTTGGAGAAGTTATTTGAACTCCCAGTAGGAGAAGTCTTTGAAAAAATTAAAGAGCATAAAGATACTCAATTTCTTATAATAGACGGAATTCTAACCAAACGATTGATGCCACTAATAATAAGTATGAAAATAAAATTTATCGCATGTAAGAACAAAGAGGAAGAATTACGAGTACCAGATCAGATCGTAGTTTATTTCTTTTGAGCTTAAAAAGTTTTTTTACCCTTTTTTTTCTATTATTAATAAACCTGATAATTAATCGTTAAATCTGGTTGCAATTAACTTTAATAGGCAATCCTTCTGCTATTGAGTTTGATACTATACAATTTTCCCTAAAATCTTTTACGCATTTATTAATATTTTCTTTTGAAGTAGTTTCCTTTACAGAAAATTTCATCTCAACATCCACATTAACTAATCTTAAACGTTTTTTATGACCAACATGAGCTATTTTACCTTCAACTAAGACTTTAAATTCATTTAATTCTATATTCCTTTTTTGAAGACAATAGATAAATGTTGTTCCTAAACAACCTCCAATACCAACTAATAAATATTCTACTGCACTTGGTCCTAAATCTGTTCCATGAAAAGATTCAGGCTCATCAACATTGAAATCTTTAAAACCTCTTACAGAAGCTTTGAAATGAAGATTTCTATTATAGGTTAACGCCACTTTCATAAAACTCAACAATAAAATCTATTTTAATTAAAGAAGAAAAGAAGTATAATTTAAAAACTCTAACGAATTCCTAAAACAGAATTTAACAATGTAAAGATAAGTTGAATCGCATAGGATAAAACTCCTAGCACTAGTATTCCAATAGCACATATCTTAAAAACTAGAAGGTAATCTTTTCTTCCTGGTTTATTAGCAATTTTGATAATTCTTTTCGTATTTTGAAAGAACACGCCAAATCGTTCGTAAAGGGATAGTTTCTTCCCTTTTTCGTACTTTGCATATTTTTCATATTTAGGATAATTATTTGACACAAATAGATTAAAAATAAATATTTAAAAAATTTAACTGTTAGTTTTTTAATTGGTTATCTAATCTTCCTTTATACTTAGTATACTAGAAATGAATACTTGACTGCTGAAGGATTCCAGATCGTCATACCCCTGCCCTGTTCCGATAAAAAGAATAGGTTTTTTTGTTTCATATAAAATTGATAATGCAGACCCTCCTTTCGCATCAGCATCAAATTTAGTTAGGATATTTGCGTCTATTCCCACGCTTTGATTGAATTCTTTTGCTTGAGTTAATGCGTCATTGCCCGCAAGACTGTCGCCAATAAACAAAATTAGATCAGGCTCAGCCACCTTCACAATTTTTTGCATTTCTCTCATCAAATTCTTATTACTAACTTGTCTCCCTGCAGTATCTACTAAAACGACATCAATATTTCTTGCCTTTGCATGTTGAATCGCATCAAACGCAACACTTGCAGGATCAGATTTGTATTCGTGTTTAATGACTCTAATTCCAACATTCTGCATATGATAGGATAGTTGTTCTATTGCAGCAGCCCTAAAAGTATCTGAAGCTGCTGCTACAGAAGATATATTATTCTTTTTTAGATAATGAGCTATCTTTGCAATCGTTGTTGTCTTGCCAGTTCCATTAACTCCTAAAAAACAGATAATATAGGGCTTATTTTGGGTTTTAGTCTTCCTAATCTCATCAATTAAATTGATTTCTCTCTCGGGGGTTAAAATCTCTTTAATGACCTTTCTTAAAATATCGAAAAGCATCTTTTTTTTTGATGTTAAACGACTTATTTGTTCACCTCTCAGAGATTCACTAATTTTTTGGCATAGAACATCAGCAGTTTCTATGGCCACATCATTGCTGATTAATAGTAAATTAAGTTCATTTAATGCGCTTTCTAAATTATCGGATGTAAGTGTTTTTTTAACAAAAGTAGAGAAAATATTACTTATTTTTTTCATTTACTAGATCACTTGAATAGAAAATCGATTTAATCAAAAAAAGAGTTTACCACAAATTATTTTTGCGCCATCCTGTTTTGGAGCATTTGATTCATTCCTTGAAGATTTAAATCTAAGGCAAAAATTCTTTCCTTGAGAAATTTCAATTGTGTATTGTGTTGGTCAATAAGTTTGTTTAAAAATTCTATGGCTTCTTCAACAGTTTTTTCTATAACTGTATCTTGGTTAACAAACACAAGAACATTTTTGGTATCTTTAATCGTTGCTTTTATGCTTGCTAATCCCCCTATGGGGATTAGTATTTCGTCGTTTTCGTTAACACCTTCGAGAAGACTATCCAAAGTTCGTTTAGTAGTAAAAAGATTTCCAAGAGAAGCATTTATTATTTCGAATTGACCTTGAAACATATCTCTCTGTTCTTTGAAATACCTATACTGATTTAATTGTTGTTCAAAATTTTGAGTATCTTCCATACAAATCAACTTTTTTTTAAAAATTATCTATCTAGACAATTCTCGAATTAGATAATCTTGAGATTCATCAGGAGATATTTCTTTTATTTCCTGAATATTAATTTGCCTTCTTAAAATACCTATTGAAGTTATTTGACTTAGAGCTTTTTCTAAGGCATCTTTCTCCTTTAAAGCTCGAACTTCCTTCCGAAATAAATATTTTTTGTACTTTTTTTTATAGGTCCCTATGATCCTGAAGATTTTTATCTCTGTTGCTGACATAATTTAACATTTCCATTGCTTCAACGAAGTTAACCATGATAATAATTATAAAAATATTAAATTTTGCTTTTTTTAATAGAACTAAAGATAACATTTAGAAAAGAAGATTTAAAGCATTAGCACATTAGTTAAACGCATCATTTCAGGACCCGTGCATGCATTACCAAAAAAACCGCTTCGATCGTTGACAACCGCACCTGAAGAGAGATAAGGTATGCCTCTGTTTACAGTAGAAACATCTGTCTCATTAACTTTTAAAATATCGGAAATAACTTCGATCTCTTCGTCGGTTGTTAAAGGATGCACTAAACAACCTTTATTGTTTGCGACCGAAATCGATCCGGGAAGACTAATATTTACATATTCATAAACAACGGTTTCAACATTTAAAGTATCTTCAATTAGGTTCTTATACTCCTTTAAGAAAGAAGATATTATTGCGCCTTTATCATTACATAATATTAAATTCCCAAACGCATTATCTAAAGATTTAAGAACTCCTATTTGATAATCTCCGCTTAAATCGTTTGTATACATCTTTAAGTTTTGAAGCTCGTCGTCCCTAATTATGTGTGGAACGATTATTCCATTTATATTACTTGCGGTGTATACTCCTAATAAGGTGGAATTGTTAATCGAAATAGGAAAAAAGGGTTCGCTGAATACACTTTTAATTTTTTCAATTGTTGAAGCGATTAGAGTAGAGGGGTACAAGCCATAGGAATTATTTACTGCTAAGTAAACACCTACCGAATTCCCTCCAAAAATCTGATACTTTAAAATCGTCATTTAACAAAACTAACTTATATTTTATGTGTTTGATAAAGTTTTAAATCATAAATATTTTATTAAAAATGGATAGTTTTAGCAAGTCTACTGTAAACTATTTAGAATTTCTGTTTTTAGCAAATCTCCATTTTAATTTATAGTTAATCTTTATTAACAAAGAATTCTCAATTATTACCTATGATTGATTGGATTATTGCTTTTTTCTACTTTTTAAATACCCTTGGATTTTTAACATTAGAGCAAATTTTTACAAAGAGTCTAATATTACTGATATTTTGTCGAGGTTTCTACATCTTTACCTACTTTTTCACTTATTTAAAGAACAATTCCAGTGAGACAAAAGAAACGACACAAAATTTTTCTACCAGAGAGAAAACCTACTTCGGTATTAAACAACTCCTGATTTTTTTATTTGGTATGTTGTTTTTCCCGGTTTCTGTATTCATCTCTGTCTATTCGCTCATTATAAGTGGATATTATCTTAAAAATATTGCAGAAAATAGGAGTAAAAAATGGCTTAAAGGTTTGAGTAAATTAATCATAATATCAACTCCAATTGTAGGAATACTGTGGTTTACTTTTGTCGAAATAGATTATTATTCTATAGCTGCTGTTGGGCTCAGTTTACTAGCTTTCCTGCACTACGGTTTAAAAATTTCTAAACTATCAGTATCAGAATTACTGGTGAAATTTACGAAAAGACGGTTAACAAAACTTCCCAAAATCGTTCAATATGTTGTCCTTTTAATCCTTATAGCATTTCCAATAACATTAACAATAGGAACCGCTGTATATGCTCCGCAAAACAAATTCACTTTCATGGTACCTATGAGAGACGATATTGAACTAGCTACGGATGTATATTTTGCCCCCGGATCTTTTGGTGCACCAAGACCGGTGATACTTATAAGAACGACATATGGTAAAAATGGAATGGGTGATCTTTATGGGATGTTATACCTTACCCAAAATTACCATGTAGTAATGCAAGATTGCAGAGGTACTTTTGATTCTCCTGCTGGAGATAAATTCATACTCTTTGCCAATGCCTATAAAGATGGTGTAGACACAATTAATTGGATCTTAGATCAAAATTGGTGTAACGGCAAAATTGCTTCAGCCGGAGCATCTGCACTCGGTTTAAATCAATTTTTCTATGCAGGAATGAATCCTGAAGGTTTGGTTGCACAGTCTCTAATGATCGCTTCTCCTGATCTATACAAGACTACAATCTATCAAGGAGGTGCTTTTAGAGAGAGTACATCGACACAATGGGCTAAATTGACTGCTCCGGATAATTATCTGTATCAACTTGAGCAATTGACGAGTCATCCTATGAAAGATAATTTCTACAACTCCTCGTCGTTATTTATGGATATCGGACCTACTTTTGAAAATGTAAATGTAAGTGCACTGCATATTGGCGGGTGGTATGACTTGTTTCAACAAGGTACTCTAGATGGCTTCATAGGATATGATGATTTAGGACTTCCAAACGCCCGAGGAAAACAACTACTTATCATGGGGCCGTTTACTCATGGTTTCCCTGATGAAGGACAACAAGGTGAGTTATATTTTCCTACTAAATCGATTAGTGCAGCTGATTTATATCTTGATTGGGAACAAAAACTATTTGATCATGCACTAATAGGTACTCAATTCGATTGGACAGGTGACAGGGTAGCGTATTATATGATGGGAGATTTAGACGATCCTTCTACAGATGTCAACGACTATCGTTATGCAAAAGATTGGCCTCTGCCTTATGAAAACGATTCTTGGTACTTTGATGTTGGAGGAGGCTTTTTAAATAATACATTGGCACTTACAAACGCAAATTATTCATATTTGTATGATCCTCGCAATCCAGTGTCAACATTAGGGGGAACAAACCTAATGATCCCTTCTGGACCATATGATCAGAGATTAGTTGAAAATAGAAGTGATGTTCTAATATTTGAAAGTTCTTCATTAACATCTCCTTACGAGATAATTGGTCATATGTGGGCTCATCTCTATATTAAATCAAATTGTACAAATACCGATTTTACCGTTAAGATAAGTGATGTGTATCCAGATGGACGGTCTATTTTAATTAGCGATAGTATAATAAATGCAGCTAGAAGAGATGGTTTTAATAGTACAGCACCCGATTTAAATACCGTAGAATTTGCAGAGGTTGATATTGATCTATGGTCAACGGCATATAAATTCAACACTGAGCATAAAATTAGAATTGCTATATCAAGTTCAAATTACCCTCGCTTTGCTGCGAACCCAAACACAGGAGCACCACAAGAAATTTATTCCTATCAATATCTTCAGAAATATATAGCAAATAATACTCTTTTAATAGGACCTGATTATCCCTCTCATATTATCCTCCCAAGACCGATCTAAAAATGCTCTAATCAATTTTATTTTTTTTCTATTTTTTGGATATATCTCTCTAAATGAAAAGATATTTTCGTAAACCTTTATAAGTGAGTTAAAATCATTTATGAATTATGATAAATTGGATTATCGCACTCTTTTATCTTTTAGAAGAGTTAGGTTTTTTAAAAATTGAAGACATGGTCACGAAAAATCTTCCACTTTTGTTGATTTGTAGGGGTTTCTACTGTCTCACCTATGTTTTTAATTATTACAAGAGTCGTAGCGGTACTTCAGACAATAAAAATTCTCTATTTGCTCAGAAAGAGGGTATTTTTTTTATCCTAAAACAAGTAATAATAATACTCTTTGGAACGATTTATTTACCTTTTGCTGTTTTCATATCATTCTATTCATTAATGATGAGCGGGAATTACATTAAAATCATTGCTGAAAATAGGGAAAACAAGTATTTAACATTCGTCGGAAAACTAATCAATGTTTTTTCACCCATATTTGGAATTCTATGGTATACTTTCATCTCACTAGATTATTACTCTATTGCTGCTATAGGTGTAAGTATTGCTGCATTTTTACATTATGGTCTAAAAATTTCGCTGTTATCTTCAGAAGAACTGCTAGAAAAATATCAAAGAAGACGTATCGCGAAAGTGCCTAAAGTTCTCCAATATATTTTAATAATTTTTCTAATAGTCTTTCCATCAACAGTGATTATCGGAACTGGAGTTTATAAAGTTCAAGAAAAGCAAACTTTTATGGTTCCAATGCGAGACGATATTGATCTCGCTACAGATGTCTATTTTGCTCCTGGATCTTTTGGAGCCCCACGTCCTGTAATTTTAGTAAGAACTCCTTATGGTAAATCTGGTTGGGCACACGAGTTATATGCTCCTATATACTTACTTCAGGATTATCATCTAGTTGTTCAAGATTTAAGGGGCACCCATGATTCTGAAGGGGGAAATGATTTTCTTTTATTTGTAAATTCTTATAATGATGGAGTTGACACAATTAAGTGGTTGATGGATCAAAGCTGGTGTAATAAAAAAATCGCAAGTGCTGGTGTATCAGCTTTATGCCTTAACCAATATTATTACGCTGGAATGGGTCCTGAAGGTTTGCTTGCTCAACAATTATGGTTTGGTACGCCTGAAATGTTTGACCACGCTATTTTTCAAGGTTCCTATCATAAATCCTCGGTTGAGACTTGGGTAAAAAGCACTTCTCCAACGAATTGGGAGTACCAAATAGATACGCTCTTTTCTAAGACGATCCCAAAAAATGAGGTACTCTATAATTCTACCTCGCTTTCAATTCCAATTGGACCACATTATTCTAATGTTTCTGTCTATGGAATTCATGTGGGTGGGTGGTATGATCATTTTTTGCAAGGAACGCTTGACGGCTATGTCGGTTACGACGATTTCGGAGCTACTAGAGCACGAGGGCATCAAAAATTAGTAATGGGTCCATGGACTCATGGCTCGATTTATGGTGGGCAACAGGGAGAGTTACTATATCCAGATAATTCTAATGGATTTGATTTACTACTCGGTTGGGAAACCGAAATTTTCGATGAAGCATTGTTAGGTATTCCCGCTGATTGGACTGGAGCGAGAATTGCATACTATTTAATGGGTGATGTTGAAAGTGATTCCGATAATTGGAATTATTGGAGATATGCATATGATTGGCCATTAGATCATATAGACGATGCTTGGTATTTCACTGCTGATGGAGGATTAAGTAAAACTTCTTCTGGTTTAATAAATAAAAATTTCTCTTATATATATGATCCTCGATACCCTGTTCCAAATTTAGGAGGTCAAAATCAACCATTCGATTTAGCAGGTCCCATGGATCAAAGATCAATAGAAAGTCGATCCGATGTATTGGTATTTGAGACACCTGTATTAACTGAAACGGTAGAGACTGTAGGTAGAATTTGGGGTAATTTATCCGTTACATCAAATTGTACGGACACGGACTTCACAATTAAGCTAACGGATGTATATCCAGATGGACGATCAATGTTAGTTACCGATGGATCCTTAACTATTAGATATAGATACAATTATACATCTGAAGTTCTAATGTCAGGGAATCAAAATATTGTTTACGATTTATTGATTGATTGCTGGACATCGGCTTATTCCTTCGCACCAGGACACAAAATTAGAGTGGCAATTTCGAGTTCTAACTATCCACGTTTTGCTGCAAATCCTAATACCGGAGTTCCATTAGCAAGAGAATATCTGATCTCAAATATTGCAAATAATACACTTCTTGTAGGCCCTCAATACAGTTCAAACATCATTTTACCCCGATTAGTCAATATGAGTAGCACACATACAATTTATTAATTCTTTTTTTTTTTAAAGACTAACTGAGAAGAACGAATAAAGAAACTTAATACCAAATTAATCAATCATCTTTAAAAAATCAAGCTCACCGAGAAAAGTTACTCCAAGATTTCTAGCTCTTTTAAACTTTTCAGAGCTTGCGTTTGGATTACTTGTAACGAAATACCACAAATCGTTAGAAATTTCTTCCCTAATGAGTCCTCCATTTTCGAGAACCCTTTTTTTTGCTTCATCTCTGTTTATTTTTTTTAGGTCTTCTGAAAAATAAAATTTAATCAAAGATAAATCTGCGATAATTAATCACCTTTTTGAAATAATATCAATAAAATTAATTTTAATATGTTAAGTAAAAAGGGTAAATATTAAAAGACAAAGACCATAAAAAATTCTAAATTTTTAAAATAAGTTGTAAGAAGATTTTGAGATTAATAACCTATTCTGCAAGATAGCATACTACAAGTCCATCAATGTTCTTAGTTGCTCTAATTTTGATTTTTCTTGGAGGTTTTTGAATCCCTCTTGACCAGATCTTCTCGTTAACTTCTTGCGAAATGACTAAAGATTCTGGTTTAAAATGTCTCTCCATAAATTCTCTAAGGTATCTAATCGCTTTTTTAGCTCGTTTATTCCTTGGACCTCGTCGTGCTTTAGCTAATGGTATTACATATATTCGTTCGTCTATAATTTCTTCTTCAGGGGGTTTTTCTTCTTCTATTTCTTCTAATTCCTCAAGTTCCTCTTCAAAAATTTCGCTAACTTCCTCTTCTTCAGATATCTCATCTAAACTGAATTCATCGATTTCTTCAATTTCCTCTTCAATTTCTTCTTCAGTATCAGCTAATTCGTCTTCTAAATCGTCTAGACTGATTTCTTTTGCTTTTTTTTTTGCCATGCTTAATCTCTCTTTAATCTAGTATTTCGCCATTCTCTTCTAGAATGTGGGCTTGATCTAACTTTTCCCCCGGTTCTCCGGACAACCCAGTTTGGAACTGAACGACTTTGTTTCATACTCTTAGCTCTTCGTAATTTTGAGGGAAAATTTTTATTGCGTGCCATTTTCTTATTCTCGTAGTTTACTTTTTTATATTAAATTCTTTTTTGCTACCTGCTGTAATTTTTTCTAAAATTTTTTTGAACTCTTTATCAGGTAACGGTGTAGCTCCACGTAATTTTCCAGATTGGAATAATTGGATTAATTGCAATTCAATCTGCTCAGCAAATTGTGGTTTGACTATTCTTATGTTTTCTAATCGTTGACGTCCTTCTTGACTTAATATTTGTCGCATTACCTGGTATTTTTGGTCGTTATACTGTTGTTGTTGTTGTTCTGCTAATTGTCGTTGAACTGCTTGCTGTTTAAATTGCTCTAATTTCCTTTTCCTAATAGCTTCTAATTCTTCCTCTTCGCTCAAAGTTAAATTCCAAAAATTTTTTATTTATTTAAATTATTTTCTTAAAATTCCATAGGCAGTTCTTTCTAGAAGGCTAGTTCCTTCTGGTGAAGTTATTCTACCATCCCTTTCTTGCTTCATTATTAGATTAGCATCCTCTAACTGCTGCAATGCTACCCTTATGATCTTTCCACTCCCTTTAGCACTATGGTGTCGACCTGGACCTTTTTTGTTTTTTCCTCCGTAGTGTTTTCTGAGTTTGTTTACCCCAACTGGACCAAACTTCTTTATCTTTCTCAAAAGTGACGCACACCTAATATACCAGAAATTCTCGTGATCGATAGGAGCTAATTCCTTAAAAAAAGCAGTCTTCCAAAATTCGCTTCCCTCGGGTGGCTTGATTTCGGGAAACTCTCTTAATTTTTCTGCTAAAGTTTTAATGAGTTTCTCTGGTTCAACGATATAGATGCTAATAATTATTACACCAAGAATTTTAATATTATATGATACATTTAAAAAGATTAAGTAGATTAAAAATTTTATGGTAATAGTAGTATTTCGGAGCAATGAGTCATCAAAACGAGTTTAAAAAAGTATTAATATCACCGCCACACGCTACATTAGGGAAGAAGGGAATTACAGGAGAATTTATAATGCATGTACAGCAATTACTCAAGAAATACAAAATAATCAAAATTAAGATGTTAAAATCAATCGCAACAAAAGCAAATATCCGAAGTATTGCTGAACAAATATCAAATTCCACAAATTCTTACTTATTGGATATCAGGGGAAAAACAATTATCATATCGTTGAACGATATTAGAAAAGGGAATTAAATATAACGTAAAGTAGCTACAATGGTGAAAAATAGAAGGAGAAATAAGAGTATCATCAAACAAATAGCAGATATTAGGATGCAATATTTATTTCAGAAAGCAAACGAGATATTCCCTCAAAATAGAGAATTAGCTAATAGATATGTATATTTAGCAAGACGATACGCACAAAGAGCAAAGATTCAAATTCCTTCAATATGGAAAAAAAGAATATGTCACAAATGTAAGAGGTTTCTCTACCCAGGTATTAATAACAGAACCAGAATTCATTCAAAGGGTAAAGGTTCTCATGTATCATCAACATGTTTAGATTGTAATCATACAACACGCTACTTTATTAAGATCAAGTAATAAACGAAATAAAAATTAGAATCATCTCAATACAAAATGCCTTTAATAATAATTTTCGTGGAATGTGGCTTAGAACTCATCCCATCAAATATTAGGAATCATCCTGCCATTCAAAAAAATTTAAAGAAGGATTCATATCCCTCTAAACTCCTTGATAACGCAATTCACCATTCCGCTATGGTTAGACTAAAAGGTGTTGAAAAAAGAGGGCGTCCTGACATCACTCACGCTTGCCTTCTTAATGCTTTAGGATCAATCGCCAATAAAAGTGGTAATCTAAAAATATACCTTCATACATTCGAAAATAAAATATTTGAAATAAACTCGGATTTAAAAATCGCTAGAAATTATAATAGATTTAAAGGCTTAATGGCAAAATTGTTGATAGAAAATAAAACAAAAATTGACAAAATCCTATTAATTTCAGAATGTGGAGATAATTTAAGTGAATTAGTTAATTCCATTGATAAGAAGGAAGTTATACTTCTTTCTAGTAAAGGAGAACTGGTGAAAAATCATTCTGAATTATTTGATAAAAATCTTACTAAAAATTATGTAGCTATAGTAGGTTGTTTTCAGAAAGGTTTTTTTTCAGACGAAATATTAAGTTTAAGCAATAAAATTGTGTCAATTTCTCATTATTCTCTTGACGCTTGGGTAGCGTTAAGTAAAGTTATCGGATATTATGAATTTTCTAATGATATATTATAACCAAATAGTATAAGAAAGTTTTTTTTTAATCGATAATAATCACAAATATTAAAATTTTTTTTTCTAAAAATTTCTTCAATTTTTACCTTGCGCTCTTGGTATAGGGGTTAGAATATAGGGTTTCCAACCCTGCGACCCGGGTTCAAATCCCGGAGGGCGCATTTATTTCATACTAAAACGATCCTCAAGGCTCAGATGATATCTAGTGGCATACTGTATTTTTATCGCATTTATTTAAAGCTCTAATTTTTCATTTATTCCTCAAGAAATATCGCATTTTAGTAAAATTAATAGTGAAAGTATAGTTTTTAAAAAACTCGTGGGAAATTAACCCACTAATCTGGAATCCAAAACAGATTTCAATTGGAAAATTATCAAAGTAAATTCCTCGTATATTTTTCTCAGTTAACGCTCCAAGACTCAGTTCTTCTATTTCATGAGGTGATAATAATGTCAAAACTAAAAAAAGATGATGTATCATCATTACTCCAACTAATTACAATGACGAAGATAGATAAAGATTAGCAGATAGCCGCGAGATGATTACTGAAGAATTAATTGAAAAGAATTACGACGACTTCAAATCGAAATATCCAATGTGGGCAGAAAAAAATCCTTCGAAATTTTAATAAAACTCAATTTCTTTTTCTTTTTTCTTTTTCCTTCAGAAGGTTTGAGAACCCGATTGAAGCTGGTTAATTAATTAAAATTGTATTTTAAAAAATGCATTTGATTGTTAATCCTTATATTGACTGAGAACTTATCCTCTAATAGCAAAATATAGTATTGATCATGTCATCGTTTACCGAGCCAACTATTAAAATTCAAGGCTTAACTAAAGAATATTTCAAAAAAAAAGTTGTTGATAACATCAATTTAGAGATATCTAACTCTTGTTTCGCACTTTTGGGACCGAATGGAGCTGGAAAAACAACAACTATGCTCATGCTTCTGAGGTTGGTAAAACCATCAAGTGGAACTGCTTTTATATTAGGTGCTGATATAAAGAAAAACATGGGAGATATCCGGAGAAAAATAGGATATTTACCCGAAAATATTGGATTTCACTCCCGAATCACGGGACGTAGTTTCCTCGAATTAGTTTTAAGTCTCAGAAATAAAGCAAGAACAAAAGATGGAGATGTTGAGTCGTATTTACATTGGTGTGGGTTAGAAGAAAGAGATTGGGATAAGAATGTTAAAACATATTCTCGTGGTATGAAGCAACGACTAGGAATAGCTCAAGCATTCATTGGGAATCCTTTAATCTTATTTTTAGATGAACCATTATCTAACATTGATCCAATGGGTAGGGAAGAACTCATCAAAAAAATACGCGAAAAAAGAAGGGAAGGTAATACAGTTATCATTTCAAGTCATATCATTCTCGAAATCGAACAATTGGCGGATACTTTAGCGTTTATAGACAAGGGAAAAATAGTGGCTTCCGGTAAAATATATGATCTTGCTCGATCCTATGGTTTAAATGAATTTGAAATATCCCGAATCGGTTATGAGAAAGATGTATCAATCGATGCACTTAAAGATGAAATTTCTGCGGAAAAAGATTTAATTTCTGGTTCACCGACACTCTTAAGTGAAAAAATCATTTTTAAGACCGAAAATCCACGGAAAGTCGCTAAAATAACTTGGAAATACGAAGATTATAATTTTACGCCGATTAGCGGAGCATTAAATAAATTATATAAGAAAATTATAGGGAAATAAGATAATGAAAGAAGATTATAATCACAATCGTTTAAATTTTACTGAAGAACCGCTGTTTTTGTTTTATTTGAAAAGAGAGGTTCTCTCAATTCGCTTTATGATCTGTATTCTCTTTTCATTGATTCCATTGATGCTTCTAATGTTAGCGTGGGGTGATTGGATTCCTTCAAGTCAGAATGGTATCAATAGTATATTTTGGTTCGATTTTGTATCGTACACCATTGTATACTCACCGTTTTTTACTCTTATATCCGTGTTTATCACCGCGGACATCGTTTCGGGAGAGTTTTCTAACAAATCAGCGATGATTTTATATACACTTGGATCTAGGAGTAAGATACTTATCATCAAATTCTTGTATCTGATGTTAAGTATTTTCATTTTCACAGTGATTTGTTTTATTTCATTTTCGATTTATAGTTTTTTCAGATGTGAAAAATTAGCTTCGGTAGATTTTTTTCTTGCAGGTTTCATTATAGCTTACTTTGATTTACTCTTTTTCGTTTCATTGACTTTTCTGTGCTCTACATTAATTAGAAAGACCTCTCCAGTTTTTATTTTACCTATGCTCTACATGTTTCTTGATTTCTATTATTTTTTTGAAATGTTTGAACTGGATTTACTTTCATACAGATATTACCTATTAAATGTATTTGAGTTCTTTTCCGATATTCTTTATTCAAATGCAATTATTATAACTGCTGAAATGATTATTAATTTAATTCTTGCATTTGGACTACCATTGTTATTATTTATAATTACAATTTATGCGTTTACAAAAATAGATATAAGGGTTGATTAATAGTGAATCCGAAATTTTCCTGGTTACTCTTTTTTATCACGCTTTTTACTGCATCTGGGTTTTTTTTAATGTTTATGCCTTTTCCGAGAGAAGAGGAAATAAATACATACGGTTACCTAAATTTCTCTAAAGGAGATTATATTATTGATGATTTTTTCTATCCTTCAAGATCCTTTGACCAGATAATATATATAAACATAAGCCTTCTCGAAGGTAAAATTACTATTCAATTATTAGATTTAGATCAAGAACGCAATTACTGGTTGGGATTGCCTTATATAACTTACTGGGAAGCCGTGAATATTACTGAAATCACAGAAAAGATACAAATATCTCCACCGTTTCTGCGTGGTGTTTTTTTAATATACTATGGAGAAGAGTATTCTATTATGAATGGAGATGTAAAAACGAGATATTTCAGATATTATACGAGTTATTCTGTCTTTTTGATCGGAGTTGCTGTCATTTTATTCTTGTATTGGAGTTATCAAAAGTATAAAGAGAAATAAGTAAATTTTTTAAAATTTTTATCTTACGCTCTTGGTATAGGGGTTAGAATATAGGGTTTCCAACCCTGCGACCCGGGTTCAAATCCCGGAGGGCGCATTTTATTGTTTCCCAATGTCAAAAAATAATAATTAAGATTAATAGTAAATTTTTTTCGTGATAACTTTCCCTTTAAATGAAAACTCTATTCCTTCCATTTCTAACAATGTTCGTTTCATCTCAAAACCTCCCTGAAATCCCCCGAGTTCACCATTTGATTTTATTGCCCTATGACATGGAATGACGATAGGAAATGGATTCCTTGCTAAGGCATTTCCTACTACTCTCGCACCCTTCGGTATACCGATTTTATTAGCAATTCGTTTATATGTACTAACCCAACCTCTTGGAATACCGTATTCTGCTAAAAGCACCTTTTTTTGAATTTGAAAACATTGATCAAAATCAATATATTCTAAGTCAAAGTTAATTTTTTCACCCTCTAAGAACCGGATTATTTTATATCCAAGCGCTTTGATTATTGAAGAAGAGCCTGAGTCAATCGTTTTGAATGCATCACGCGCTTTTATTTCAGATTTTTTTTCAGGATCACTAAGAAATATGCGTTGAACTCGTACATTAGAGTCGATCTCTTCCCAAATTATTGTAAAAGCATCATATAGAGAAGAAAAAGTCGAGTAGAATTGAAAGACCATGCTTGATCATCATTTTCATTTTAATATAAAGTAAAGAATCTCTTAAAGGAATTCTAGATAATGTCTTCCCAAAAACTAATTAAATTTCCTTCAGAATCATTTATTTGAGCAAAATAAGCAAAATCTGCTATGGGAACTTTAGTATGAATTAGCTTGCCACCATTTTTTTCTACTTTATCAATCGTAGTATCAATTGACTTTACTTTGATAAAAATATTTGTCACTTGCTGATCATAAGTATCCCTTTGAATTAATCCTCCGTTTATTCCACCTAGTTCAGTAGGAAAACCATTTTCATCCGTTGGAACTGTTGTAGCAAAATGATGATTTCCATCCATACCGGTAACCATAAAGTTCCAACCAAATATCTCACTAAAAAATTTTTTAGCTCGTTCCATATTATCTACGGGTAGTCCAAATAGATTTACTCCGTCCATAAATGCATCTATTCTAATAGAAATTAAAAATATTTAGCTTATTTTTTATAATATTTCTGTTATTATTCTCATCGGTTTGGGCGTCGTATATCCAATAAAAAAATGGAATTATTACGAATATATGGAGTAATTCAAAAATATTTATGATTTAAATTTTATTTCTTTAATACTTTCAACTTCCTTCGAACTATAAATTAGATCAATAAACAACTCTAAAAGAAAATTTGAGGTTTATGATAAAGTTATATAGAAAAGCTATTTTATTATTTTTATGCCGATATTGAACAAACGATTATTAAGGCCAGATGTAAAGAAACTCCAACAAAGGAGTCAAAAAATAATTACGAAAGGAGCACTCGAGATTGCGGAAAAGGAAGGAGTCGACATTATAAAAATACTCCCTATAATTGCGGACGGAAATAAACGATTCTACGAGATACTCGAAACTGGAGAAGGTAAAACAGAGGATCTTTACGATCTTATAAATCGAGACCAAATGAAGCAGCTAGCAAAGATTTTTCGTGGTGCAATGGAATATAAAGGGAAAATTCTACAAAAACAGCATCCTTTGTCTCCAGATGTAAAAATTGAATCTGTTGATACTGGGGGAGTGCCTGCAGAGTGGCAAATCTCTGAGGGTGTTGACGAAAATAAAATCTTATTGTTTTTCCACGGAGGAGGACATGTGTTAGGATCTCCAATGTCCAGCCGACCTTATACAGTTGAGATTGGAAAAGCCGCGCATGTAAAAGTATTGAGCGTGGATTACGCTCTTGCTCCTGAACATCCATTCCCTGAGGGTCCAAACGATTGCTTTACATCTTATAAATGGCTTCTCTCATATGGATATAGACCTGAAAATATCATTATCGGTGGAGCTTCTGCGGGCGGAAACATGACTCTTGCAACTCTTATTAAAATTAAAGAGGAAGGTATTACCATGCCTAGAGGTGCTATAGTTCTCTCTCCCGGTATAGATTATACGACAAACAGTAAAACAATTCTAGAGAATGCTCCTACCGATTGTGTTATGGCAGATGTGGGCGTTTTTTGGTGGATTCCCGCATATCTAAACGGAGAAGATCCTAATAATCCTCTCGTATGCCCTATCTTTGCTGACTTTACAGGTTTCCCTTCAATTTTAGCGCAAGTAAGCAGAAGTGAGATGGTCTACGATCATTCTACTCGATTAGTGGAATTCGCGAAAGCTGCCGGTGTTAATGCCATCCTACAAGAATGGGATGATATGCCCCATGTCTGGCAAAATTACGGTCTTTATGAACTTCCTGAAGCAAAAGAAGCTATAGATAAAATTGGTCAATTTATAAAAGATTTGTTTGATTAATCAAGATGTGCTCAAATATAAGTTAGATCATTAAAAATGAAGGTTTCAAAGGGCATTGAAACCCTAATTCTCAAAACTACTCTTAGAAATAGAACTGATTTCACAATTTAAATAGTTGAGATTAATTTTTATGCTCACGAATCTTTCTTGTCCTTGTTAAATACCAAGCTCTTTACAGTAATTGGATATGCTTGTCCTGAGTAAAGAGGCGCACCGATATCAATAAAATCACCAGCTTCCAAGATCAATTCGTCCAGACAGACAAGATTATTCTGGATTGATGTTCCACGACGGATTGTGATTCCCAAAACTTTAGCAATATCCATGCTAAAGATCAAGATGATGGGCTTTTTCAGAGCAACGGAATGTGAGAGTGAACTCTCGATTGCTTTAGCAAGTGTTGATAATAAGTTATCAGTGTGATCGATAAATTCTTTAAAGTAGAGAGCAACGATATCTTCACTTTCTTTCATGTCATAATTTTTGAAAGCTCGATTAATCTCATTCTTAATATTTTCAAGACTAAACTCTCTTCTTTTTACATTTACAGGCAAAATTGGAATATTATTGAGTGGAAGGACAACATCTTCGTCAACATAGCATGTTGATCCTGATATCGAAAGAGAAAATGCCCCGGCACCAATTACAGTTGCCCTAATCTTGTTTTCTGGTTCAGTTATTGATAAACCTAGTTCTTCTACGAGAAGATTAATCTCCTCAGCCAGATATTTTCCAATGTCATTGAATTCTTCGTGTGAAATATCTCTATCATAAATCATCTCTGCAACTCCACCGGAGAAGGAAAACTCGTCGATTGGGATGGAAAAATCCAAGTCATCGGTCATCATCAGTTCTTTGGCAATTTTACTTGTTGCTGGACCTCGCATCACTTCGAGTAAGGCTTTAGCGTATTCCCGAGAGATGGTCTTAACATCATTCTCAAGGATGATATCTCCTAGTTTATATTTCATGTTCAACTCTTTCATGAGGAATGCACTGGGTTCATCTATCCTCCAAATTTTAAATTCTTCGTCAATTCCTAATAATCTCCCTCCTATGTTGATGCAAGAAGTGCTATGTACATTTCCCTTCGAAGTTATCGCAATATTACTGGTACCTCCCCCAACATCAACATTTAATATAGTTTGCTGATTCTTGCGTGATTGTTCAACGATTCCACTTCCCATGGCTCCAAGAAGTGACTCAAAATTTGGACCTGCTACTGCGCTGACGAATTTTCCACCCTCAGAAGATAATCGGTTAATTATCTCCGCAGCGTTTTGTTTTTTAGCAGTCTCCCCGGTAACTATAACTGCACCCGTATCTACCATCTCGGTTGTAATCCCTGCTTTCTTGTACTCCTCTTCGCAAAATTTTATGATCTCCTCAATATCTATGGTATAACGATCAATTAAGGGAGTAAAAATAATATTACTTTCATATATGATGTCTCGATTGGCGAGAACAAATCGATTTGACATGTTAAAAAAACTGGTTTCCCTTTTTAAAGTTAATTTTGAGAAAACAAGATGAGAGGTGGAAGAACCAATATCAATTCCCACGCTCGTTACATCCAAATATTCAGCATTTGCCTCTTTAGAATCTATATGACCCATTAGTAATTCGGCGGATAAGATTTTAATTTCAGGTTCAACTTCTTTACTCTTAATTTCTTCGTTCGGTAATTCTTCTTGAATTCTTACTATCTTAATTACCATCTCTTTATCACAGTGCTTTGGTAATTCTTTTTTTTCATTATCAGAGTCATCATTTAGCAGTTGTTCTTTTATTTCTGGTGAAATCTTAAAATTTTGGTTACATGCCGTACAGTGGTAAATTAAACCCATGGATTTATTACTCCCAGGTATTACTGGTCCTTTTTTTTTTGGAGGAAGTTTGTTTTCTTTAACTTGGTTTCGAATTCTATCTAAAGGAACATTGAATGATGGTATAACTGCATCGCAACACATGTCAAATTCCTTACCTGGTTTCAAAATCGTTGATAATGCTGGCTTAAACTCCATGATCAGCCTGTAGTACCGAAGGAGATCATAAATATCTTCATTCTCGTGCTCTTGAAGTAATTTTTTGTATTGATGCAAAAATTCATCCCCTAAAGATTCTGCATTTGGGTTTGCATTCGCGGCCAGAAATCTTTTTATATAGTAAACAACAGCTGTCATTTGTGAATCAATGTTAATCTCGATATCTTGTATTCTAATTTTTTTTATCATTTTTTTTATTCCTCTTTCTTTTTCTCCTCTCCTTCCTTTAATGGTAAGTCCATAATTAAATGTGCATATACATGAAAATTAAAGATTTTAAATAAATTTCGTGAAACGATGATTTCACGAATTTTCCTTTTCATATTGATTTGTATAATATCACTAACTTTAATAAAAAAAATCTCACAAAGTCTCAACTCAAATGACTGTATAATCTATTTCCTTTTTTTTCTCATATTTATTAAAAATGTCTCGGTTTTTTAATAAAAAATCATAACAGAAGTTTAAGAGTATTATAATTGGGCTAGTATTTATAAATGCGAATTATCTTATCTTTTTTTAGAAAAAGCGCTCTTTTTTCCATATTTCCATTTCCATATTTTAATCACTTGCTCGTAATAACAATTACGGGCGTTTTTTCTCATCTTCTTTCAAATAAAAGGCATATTGAATAACTAATCTTATATTTTTTCTTGTATTATTGAGCGTTATTGAGAATAATACTATACTATGACGAAGAACTTTAAAATTTTTTATAAGGAATTTAAAACGACCTTAAACAGGTTAAAATACCCCGATTCTTGGTTTTGGTGCAGATACACTATAAATCCTTACTCTGGATGTGCTCATACTTGTATATACTGCGATGCTAGAAGCGAAAGGTACTATTTAAGTCAGGATTTTGAAACGGAAGTAATTGTCAAATCTAATATAGATAAAAATCTTGACCAAAGAATTAAGAGATCCCGAACGCTACTTCCAGATGTAATAGGTCCAGGCGGAGTTTGCGATGCATACCAACCAATTGAATTAGAAGTCGAAAATACTCTAAAAATTCTAAAAGTAATCGAAAAACATAAATATCCAGTTAATATCGCTACAAAATCAAATTTGATAACTAGAGACATAGATATATTAAATAGAATTGCAAATGATACCTGGTGTACTGTTGGTTTTTCTATCACTACTATAAATGAGGAATTAGCACAATTTTTAGAACCTCATTCTTCTTCACCGAAGGAACGACTCGAAGCTCTAAAACTGATTAAACAGAAAGCACCCAATGTACAAGTTGGAACGTATTTCATGCCAATAATCCCCTTTTTAGAAGATAACGACGAAAATTTGGCCGATGTGATTAAACAAACTAAAAAAGCGGGAGCTGATTTTATTCTTTTTTCGCCAGGTTTGACAATACGCGATCAACAAGCAGAATTTTTTATTAAAAAATTAAAGAACAGTAAATATAAACATATCGTAAAATCTTTACTAAATTTATATAAAGGACAAGTCTACCCGCCTGCTGATTATGTAAAAAAATTGCAACCAAAATTGTTAAGTTATTGCGAGGAGTATGAATTACCTATAAGAGAAAAGAGATGGATACCGGACGATTACCGAAAGTGGAATTACAAAATTTCTGAGTTGTTATTGAACAAAGAATATTTGGATGCTGTTAAAACTGGAAAATCAAACAATGCCATGAAATGGGCTGGTTTAAATCTAAATAATCTGGAAGAATCTATTATTATTGTTTATAAAAGAGGAGAGTTAGCTACACTTAAGAACTTTAATTCTAAAGTAATAGAATTTGTAGAACCCTATTTAAAAAAAAGCAAAGAAATGAATGAGAGAATAGGAATTGATAAATTTATATGATAGATTCGATTGTGAAGGAAATATCAAGATTACTATTAGAAAACACACCTCAGCTATCTGAAGATCAAATAGATAGAATGTATAAGATATTAAATCCAGATATTTCTGATTATATCATATATGGCATTCGAATGCCCGAAATAGAAAAGATCGTAAGGTCAGTTCACGAAAAATTTGACTGCAGTTATGATGACGCTGTTGAAGTGTTTAGGAAGCTAACAAGAACAAATGTTGAAGAACAAAAGTTTGCCGGATTTTTATTCCTAATTCGATTCAAGAAATATTTCAATGAAGAAACTGTTGATTTAATTAGAAAAGAATACGCAGAACATTGCCACACATGGAGTCACTGCGATTCAACTTGCGTAAGACTTTTAGGCCCGTTTTTAGGAAAAAAGGGTAATGAAACCTTAGCAAAAAACACTATAAATGATTGGTCAAATTCAGATAATTTATGGATAAAAAGAGCTTCTATGGTGATATTACTTAAAATAATTATGATGAGAAAAGATTTTGATGAGGATTATGTTTTTAAACTAGTAGAAAAAATGTTAGAGTATTCTAAAGCAAACTATATCGAAAAGGGAATAGGATGGCTATTAAAAACATGCTCAAAATATAAACCTGAAGCTATTATTGATTATTTATTAATGAACACAAAAAATCTATCTAGGCTAATCCTTAGATATGCCAGTGAAAAATTACCTAAAGAAAAAAGAACAGAAATTCTTAATAAAAGAAGTTAATTCAAAATTTTGGAGCATTTGTGTTAGTTAGTAGGATAGAAAAATAGAAAAACAGATTTGAATCAGTTTGTTCAGCACTATAAGTCCATTGTGAGTTTAATAGCATTTACAGGGCAAATATCTACGCAACGATTGCAGTAATAGCATTCTGTTTTTTTACTATTTGCTGCTGCTTCTTGAGTTGGACAGATTTTTTCGCATAAGCCACACTCAGTACAATCTTCGGTTCTTTCCAATTTATTTCTGGTTAATCGACTAGTTAGGGCGGACAATGCACCAAATGGACATAAAAATCGACACCATGGCCGATAAAGAAAAACACTGGCAATGCTTATAATAACTAATCCGATAAACGGAACTACGAACGTGAAAGTATAGATCGTCTTATAAAAAGAAAAACCTGAAAGAGGATTAAATACATTAAGTAGCATTATACCAAAAACCGCTAAAACTACTATTACCCCCAAAAAATCCGTCGTATAATAGAAGGAATTTTCGACGAGACATCAATACGGTATTTCACCTTTTCTTGTACTTTCAAATTAGATTTAAAGTTAATTTTAGAGATCAATTCCTGTAATGCGCCTAATGGGCACGCAAATCCGCATAAAAGTCTACCTGCAACTATTGATGACCCCAATAAAACTCCTAAAATTATAATCACAGCAATCAGAGATAGAATCGTTCCTCCTCCTACTAAAACACCGAGAAGTTGTTGGATAGGCATGACAACATTTGGGACACCTCCTAGTACAATTCCTCCAAAGACAAGAGTTATGAATAAAATTAGTAGGTTTAATTTGTTGGTCAACATTTCTGTGTCTATTAATAAAATTACCAGTATAAAGGTCATTCCCCATATCAAAAACATAGGGACGGCAAGCGTGTAATCAAATGGAAAAATTTTCAGTTTGAAAAATCATATAACTCAATCTAATTATGTATAGTTGTAATATTATTCTATAGAGATAAAATAGAGAAGAAATTTAGAAATTTATGCTTTGAAGTTTTTATTGTTAAGAGATTATGTATCATAATTTTCTTCGTGGAAATCGTTTTCATTTTCGCCATTTTCCTCCTCTTCCTCATCTTCCTCTTCTTTTTCATTCCAATCATTGTCCTCTTCTTTTGTTTTCTTTTCTTCACGATTCATTTCCCTCTCATTCCATTCATCCGTTTTCATCCTTTTTCTAATTTTAATTTTTTTCATAATTTTAATCTCCTAAACATTTTTTCTAAAGCACGATTCAAATCTCATTTAATATATTTTAAACATAATTGTTAAAACTTAGTAAATTTTTAAATATTAATTCTATTACTCTAGGAAATCTATCTTTTTTTAGTGGTATTTGAGGTTCAAATCCTTCAAAAAATAATTATATATATATGAGTAAAGAAAAGAAGTGATGTGTACGAAATTGAAAAGATATTGAACCTTTTCTGGAAAAAAATTAAAACACCAAAAGAAATCATAGAAGAAAAGGTTCGAAAATCGGGTTATCTGATAAATATCCCAAGTATAGCAACCGAGTTTATAGATATTTTAGTTGCGATAATTTTATAAAAAAACAAAAAAATTTTCGAGTTCAATGTCATTTCTCTTTTTTTTAAAGGATTTTCTCAGCTCATCTATCAATCTTCTGACAGGAAGGACAGAAGTATATAGTACCTCCAAGATATTGTTGTTTTTTGATTAGAATCCCACATGTAGGGCATGGAGTATCAACTGACTTGCTATGCATGATTCTCTTGTATTTACCATAGTTATCAAAGATATCCTTCTCAGAATCTCTTCCCCCAAGTCTTACCATTTTATGTAGTTCATTTCGAATTGTTTGGTATAGGAGTTTTTGTTGTTCTTTTATCAATGATTTCATCTCTCTTTTGGGATGAATTTCTGATAGAAAGAAAATATCCTGAATTACTCCATTCCCAATTCCCCTTAATCCGGGGTCTGTAATGCAAAATTTCTTAGCACTGCATTTCTTTTTTTCTGGTATTTTCTGTATTAATTCTTCAAAAGCCTTGAAAGTAAATTCTTCTGAAAGCGGATCAATTTTGTTTAATTGAATATGAGGATGGTTTTCAATATTCTTTACCTCAATTAATCTTACTTCTCCCCATCCAGATACCGTTACTGTCAGATATGTGTGATCATTGAATTCTAATAGTAGTTGATGTTTTTTGGGAATTGATTTAGCTTGCATATGATAATTAATTCTTTCTCCTCCACATCCAAGGCTCAGTAAATAATCTGAATCCAGTTGGACGAGGATTATATTTCCATTTGACCAGCTTTTCGTTATTTTCTTTCCTTTAAGTATTTGTGAAACTTCCTCATCTGAATGGTTACCAATAAACGCAAATTTATGGGGTGTTTGCCCTCTAATGGCTGATTTTATAGTTTTTCCTATTAGAGTCTCATTGATCTGTTCAGATATTACAATTGCTTCAGGTAATTCTATCATGTGTAAATTATAGTTTATTCTTTTTTGACAAGAGGATTATTCATGTTAAATTAAATAGAGAAAATTAACCCTCAAAAAAAAGGTTATAGGTCATAATATATCCTGTATATGATAATGAACTTGAGGTTGCGAAAAAAATAGAATTTACTACATAGCGTGATCAAAAACTAAAAAGATTTTTATGACATTCTATACTTTGATTTCTATCTTAATTAGGATTAAAAGAGTTTTTTTAATTTCGAGTTAGGAGTAGCTTCAATCTGCCAAGGTGGCGTAGTAGAGGCTCTATATCAGAGTTCTGCGAAACCCGGGAACGCACTAGACTGAAGATCTAGGTATCGAGGGTTCAAAATACCCTTTGCGAAGTGCAACGGTATGAAAATCCCTCCCTTGGCATTTTGCTATTACTTTTTTAACCCCTTAATTTGAGTTCTTGTCTTCTTTTATCTTTACTTATAAAATCCTTAAATTCAGAATTATTATCGTCAATGAATTCCCAAAACTCATCATATATTTCTTTTAGACTTCTTTTGCTCTCATGTTTCTTACTTTCCTTCGATTTTTGCCTTAAATCCTTATTATCCTTCACATTAGGTCGATATCCAACGTAATTGCCTTCCACAATTAAGTTATCAAACAACTCGTTCTCACTTCCACTAAATAGTTGTATTTCTGTTTGTTCCTTTTGATCTTCCTTGTTTTCAAATTCAAAATCCACTTTTTGATATCCGCGAACAGCAAAGTTTTTATCAAGAAAAGCTTGAAAGTGATGTTCGCAAATCAATCCTTTTGGCAAAGAAATTGTGGTTAAGTGCCGAGCTTTGTTAATCACCGATTTAGGGAATTTCATAACTTTACTTGATTTGCATATGGGACAATCAATTTTAACGTTAGAATATTCGTTGAGTTCGCCAATTTGAGTATTAAAGTTTTCCTGTAAAATAGCCATAGTTACTACACCCGCAAAATAGTTAGAAACAAAGCATAAAAACTCCTATAATAATTTACTATAATAGGAAAAAAGCAGTAAAGAAAATTAAATAAGGTTAGAAAGAGAGGGTGTTACAATTCTTTTGGATCAAATTTCTGATTTAAGTTTTCTGGTCCTAATTCGAAGCTAAATTCGAGAGTAGGGATAACTTCCGATTTAAACTTGAAAGTGTGCTTTCCTTCTGAAAATTTTTCTAAACCTTCTTCATCAATTTTAATTAAAATGTTTATAGCATCTCCTAAAGCTATAATTCTTCCAGCTAGCTTTCCACTCAATAAATCATCAACAGTAAATCCTTTATCCTTTAGATAAAATCTGAAATGGTCTTTCAGTTTCTTGACATCAACCTCGTTCTTTGACACATTTATCGGAAACTCATCGAGATATATTTTTCCATAATCAGAAAGTTCAAAATGATTAATATCGAAATTTTTCGTGCTGAATCCACCGAGTTCAATTTCTTTAGGAACTTGGATCGGCATGATCACATTCATTGCTTTAATAAGAAGAGAGTCTGCTTTTCCATCGTCGTTTGTGTCAACAGTGTAAATGGACTTCTTAGCGGGAAATACTTTTTTAAAGAGTACTTTAAGTGCGGAAATATCGAAAGACATAATTATTATTGCAAATAAGATGATAATTTTCTATCTTTGAGTTAAATAATTATTATTCAATTAAAAATTTATGATACGATTAAGGTGTTGTAATGATTTTTACGCACTTTCTTTCTTTCATTAGTTTAAACCCAGTTGAAATTAATTTTTCTAAAGGTATCATTGTCGTTATTAATTTTTCAACATCTATTACCTTGTTTGAAATTAGCTCGATCGCGTCTAAAAAATCTTCAGCATAACCAATATAAGATCCCATAATTTTCCTCTGATATCTTACGATGTCATTTGGTTTAATTTTTGCCTCAGCTCTGTAGTCTTGCCCAAAACAAATCAATCGAGCACCAGGAGCCCATATTTTAGTAGCCATTTCAAAAGTATCTGCAATCCCCACGGCATCAATAATCACATCTGCTCCTTCACCACCGGTTATATTTTGAATTTCTTGTTTTACATCCTGCGTTTTAGGATTAATCCAATGATCAGCACCAAGTTCTAATGCTTTCTGGCCACGCCATTGATCTATTTCTATACAAATTAATTTTTTTATTGGATGTTTCCTTATAACCGATTCGATAATTAAACCCATAGGGCCTGCTCCAATTATAGCAACATTATCTGATTCCTTGACATCCGCAATATTATGACAATGAACCGCACATGATAGGGGTTCAACTAAACTTGCTGCTATCATATCAATAGAATCGGGAAGTTTGAATAGTGCTTTTCTTGGTAAAACACAATATTTCGCAAACCCACCGTTTTGAAAGATACCAAATGTTGTTCCTTGAGCCATATATTCACATAAATTTGACAGACCCCTCCTACAATTGATGCAATACCCGCATTTTTCATTCGGATCAGCAACGACTTTATCACCAATTTCTAAATCTTGAACGCTCTCTCCAACTTCTCTGACTATTCCTGCAAATTCATGTCCTAAAATTGTATCGTCATTAGCAGGATGTCCTCCCTCTATTATTTTTAAATCGGTACCGCAAATCCCACAAGCTTTTATTTCTATTAATACTTGATTGTTTTTTGTAATGTAAGGTAGGTCAACTTCTTCTAATTTAATATCGCCACTTATTTTATCACCTTTGTGAAATACTGCTGCTAACATTTTTTCCATTTTATTTACCTCAAAATATTTATAGGAAGTTGTAGGTTATTTCCTACTAAACCAAGATTTAATATTAAATAAAAGTTTTAGCTAAAGACTTATATTAATTAAAATTTAAATTCAATTAACTCTATTAAATTATTTTTATAAAAAAATGGTTGATGAATGAATGAATGAAAGAAAATCTGAGAAGGTTCCTCTTGGAAAGCGAATTGCCTTTGCATGTGGTGAAGTTGGAGATAATACCGCATTACAAATATTCTCATTCCTTATTTTTACATTCTATTTTGCAATTGTAGGATTGCCTGTTCTTTGGATTACTGCTGGTTTTATTTTATGGAGTTTTTGGAATGCCATAAACGATCCTTTTATAGGATATCTTTCTGACCGTACTAAAACTAGATGGGGGAGAAGAATTCCTTGGATGTTAGGCGCCACTATTCCATTAGCCATAGTAATGATTTTACTTTTTACACCACCTATGGCTCTTAATTCGGATGTAATAAACTTCGTATACTTCTTTCTAATTCTTTTTATCTTTGATACTGTTTATACAGCGTTTAATCTAAATTATAATGCTATTTTTTCTGAAATGTTTGTATCTATGGAAGCTCGTAGTTCAACAGGAAAAGTTAGGATAAGTTTTGTGATGGTTGCACTGATTTTTGCGTTTATCCTTCCCACATTAATTATAGAAGATTTCTTAGGGGGTAATCCACAAACACCAGCAACTATAAGTAAAGCATTAGGGGAATATCAGTTAACAGGAATTATTGCTGCAGTTGTAATTATTATCACATATTCCATAATTTTGAAATGGGGTGTAAAAGAACCTAAACATATCTCAAAAGACGCTGAAACCGCAATGTCTTTTGTAAAAACGCTGAAAACTACATTTAAGAATAAGTCTTTCCTATGGTTTTTAATACCTGCTTTAGGAACATGGATTGCTATAAATATTTTACCAACTTTGGCACCACTTTTTATGATCCATGTTCTTGGAGTTACAGATTCGGAATTAATTGGTCTTGTTCTAGCTCTACAGTTCATTGCAGCTGCCGTTTCCACTCCTTTATGGGAAAAAATTCGTGTTAAAAAAGGGGCTCGTATGGCGGGATTGATAGGGATTGCAGCATGGATAATTCCTATACTATTTTTTGCTTTCGCGATAAACATTGAAATGGTTTTTATTGTGCAAATCTTCAACGGAATTGGTTTAGGCGGAGGATTGTACTTCTACGATCAGTGTATCGCAGAAATTATTGATGAAGATGAGGTTATGCATGGCACAAGGCGATCAGGTATTTACTATGCTGTCCTTAATTTCCTTATTAGATTATCGTATATTATTAATTTCATCTTAATAGGGATAGTCTTCAGTACAACAGATTGGCAAAACTATAATCCAAATCCGAACGTAGATACGATATTAGGACTTCAGATACTGATAGGCGTTTATCCAGCGATCGTCCTTGGACTTTCATTGATAGGGATGTACTTCTATCCAATTAAAGGTGATAAACTCAAGGAAAATCGAAGGAAATTAACAGAAATGCACGAAGAAAAACAAAAAAGCCTATAATAATCTAATTATTTTTTTTTATTATATTTCAAATCCATTTTTCTGGTATTATTCTTGGCATTATTTAGTCTTCATATTTCAAAAAAAGTTTGATCGCCATAGAATAGGATTTCACGCCATTTTAAAACATCGGGGAAAAAAAATAAAATTAAAAAAAATAAAATGTTTAATTTTATAAGTTAATTACAATTTTGCTCCGCAATAAGCACAATATACTGCGGTTCCTTCACGTTTTACTGAAGTTCCGCAGTTAGAACAATAAATCCCTTTCTCTTGAGATGGTGGTTGATTAGAAGGTGTAATTTCTACATGCTTTGCCTCGCCAGTTTTAGTAGAGAATTTGCCTCTCAATTCACCTCTTGCCTTGAGATCTAATACTATTGCTCGAGCATCTTTAGTTGTTATCCCTGTATTAGTGGCGATTTGTTCAATCGAAGCCGTAGGATTTTCTTCAAATTCGAGCTTAACAACATTTCTTAACTTACTTCTGCTTGTAAGCTTATAAATTTGGCTCGATATTATTGATAATCCAATCGCAATCCATAAAAATCCAAACCACCACCACCAGTTAAAAACATTTTCAAGGAGAGTATTAAATCCCCACCAAAGAAACATACCAGCTATGATTAGAGAACAGATACTAAAACCTTCTGAATATTGGTTTGATTCATAATTCATGATTTATCAATTTTACATTAATAATATTCTATAATTTTATACAAATAATTCTTACAATATGAAGATGGATGCAATATATATGAGATAAAGAGACCAATATTTAATTTATCCCTTTATAATAAAAATGAATGTTGATCTAATAGGGATTTATAGGATAATTTTTAATTTAAAGCGCAAAATTTTGCTTCCTAAGTAGGATTCACTGACTGATTTATAATTCTAAATATCTCTTTTACTTTTACTTGGTCCTCTGTTAAAAGGATAACCAGATGTTCAAGTATTTTTATTGAAAGGATATAATAGTTATCAGAATGAGTTATATTAAAATCTGGACCGTGTAATCCTATACCTTCGGCAGTTTCTTCTGCTAATTCATAAAGCTGAGATATGTTTAGTGAGATCGAAGCTTTGTTAAACTCGTCCTCATTGATATATGATTTCATTATTACTCCATTCAAAGACGAAATCAAGATGAAGTAAACTGACGGTCCTAAGTCATTTACTA
The DNA here is from genome assembly GCA_964508365.1 of uncultured archaeon. Classification (GTDB taxonomy): domain Archaea; phylum Asgardarchaeota; class Lokiarchaeia; order Sigyniarchaeales; family SOKP01; genus SOKP01. The sequence continues at coordinate 64,642 of CAZDTP010000016.1, forward strand.
AATTGTTTAGAATCGAGTCCAAATCTATTGTCAGCGTCATCTATATTATTTTATAAATTTGAATTATAAATATGTTTGGGTGAGATTTATTTAGAGTACTAGTATCTCGTATAGTTTATTTTTATATCTTAAAATGAGCCGACTATAAACGAAAGTATTTATCAACTACCAATTCGAAAATATGGAACTGGTTCAGATCTCCATTAAAATCTTTCACTTTGGCACTGAATTGATCTAAAAATTCCTCTGCAATCAAATCTATATATCGCCTAAAATTGTCAGATTTAAGCGAAGAATCTAAAAGACACGCAAAAATTATGTCATCTTTGACCGAAATGATAAATTGCTGGTTTTCAAAAGTTATCTCCTTGAGTGTATCTCCTGTGTTTTTTCCGATAACTTCGTTTGAAAACATTAAAATAGCTGAAAGAAAGCCCCCAATCTGAATGTAATTTTCTGATAGTAATGCTTGATCGTCTCTAATTTTGGTAAATAATGTATGTCCAGTCGTGCTTATTATAAAAAGAGCAGATAACCCTTTAAAACTAGGAATTATCATATTGCACATATCATTAATCGAAGATAACGAAGCATTAAAACAATACATTTGGGCTAACCTTCTTGAAACTGAACACATAACATCGTAATTTGTGAGATTATCCTTTTCATTGACGTAGAAAATTGTGATTTTTTTATTGTTAAAAGAATAGAAATGAATAGAAACAGTAAAAATTCCAAGAAGATCAATTAACTTTCCCTCTTTCTTTTCTAAAATATCGGGACGATAAAGTGTTATAAGATCATTCATAAGAGAACGGCTGATTCCTTTATTATATATTATTTTAGAATTTTTTTCAGTTATCGATACTATTCCAACACCCAATAAATCCATTGCGTTTGGATTGTCCAATAATTTCTGATGACCTTTCTCTAATACTATCATTTTTTATTTTTTTTTGTTTTTTTGTGGTAAAGATTTTTTTTTTGAAGCAAAAAAATAACACTTGCATAATATTTGAGGTAAAAATCTTATTTAAATGTATTTGTTTTTTCGTGTTTTTGTTATCAAAAAATAACTTAAAAAAAGATAAATATTAAGCGAAAAATCAGTTTATGGCTACTAAAAATATGTTTATTCCTATTTCAACATTTTATTTCTAAAGTTACTTTTGCATAACAAATTTGTGTTTAACATTTTTTGTGTGTGTTTTTTTCAATTTTTGTTTTGATCAGTCAATATATAAATGAAACTAGAACCATGATTACCGCTTGTATACATCGAAATATTATATAAAAATATATAGAATCAAGAACAAATACACATAAAAGTGAAGATATTTAAGTTCTAACCATTAAGGCTTTTAGAATACCCAAACTTGGCATGATTGACTCAAATACCATTTTAATGATACTACATTCACTGGAATCGCCAAAGACTTCCTTTAAATCTACGATAGATAAATTTATTAAGATAGCAATCAAAATTGCAACTGATTCCGAAGATTTTAAAGATGAGTTAAAATTATACGACGATATTATTTACCATATCTACATCTATGATATCGATTATAACATCTGGATTAAGAAAAAGGGGACATCCTTATCGTTTAATAACTCATTCTATGAGGAGAACTCAGAAAATGTCGAAATTCTTCATTGTATTCTTACAAAAAATCTTACGAGAAAAATTTTAATCCGGAAAGTACAACTATCTGATGCGTTTATGAGAGGTTTGATTAAGATCAACGGTAATCTATCTGACGCCATCCATGCAAGAAATTTATGGAAAATCTTTCTCGCTTGTATGGATTACTTAGCTGAGAAAATTGAGTAAAAATTCTATCTTCTCCTTTAGTGTTTTAGTAAAATTATTTAGAAACATAGAATTACTTTATCTTAAACACGATTTTATTGTTTTTACGGGCCTATAATCTAGTCTGGATAGGGTACCCGGCTTCGGACTGGGATGTCGCAGGTTCAAATCCTGCTAGGCCCGCTTCTTTTATAATAAATTATTTATGTCTTTCTAATAAGTAAAAGATGCTTGCTAGTAGAGAAGCTGTTCACTTGGAACCGTTTTTTTTTCTTAAATATTTTTCAAAAATGCGAAAGAGCTTTATATATCTTAAACCTTGGGAGAGAGATCCTTCAACATTAATTTTTCCTTTCATAAAAGCGTCAGCACCGCTTATTTCTTCTCTTAAAATTTTTATTATTAAATCTTTAGTAAAGGTGATAGTAAATAACGCTTGGGGATTGACCCCTTTTTCGTAAAGAAGCTTGCCGTCTGACACTTTCAACCAATAATTAAAATTTACATCAAATACATATGTTTGATAAATGCCATCATAACCTATTAATTCCTCCTTGAGTTCTTCAGTGTTATTCATGATTTTTACAACCCCCTTAATGATTTTATCGAGAGTGTGTTCAAATTTAACATCGAACGCATCCAAATTTTCTAAAATCGAAATAAACGGGTTATGACTCGACATTAGATTAAACTAGTAGCTGTATACCTCTTCTAAAAAAGCCTTATTCCTATATCTAAAAGTAATAGAACAGCTATATATTTGTTTTTATTCAGATAAAAGGATATAGCAATAATAAGATAGAACTTTTTTCTTCCGGTAAAACTGCTATATAAAAAAAATATTTCTTTTCGTAGGATAATAGCAAAGAGCGTAATTTAAATAAAATTTTTATATTTTGAATGATTTTTTTTGTTATAGTAATTTAGATTCAATCTATTTTTTATCAAACAAGCCCACATAGTGTAGAGAAAGGATTACTTCAAACCTTACGCATAATCCGGTCCAGCATTCGGGACTGTCACTCCTGCGACCCGGGTTCAAATCCCGGTGTGGGCGCTTTTATAATATCATTCTGTTTAGTCTATTCTTTTTAAATTATTATCAAATACATTATATTCCAATATAGATAATATAGAATTCTTCATTCCCGTCTTTTTTTGAAATTGTCGGATAATTTCTTTTTGGAAACTCTGAGGATTAGAATAAGTAAAACCTGAAATTTCTTTAATTCTAATTAAGATTGTTTTAAATTTAGGTAGATTACATATAGTTTCTTTTAATTTGTCTCTTTTTTGTAGTTCCTTGAATTCTGAAAAATTTTTATGGATTGAATTTGGGTATATGTCATGTTGTTTTCCATCATATTCAAAAGCAATTCTGAAAAAGTTATTTCTTATTCTTATTTTTGGATTATATCCATCAAAATGCATCCGTCCTCCTTTATCAACATCAAGATGAAATGCTCTATAGAGTGTAACAGTTGAAAATTTTATAGGATTCCCTGAAATCTCTGAAAATATTGCCTCCATATACATACGTGTAAACTTTTCTCCTTTACTTTCATTACAAGTTGGACACCATCGATTATCATATAGTAAACCGCGAATGATAGAACTCCATTCATGCCCAATTTTGCATTTTATGTTAATATATCTTTTTGTAGGCTGTTCCTTCATATTATTCCAATCAGCTTCAGATGTTAATAAATTACCTTGTCTGTTCTCAATGAAGCATTTAATATCAGTATAAGAAGGTGATTTTGATGATAATGTTGGAAAAATTTCAGTATATATCTTTTCAGCTACTTTAATTTTATATGATTCTTTGAGGTAATCCATTAGCCATACTCTGATAGAAACAAATCCTACTCCATACTTTTTTGATAATTGTCCTATTGTAGAAATATATTCTATTTCATCAGGATAATACCTATTAAGTTGATAACTGAATTCTTCAATCAGTTTATTATGAATCTTGCCAATATTTTCAGAACGCGTTTTTGGCCAATAACGGGAGTATATCTCAAATGCATCTTCATTAAAGTGTAATGGAATATATTCACTTAAGAGATACTTCTTTACAAAGTTTCTTGCGACTTTAAACATATTACCTATATTTCTTAAGCTAGGAAGGTTTTCTGGTTTATCAAGGTAATTATTAAAAATTTTATCAAAATAATCTTTTAATTCATTCCTGATTTTTAAATAATCTTTTCTGTTCTTCTTTACCATTTATCAAAACACCTAAAAAAGCAATGATTCTGAAATAATATATTATAAGAGTGTATTAATTTATTTTAAAGCAAAATAAAATTATTCTCTTTGATTAAATGTTTTATTTATTATAATATAAGTAATAAACGCAAGTCATATAACTGTACGATGTTGGATATAATAAACTCCTGGTGTGGGCGCCATCTTTTAATCTCATATAATCTATTATTTAAAACCTACACTTTTTAATATCTTTGAAAAACTGACAAAATTATTCAAATCTAAACTAGAATCCCTAAAGGTTTATAAAAACTTTATGAAATTTGTAGAGAAAACGATTAAAGGTTTTTATATCAAAATATCTTATCTATAATCATAAGTTAATTTAATACTAAATGAAAAAAAGAAGTTAAAATTTTAAAAGAGGTTTAACAATAATGGTTGACAAAGCATTACTAAAAGAAATTAAGGATGCAATAGATGCTGGCGCTGCCGCATCTGACGTGAAAGACACTCTAAAAGTTTACGAACTCTTTAAGCAAGTAGCAGAAGAGAACGAAGACTTAAAAGAGGAATTAGAGGATATGGATATTACTATCCAGATGAATATAACTGATGTCGATGCTAAGTTTTGGTTAAAAGCTCACGACGGTACTATGGAATTTGGCGAGGGCGTGGTTGACAACCCATCATTTACATTCTCTGCTACTAAAGAAATAGCTGCAGGAATGCTCTTTGGCGAGGTAGATGCAACTTCCGCCTACATGGCCGGTGATATTACCGTAGAGGGTAATTTACAAGACGCTATGGCATTTCAAGAGATAATAGAACTTGCTTTAGAAGCTCTTGAAGATATGTTTGAAGATTTATAAAAATCCAACATTTCCTTCAATATAATACCAAAATCTACTTTTTCTTTTTTATTCAATTATTTTATTTTATACTATGTGTTAAATTCAAAATTGCATGCCACTTGAAGTGCGACAAATTTGTTAAAATACTTCTGTGGTAAAATGTTATAAATTCGGATTTCACACTTTAGATAATAGGAGAAATAAAACCTTTTTATATTGTAAAAAGTTATACATTATAGTATTTGTTTAATCGATCAAAATCTTAAATAAAATACGAAATCAAAAAAGTAAAAAAAAGGTTGAAAAATCATGGTTGATGAAGCATTAATAAAAGAAATGAAAGGAAAATTTGAAGGCGGAGCAGCTGCCTCGGACGTAATGGATACTTTAAAAGTGTTCGAGATGTTCAAGCAGATTGCCGAAGAGAATGAAGACTTAAAAGAAGAATTAGAAGATATGGATATAACTATCCAGATGAATATAACCGACGCAGGTAAGAAATTTTGGCTCAAAGCTCACGATGGAACTTTAGAATTTGGGGAAGGCGATGTTGATAATCCATCATTCACATTCTCTGCAACTAAAGAAGTAGGCTCTGGAATGCTCTTTGGCGAGGTAGATGC
>CAZDTP010000017.1:0-66783 GCA_964508365.1 uncultured archaeon
AAAAATTTCATTAAATCTAATTTAGTGAGAAAGATTAAATTATGAACTCGAAAGAACGTGTGAAAGCAACTCTACTGTTTAAAAATCCCGATAGAGTTCCAGTTTTTAATCTTGCAGCGGGTGATGTGTTTCCAATTATTATAACTCATTCTAAAAACTGGAAACCCGGTTGGAATGAGGGAGAAGAAGGCTTGTTTCCACATTTAAGAGGAAGTTATGGATGGGAAAGACCCCCTTGGGCTCAAGATAACCCATTATACGAAGGAATCAAATGGAAAAGCGTTCCCCACGAAGAAATTGACGAATGGGGATGTATTTGGAATATGAAAGGTAATGACAAAGATATGGGTCATCCAGGTAGGGCTTCCTTGGTAGATTGGGGTGATTATAACAGCTACATCAAGAAATATAATCCCAAAGCAGATGATGAGACAAGGTTTTTGGCAGCACATAGCATGCAAAAGAACGCGGGAAATGACCTTTATAAATTACTAATATTCCCAACTCAAGGACCCTCTCATGTGGTTTCTGCTATGAGGGGTTTTAATAACTATTTAATTGATCACAGCAAACATCCTCAAGAATTAGAGAGAGCATTAGAATTTGTGGCAGAATACCATGTAAATTTAATGAAAAACGCTTTAAAAAGCGGGATTAATATTCATGGTATCTTGCTAGTTGATGATTTAGGAGAGCAGAAAGGCCCCTTCTTTAGTCCAAAAACATTTAAAACGCATTATGAATCTTCCTATAAATACGTTATTGACGAAGCACATAAACTTGGGTTAGATGTCCATCTTCATTGTTGTGGTAAAATCGATCGATTACTCCCAGTTTTGATTGAATGGGGATTGGATGCTATCGAACTTGACAGCCCTAGAATGAGTGGTTATGTAGATTTAAAACTTTACCGCGGTAAGATTATGTTTTGGGGGTGCGTAAATATACAGTCTATTTACTCATCGGGCACTCCAGAAGAAGTAGAAAGGGAAGTATGGCACATGGTCAGGAACCTAGGTACAAAAAACGGTGGATACGGAGCCTATTTTTACGACGATCCAAAAGTAATTAAAGTACCACGAAAGAATATTAAAGCATTCACAAAAGGACTTGAAAAATATGGTGACTACTCAAAAATTCCCTCTCATTGGTGGGATTATCCAACTATAGAAAACTGGAATGATTTTGAAGTTCCTCCTTTACCACCCTTAGATCTTAGCTAAAATCAAAAGATATATTTAATAATTATTTAAATCTAATTTCCCATTTTAAGGATTTATCACCTTTATTCTCGCCAATGAAGAGCAAAAAGCCTTTATCTATAGAATAATCGCTTTTGGCACCATTAATCGAGATGGATTTTATGTTTTTAAGCTCATCCTCGCTCATTTTAAAAGATAAGTTCCATTTACCTTCTTTCTTTGGATGGTACCATCCAGAATATCCATCATGGGATTTTATTAATCCAAAGAGAGAGGTTATTAATTTGAAACTATCTTTAGGTAAGGAAGGATTTATTTCTACCCCATTGCGAGTGAAAGTTAATCCCATTAAACGAGTTATGTCATATAGTGGCCATGCATGAGGATGTAAATTAAAAACAGGAAAATCAGTCCAAGCTAACCCCATATGGCCAAGATGTTCTTCTCCATCTGCAATTTCTTGTTCTCCACTAATTAAACCTTCGTCAAATACGGTCTGCCCTGGATATTTAGATAGATCCGAATTATACGTATCTGGACCGCTCCAAATACCGTACCAAACATCCGGAAAATTTTCAGCATGGTAAGCAAGCGAATTTTTTTTCCATTCGTCCCAACCCATTTGTCCATCAACCAGTGAAAGAGCCCATATTAAAGTACCGTTTATCGAAGGCCATATACCAGCATTTACACCCTGCCCTATATTTCTTATACTCTCAATTCCTTTGCTATGAAGCCTTGCACCGATTTTTGATGGCTTTCTTACTAATTCATTAATGGATTGCACTAAAATCTTCTTTTCCCTATCATCAAGAACACTCCCAATAATAGCCCAAGGTTGAGGTTCTAACCACATTTGGTCATCACCTACCCAGCCCAGATCTTCTGTTAACCAGGCTCTTCTAAACCACCTACCTGTCCATTGCGCTCTAACTGCTTCTCTTTGGGATTCAGAATATTTCAAAACTTCAACAGCTAATTCAGATTCGTTTAAAAAACTTAACATTTCAGAGTAAATTTTAAGTGAGAAAATAGCCATTGCGGCGTTTAAAACGCTTTCCCCTTCTTTTTGAATTTCTTTATGTTTCTCAGGTGGAATGTTTCCAATTACAACTCCGTCGTTCCAATCTCCATTCGATATTCGTTGAAGTCCATGGAGTCCTGTCCCAGTTTTTTTAACTAGGTGACGATAGCATCTTTTCAATATTTCTCCGACATTTACTACCTCAACTCGAGATCCATAAACAGGATATCTTGAAATATCCTCGGAAAGGAAATCTATGTCTCGTGTACCAAGAATGTATTCACTTGTCAGCCATAACAACCACATTTCTTGATCACTCGGTTTAAAAGGAACAATTAAAATTTGTCCGCTACCGGTGATGCCGTAGGGTATTTCTCCGCTCTTACGAACCGTTTTCAGAGTATACCTAATTACATTCTTAACGATGTCAGGATCGTTGTATATAAATGGTAACGCGTGCTGTAAAGAATCTCGAGCAGCCCCTTGAAATCCCATTATATATTGATAAACATGACCCTGAGAGAGGATATGTTCTTTAAAAAAGCTATCGTAGGTCATAGCGCTTCGCAAATAGTAATAATGCCAAAACACCTCGCGATTTATCCAAGCCTCGTCAAGGATTTGTAATTGTATCCTACTAGCTCTCCATCGCTCACAAGACTCTTTAAGCTTTGTGGATGTGTTAGTCTTGTATTTATTAATCAATAATTCCAGCTCGGAATTATCGGGTAGATATCCGTATAGAAAAGAAAAAGTACAGCTTTCACCTGGGTTCAAACTTACTTTCTGTTCTAAGAACATGGAGCTTTCTACTCCTGTCGAGTTAATGATATTATTTAGATCGTTTTTCAAACCATCAGGAGATTCAACGCTACCTATACCAAAAAAATCTCTGCTATTCGTTTGCATTCCACTGATTTCCGAGTCTAAGGAGACTAAAAATGTTTTGGGAGGAAATTTATCGTCATAACTAGGTTGAAGGTTGTTCGGATCATATACCTTTTTCAGATTTTCAAAATATCTTTTATCTACAATTCCTGTGCGATTCTCGATTGGTTTGAATTCATGTTTGAGTTTATTGCTTGATTCGTGTCGGACATCTCTCGGATGTTTATTGGATGTTTTCGAAAGGATTCCCGCAAAAGCAGCAGAAGAAAACTGATATGTGTAACATCCCCAATATTCGATCCAACGCAAATCTATTCGTTTTTTTCTATTATTGGTAATTGTAACCTGAGAAATTACCACGGGATCATCCCCAAACGGTGCGAAAATAATTTGATTCACTGAATATCCTTTTCCACTCACTTTTTTTTGAAGATAACCAATTCCAAAAATTCGTTCGAATAAATCTGCATTTCCTGGATAATATGTGCTCAAATAATCATCGTTATCTGTTAGATAACCAAATCCTCCAGCATACTGACCTTGTTCTGGATTAAACTCATTTAAATATTTTGGACTTCCTTCATCCTGTCTTACTTGGACATATCCATAATTCGAAGCTACAGCAACCAGCCTATCGTTCCCAACTTGATGAAGGTGTTCTGTATTTGAACGCCACTTTTTGTTCATTGGAGTTATAGCTTTTGGATCGTTTATTTGATCGCATGTATAACGATATGCTGGCAGTCCAAAATCGTCTTCAATCCATTCACCAAAATATCCTGAACCAAATTCTTTTTTATTCATTTTATTAAGACTCTTTTATTTTTATTTTTAATATTTCATACCAATTTATTAAAATCCACAATCTCTTGGAACTGATTTGCTAATGTTAGAGGTTTTTTTGAATAATTTTAAAAATAATTCTAATTTTGTCTCATTGAAACAACTATCGTTCCATAAATTATTTAATTCGTTCGGATCTTCCTTTAAATTATATAAATCTCCATGATCGCTAAAAATAGTAATTCTCCAATCATCTGTAATTAAAGTTCTCGTTTTTTCATTATTATGGTCATCATCCATTTCGATAAGGACATCATTTTCTACATTTTCTTCAGGATTTTGTAATAATGGAATTAAACTCTCTCCTTGCATAAAATTGGGAATGGAAATTCCAGCTAAATCTAAGATTGTTTCAGGAATATCAATTGAACTGGCTAAAGAACTGCAATCTTTATTTTTCTGCCCATTTGGTATCTTTATTAAGAAAGGAATTTTAATTAAACCCTGGTATAAAAATGGCCCTTTAAAGAAGAATCTGTGGTCTCCACCGAGATCACCGTGATCTGTAGTGAAAATTATAACTGTACTTTCGGATAAACCAAATTTATTTAAAGAGGCTAAAACATCTCCTACAGCGTCATCAATCATTTTTTCCACTCCATATGACGCAGCAATTACTTGTTTTGCATCCTCTTCTGTTATATCTTTTGGAACTGGAAAGATTCCTCTTTCAGTTCCTTCACTTCTTATTAGAGTATTGAAGTGTTTTCTATTGAACTCTGAACTATTTTTATGATCATCATTAAATGTTTTAGGGAGTATCACATCCTGGGGTTTATACATATCAAAATATCTCCCTGGTGGTGAGAATGGGTGGTGAGGGTCTGGGAAAGAACAGAAAACAAGAAAATTCTTCTTGGGATAACTCCCCTCTGAAAATCTCTTCAAAAATTCAATTGTGTTTTCTTTAACAAAGGTTGTAGAATACAGTTCTTCAGGAATTTTATGTTTTACCACTTGTATCTTTATTAGAGGGTCTGTGGTGTTTAAACTTATGTTAAGTTTTGTTTGGATCATACTATCGGGATTACTTAACTTTATCCTAAGAGGTTTTCCTAAGGAGGGATCTCTTTCTATCTTTTTTTTTACCCAATTTATGTAATCTGGATGACCACACAGAGTACCATGACCTGAGACTAGTTTTTTTTCATCTAATCCAAAATAAGGCGAATAATTAGTTAAATTATCATATTGTCTAGGATGAGCAAATTCTTGACTTTTAATAGGGTTTTGGAAACGACCAGAGTTTGCTCCAAAATAATTTAAGTGAATTTTCCCAAAACTCGCTGTGTGATAAATTCCTGAATTAAGCAATATATCAACAAAAGTATTTGAACCTTGAGGTAAATTTCGTCCATTAGTAGTTACTCCGTGAACTGAAGGATATTGTCCGGTGTATATGGTACTTCGATTAGGCATACAGATGGGATTATTGCAATAGAAATTGGTGAATTTAATTCCATTTTTAGCAATGCTATCAATATTGGGTGTTTTTAAGATCATCTTATCGTTGTAACAACTTAAATGATCTAATCGCTGTTGATCGGTTATAATGAATAAAAAGTTTAATTTCTGGCTAATTTTTATCACAAATTATTATTATGTATGAATTTGAATCGAGTAATTCAAACATATTCAAAAAAGTTATGGTTGATCTTCAATTCATTGATAAAAGTGGAAGAACTCGATAAATAAAAAGAAACTATAAAACTATAAAAATATGTAAAAAGAACATATTCAAATAAAAATAAAAAAATATCAGAATAATAATGTCAGATGAAAAATTACCCAGAAAACAAGTTTCGGGATACATAACAGGGATGATCCCTCTAACCATAATCCTTGGTGTCTTTCGATTAGGATATATAAAATTCTTTTATGATTCATTGGGTTTAAACGATGTTCTCTTCATCATCGGAATGACTATATTTATGATTATCAACATGTTAAATGATCCCCTCATTGGCCAATGGCAAGATAATACGGATGTAAAGAAATGGGGTAGCCGAAGAATAGTTTATATTAAATGGTTTAGTCCACTATTGGTGATAGTGTTTGCTTTTATGTGGTTCCCTTGGAGTACCGATGCAGCTACTCCTATCGGGCAATTTGTAATGTTCCTCCATTTTTTGATAAGTATAAGCATTTTTGATACACTTTCTAACATCGTGACAATGGCTTGGATGGCTTTACTTCCCGATATGACAAGTGATCTTGGAGAACGTACTAGGATCAACTTTTTAGGTGGTATTCTTGCACTTTTTGCGAGTTTTGCCGTGATACTAGTCCCTACAATGGTAGATAATAGAGAATTTTTTCAAATGTTTAACATCGTAGTAGCATTGATTAGTTACATCTGTTATGTGCTTGTTGTAAAGTTTTCGAAAGAAAGCCCTGAACATCAGCATGATCGTAGTCCTCCCTTATGGACGGCAATAAAACAAACGGTAAAATCAAAATCGTTCATGATGTTTGTAGGATATAATTTCTTCAAGACGATGATTGCTTCAATACAACTCTCGTATGTCTTTCTATTTTTGATTTTAATCGGTCCTGAAAACGTAGGATTATACTTTTTAATCGTAATAATAGTTGGTTGGAGTTCAAATATTCTTTGCATGAAACTAAGAAAGAGATTTGGATTTAAAAAATTGCTACTTCAGTTCACAACTATTCAATTCATTGGGGGATTTATTCTATTCTTCTTGGTTTTAATTCCTTCAATCTCAATTCCAGCGATGTGGATAGGACTTGCATTCTCGGCATTCTTTGGTGGTGCAGGCGTGTTTGGAGTGATAATGCAAACATTACCTATTGATGAAGATGAAGTGAAATATGGATCTCGGCGAGAAGGGATGTTTTTTGGTATTAATGCCTTGTTTACTAAACCAACTGAAAGCATTGGTCCTATTATTGTGACTATTGTACTTGTATTAACAGGATATGTACAAAATTCTCCCGTTCAAACAGATTCGGCGATGTTTGGAATAATTTTTGTATTTTATTTTATTGTTAATATATTTGTAGCGTTAAGTCTTATTTTTGCTTACAAATTTCCACTAGAAGGTGAAAAACTGCAACAACTAGAAACGGAGCTCGAAGAATTACATAAGAAAAAACGAGAAGGAGTAGTTTCAAAAAATTTATAGTAAAACAAGCACTTATCAGACTGTAAATCTGCGATAAACAATAATTTCCTTTTTTTTTTGAGGTTTAAAATATTATGTATGATTTAGTAATTATCGGAGGCGGTCCAGCTGGAGCAACAGCTGCAAAAATTGCCGCAGAATGTAATGCAAAGGTGTTGTTGCTTGAATCCGCTGAAGAAGGACGATATAAATGTTGTGCTGGAGGTATCCCAATTAGAAATGAGGAATTCACATCAATTCCTCATGGAGTCGGCGATCGTGAAATTACTGGTGGAGTCTTATTTACACCTAAAAGTGGACCAATGGAATTCGAAGCTTCGGGAAAAAATAACAAAGGTTTTTGTATGTTTCGAACTGACTTTGATAAATATTTAGTAAATATTGCTCAAGATGCCGGTGCTCAAATAAAATACAAATTTCGGGTAAAAAAAATTGAGATCAATAAGAGATCAGGCGTAAAAATAATAGGACCTGAAGATTATCAAAGTAAGTGTGTTATCCTTGCAACTGGATTGGGTGGAGCTCAATTACAAAGAAATCTTGGTATGGAGGTTCCACCAATGGTAAGTGGAATACAAGCGGAATTTAGCGTCCCAGAATCTGTTATAGACGAACAGTTTGGTAATCGAGTCTGGGAATTTTTCGATCGCAGTTTAATTGAACACGGAATTGCGTGGGTCTTCCCGAAAAGCCAGGCATTAAGCATTGGAGTTCTAGGTAATGGGGTGAAAATAACTCATTTTAAAGCTTTTCTAAAGAATCCATTCATAAAGGAGAAAATCGAAGGCAGGGAGATGAAGATTTTTGGAGGTCGGAAAGTCTGGGCAGCGCCTATACCTGATCGAATGGTCACAAAACCTTACCGTGAGCGAGTTATGGTAATTGGAGATGCTTGTGGAACAGCAGATCCTATTTTATACGAAGGAATTTATCAAGCGCGATTATCAGGTAAAATTGCCGGAGAAGTTTTTTGTCAGTCACTTGAAAAAGAGGATTTTGGAGAATCTGAACTTGCAAAATACAATGAACTACTATTAAAACACCTCTACGAAGAAGATTTGAGGTATTCCTATAAATTTCATTACCTTTTGTATCATAGTGGTCTCTTGGAACAAGTCATCGAAGCATCTTATTCAATGGCTCAAGACGACCAAGAAATGATGCAATCGACTATCGCGTTATTCACAGGAAGCGAAACTAGGAAACATAGCTGGGAGGTCATGATGTCTCGCAAGTGGAAACTAGTAAAACTTTTAGGTATTAAGAATAGTATGAAGCTTTTCCCAACTTTATTTCACGCTCTCCGAATTTAACAAAGAAAAGATAGTCGGATTAATTCTTAAATTCTATTTAATTTTTTTATACATTGGATAGAAAATTGGTGAAATGTAAGCTCCAATTACTTTGGAGTAAAATTTAACAGTGTCGCCGGTTACCCACATAATTTCACATATATCTAATTCATTTTGTTTAATGTCCCATAAACACCATAAGAAGAGTTCAGTACCAATTCCTTTTCCACGTAACGCCTCCATAACTCCCGTTGGTCCAAAGGAGCCGGGAAAAAACTGACTATGTGTAGCCCATCCAACTATATTATTGTTTACATCTTTTGCAATAAAAGTGGTTGGAGGATTTAAGTTAAATGAGAATCTGACTTCATCGCACCAAGTGCTGAGTGGAAAATGTTGCCTTACAAAATCAAAGGTTTTATCAAAATCTTTAGGTTGAACGCGTTCGTATTCGTATCTTTCCTTTTTCGACGCAGGTTCATTTTTAATGATGTCCAGAGAAACTGTGAGGTTAAATATAGCTTTGGTGGCTTTAAATCCATGTTTTTTTAAAAAGAAATATAGACTAGTATTGCGTATATCAACTCCGGGTTGCCAATATTCAGGAACGCTAGGACCATATATGAATTGAGTTATTTCTTTCTCTTTAGCCCGCCTTAACAATTCATAAAACATCTTAGAACCAAGTCCTTGTCGTCTGTATTGCTTGTCGACTACGCATCCCTTAAAGAAACAATGGTTTTCATTTATTTCTTTTCTCTTTACAATGATAAAAGCAGCGATCGGCTTATTTATTTCTGGATTAAATAAGATCAAGGACAGATTTTGATCAAAACCATCGTCTTCAAGAGTACCCCTCCGAAAATAATCAAAGGGTATCGAGAAAAAGCGGGAATTAGTTTCAAATAGTTGATATATGCTCTGAATATTTTCCATTGATAATTTTTTATAAACCATTTTATTTAGAGCCATCTGCTTGTGATTAAGTTCTTCCATTTAAAAAAAATTTTTTTTAATTAAAAAGATTATAGAAGTCCTATTATATCTATCAAATTTCCCTTATAAGTTGGTTCGGGAGTTTCAGCACTCAAATTTGTGTTTGAATTATTTACTAAGAATGTTTGCGAGCCTAATTTAGAACACACCATATCCTTATCTTCGTCCCCTACCATCATGCATTCTTTAGCAGAGAGATTAAGATATTTAAATATCAATTGATAATAAAGGAGATTCGGCTTCGTGGCATATGAATTTTCAATACTGGTTATGAGATCGTACGGAAAATCGCCAATTCCTGCCCAATCAAGACGCTGCTCTATAGCTGTTAACGGAAAAACGGGCGTTGTTGCAATTACAACTTTGTAACCTTTGTTAAATGCGGTTTGAATAACTTTTCGTGCTTCTGGTTTCTTTTTTGTAAATTTTTGTAGTTTCTTAAATTCTTCCTCGTAAAATTTATCAAAAAGTGGCTGAATCTCGTCCTTTTTATAGCCTTCAACAGGAAAAAAAGCATTTGAAAATGCTTCCTCGTTTGGAATTTTACCATCGTTACGATTTACGAATTCAGAGGCTTTCAATATGGCTGGAACCATCTTTTTAGGAGGGATTAAATGAGCTACACTATTCGCCAATAGTTTTAAATATCCTGGAATAAACTGGCGTAAATCGAAATGTATTAAAGTTCCATCTAAGTCGAATAAGATTGCTTTAAGTTGTCCCATAATTTTCCGCAAATTAATTTAAATGTTATACATTAAATCTAAATCATATTAGCAAATAAAGTTATAATAATTTGAAAATCACAATAAATAGTAAAAAAAATATTAATAGAATTCTACAATTAATATAATAATATTAATTTTCAATAATTCCTTTTGGACACTATAGACTATGAAGCTCGAGCTTAACGATCTAAATAATGGACATGTTTACTTAGGAGATAAGCTAAATGTTAGAACAAGATTTATTTTCGACGAAGATTCGTCAATCTTATGGTCGGGAATTCGCCTATTAACCCATCCTCCATGCTTAAAAGAGCTTCAGATAACTAAAGAAGACATTTTTTCAAAAGGAATTTTTGAAAAAGGCGAATACATTCGGGAAAGAGCATTACTTATAAAGAATAATGTAATCCCTACAATTAAAAATAGAAATTTAGAGTATGAAATTAAACTAATTTTAAGACAGCCTCATCCAAACAATCCAGACGACGATTTAGTGATTAATAAAACACATAAGATTGAAGTTAGAGTTAAGGATACTAGCGATCAGATTATAAAAACGAATCCTCTTTCACTTTCAATTTCAGGTTTGAATGTTAATATATCAAAAGATGTATTCAAACCGGGAGAAACAATTAAAATCAACTTCTCTTCAAACGAACTAAAACAAGTAGAAATAAGATTATTACAAAAAGCGAATCTCGTATGTTATTGCAATGCTTATGGGCAAACCTGTAGTAAAGTAGAAGAGCTACCGCCTTCAATCGCGGGAGATTCTAAGACTTCTGATATGAATAAGGCATTTATTTTGCTAAAAATTCCTGAGATCGCTCAACCTAGTCATAACTATCTCTGGGAGCCTCATGAAAAAGAATTTTGGGGTATGAAATATGGATCTTACGTGAAGTGGTCTTTACATTTTATTGGAAAACCCAAGTCAGAATACGGAAAAGAGATTATTAGGTTTAAGGTTCCAATTACGATTGTTGCAAAATCTGTGGGTGGAAATAAGGTTGGTGTCGATCTATTCTCTAAGGGGGTAACTGCTGCACCTTCGATTTTCGATGGGATTTCGTCTAAATTCCAGAAAGTATTCAAAATTACATCCATTGACTCTGATATGGAAAAATATAGTATTTTGATTAAAAATATATCAAAAGATAGCTTAAAAGGCGTATCAGTAAAAACTTCTGGACTTCAGGAGGGACTATTTGAAACCGAACCAACTCTAACAGGCTTTAGTAGTTGGGAATCTAACGAGGAAAAGGAAATTATCTATAATAGCAAGCAGAATATCTCTGCTTTAATCTTTGTTTTGGAGGATAATAATCAAAGAGTTATAAGAATACAAACTCCACTAGCCTCTAACTTTTTTTAAGTTAAATTAGGTTTTGGTCACTGAAGCGCAGATAGTATCTGCCCCTTATATAGATTTTTAAATACTAAGCTCAAAATTTCCTCAAAGCTGTCTAAGATTCCTTCTCCGTTAAGCGCAATCGTCTTTCTAAAATCAATATTTTTAAATTTAAAGTAATTAATGTTTTCCAAAAAGACCGCTGGACTAAATTTATCAGGCAGATCTTGCTTGTTAAATGCTATAACCTTAGGTAGAGTAATAATTACATCTTCAAAATAATTGCATAATTCATTCCAAGAAGTTAAATTTCGGTAATACACTTCTTGTTGTGAATCCGCTACGAATATAATCCCATCGATGGCTTGCAAAGTTACTGGTCTTGTTATTATATAGAAATCTTGTCCAGTCGTGGAATAAATGTGAATTTTCAAATTCCACTGTTGATTTTGAAAACTAATCGTTCCATAATCGAAGAATAGTGTCCTCCGTATGCTACTGTCTATGCTCAAAACTCGATCTTTCTTCCCAAAATGATTAAATAATGCTTTAATTGATGAAGTTTTTCCCGAAAGTGCTGGCCCGAAATAGCATACTTTTAACTGAATACTTTGCGTGAGCTGATCTATTATCATTTTAAATGCTCGTAATTCTTTTTATGTAATTGTTAAAATATGTTTAAAAAAGCCTTGCTTTTTTCCTACAAGAATAAGGAAGTAGATTACTCTCAATTAGAATTACACAATTATTTGATAAAATTATAATAAGAAGAATTAACAGCTATTAGTTTGTTGAATAGAATAAATGTTTCTAAACGCTATTAAATGGAGTTTGATACGACTCAAAAAACTTAAGTCTCTTATGGTTTAATCTTCCTTCTTTTCCTTCTTTCTTATCTTTCCATCTTTAAATACGAGCTTCGTGTCCACGTTTAAGGAATTCTAGCGTAGCATAATATCCTAAAAAGGATGTTCCTCCAACAATAAATACTTTCATTTTAACTTAAAAACCTCTTTAATCTACAATATCCTTATAACAATCTTCTGGATAGAAATTGTTTTCATCTTTATCATGATTTGGGTACCAAACCTGTGCAAAGAAAGAATTTTTCTCGGCCTGTTCATCATAAGTCCATGGTGGGGGCAAACAATCAGCACACCAATGTCCCGCTTTCAGAACAGTATAAGGTTTTAATTCAAACTCATGGCCATCCGCACATTTCCATTTAATTTTCTTATACATATCCCCATCCCATTCTGTTGAGAGACAATGACCTCCCCTGAATTTTGCTGCTCCTTTAAGATCTTCTAAATCAAGCCGTTGCTTTGACTCATCATATCCATGATTTAATGGGTGCCATTCAGGCTCAGGATCACTAAACAGTGGCATTTCTACACCCCAATCGGGAATAGAATCGAAAGTCTCATAATCTTTATAAAACGCAGAGATGCGCATATCCATTTTATTCTTATACCAATATAGCGTTCCTGTTTTATCCATCGCTTCTGCCTCTAATCTCTTGCGTGTCTCTTTTTGAATAAATCTCTGAAATCGCTTAGACCATTGGCATAACTTTGCTACGATTTTTAAGAAAAAAGGTCGACTTTTCCTCATGATTTCAAAGTAATCTTCCATTGTATCTCTCCAGTTATGGATATACTCATTAAGTTCATGACTATCATCAAAATATTGCATATGGAAATTCCTAAGAGCAAACCATTTACGTTCAGTAACATCATCAATCTTTCCAACGCCATTCATTTTCATAGCCTCATTCACGAATTCATAGAACGTAACTCTGCAAGAGGGCCCTCCACCCATATTATAGCATCTACGCCAGAAAGTGGAGTCCTCTGCAACCTCTAAACAATTTATTAGTCCCCTACCAGCATCTCTTGAAGTATTATTTTCCATAAAAGAATTAATAGGTTGATGGAACATAATAGGATCCATAAGAGTCATCACATCTGGAATCATGATAAAGGTTTGCCGTAAGGATGCCCAATATTTTAAGTTTGACTCACAGAGAGCCATTTCCCCTCGAATCTTAGTTGTTGCATAGAAGTCGAACACACTGGGCTTCATAGGATCACCTATTCTACCATGGTGAATTGGGGGCAAACGATCACCTGTAGCAGCTACAGTTCCCGTATACACAAATTTTATATGGTCCGCTCCACCTGGCTGTGATTCAATGGCTTTAATGATATATTCAATAGCAGTTGTATTTACTGACTTGGCCATTTCAGGATTGCGGTCTGCTGCTGGAGAAATAAATGCCATAGGACATAGAACCCAGTCAACTCCTTTACATGCCTCAGCAATATCATCATAATTAGTAGCATCACCCCATATTATTTTCAATCCTTTACCCTCAACAATACCTCTACCAGGTATGGACTTGATACCGCATTTATTTTCATAAGGCTTAAATAATTTTTTATTCTTTTTGGAAGGTCTCTGTAAGAGAATGATATCATACTTATCTCTTCTTTTCCATAATTCCTTAAAAGACTCATGTCCCATTGATCCACTCGCGCCTGGTAAAAATATTATTTCCTTCTCCATATTTAACAATCTCAGGTTTGTTTATTATAATACTAATATAGAAATTATTAATCCTATAAATAACAAAATAAAAAATCTTATTTAAATGCGAGTATCTGGTGTTGGAAGTTGCCCGATCTTGTATAACAAGCAAAATATCTGACTTACCGGTATTAAACAAACTAAGCACAGAGATTATTACGCAATTTTACTAATCTGTCGAATAGAACTAAAGTTTCTAAATGCGATAAAATGGAGGTTAATACGACTTAAAAAACTAAGTTGTTACCTTCTATCTTACACTCTAACAGAGACCTGAGAATAAGGATTTCAACTTCTCTTTTTAAAATTAGCTCATCTAACTCAACATTTTCTTGCTTATTTAATATTTCTTTTAAATCAATAAAGGATATCGACTTTTGTTTTCGAGAAATTTTCTTAATAACGCTCAAAACTCTTTGTTGATTGTAAAGCGACTGTGAATTTGAAATTAATTGATATAATTTATGAGTAAGATTATAATCAAAATTTCCCACTTTTTCAGCTTCTCTCAATTTATCTAATATAATAAGAGCCTCTAGATACCTTTCATTTCTCATTAATTCTTGAACTTCGTTTAAATCTCTTACAAAATCATTAACTTCCATTTTAATATATACCTTTCGAATTACTTTTTCCTTGAGATCTTCTAAAGATCTTCAAAATAAGAGTTTTTAGGTTAATTTTAATAAATCGAGAACCCATCATTTTTTTTATAGATTTTTAAATTAAAAACATTGTTTAGAATTAACCAAAATGAATTAATATTCATATTTTAAAGAGCTTGGCTTTAAATAGAGTAAACAATTTAAATATATTAAGATTATAAAAATACTTTAAAGAATTAAAATGGTTAATAAAGAAAAAGTAAAAGAAGTTTTAGAAAAAATAAGACCCCAACTCCAAATGGACGGTGGCGATGTTGAATTAGTGGACATTACTGATGATGGTATCGTTAAAGTGAGGTTACAGGGGCACTGTGCGGGATGTGCGCACGCACAACAAACACTACAACTTGGGATCGAGCGAGCTATCAAGCAATTTGTACCTGAAGTTATTCGGGTAGAAAATGTCGCATAAAGTAACAACGCTAAATTATTAGGAGAATCCAAACGGTCAAGTTTTTTTGATTATTTTTTTTTAATTTTATGTTCTTTTAATAGTAGGATTTATGGAAGTCCTGCTCCCGGAATATCGACTTCAACGAATTCAATTCTACCAGCGTCTCTTGTATGCTTTGATGTTGCCACAAAAAGAGTTTTGCGATCTGGTCCACCTAACATGCAAGCATAGGCGTCGTTTTCTACTCTTACTATGTGCGTAATTAATCCTCCCTCTAGAACACGAACAACTCTTCCTCGTCCTGGTGCAGCTACCCATATACCTCCGTCTTGATCTAAACAGATACCATCTGGAGCTAAAGATTTGAGGTTAGCCCAAACTCGACGCTTTGTAAGCGAACCATCTTCCTTAATGTCAAATGCCGTTAATCGAGCAGCAAATGTTTCAGCTATTACTAGGGTCTGATCATCTGGAGTAATAACAATTCCATTTGGAAAAGCCATATTATCTGCTACGACTCTCGCTTCTCCATTGGGATTTACGAGTATGAGTTTTGTTGGGGCAAATGGTTCTCCATTAAGATAATCGAACCCAAAATTTCCGATATATGCTCGACCTTTTTTATCTACTACCATATCGTTACATAAAACTGTTCCGAACCTGTTTAAATCTGCAACTACATTAACTCCGTCAGGATCGAGGCGCAGTAAGCAATTATCTCCCATCGAAACTACCAATAATCTGTTATCAGGAAGCCAACCTAATCCAGAAACTTGGTTAGGTCTCTCTAGTATTACTTTATTATTCCCATTTAACTCAACCGTCATTACTTTGTAGGATTCCATGTCAACAAACCAGAGTTTATTGTCGTGCCACCTTGGGCTTTCGGGAAATTTCAGTCCTTCAAGTAATATTTCTGTTTTGAGAGTTATTTTTTTACTCATAATTTGTATATTGAGAAATGGTTATTAAAATCTCTTTTTGAGAATAAAATTAGTTTTTTTTTAAAGGAACTAATTTCAAAAAGTTAATTATCTTTTCTTCATTATTGCCTAATTAATAAACGCATTAGGTATTAAAAATAATATGAACGAAAAAGAACAAGAAAAAAGCGAACCAACTGGAGAAGTAGAACACACTGAAAGGAGATCAAGACGTACGAGAGCCGCTCGAAGACCACAAGGTCAAGCGTTACAAGAAGCCTTAAATATCAGTCCGGAGGAACTTAGGGACATAGAAGCGAAATTATCAATTATTAAATTTTTGGACTATTTTTCCGAGGAACCTCTAGATTTTGCCTTTAAAGAGCGTACAATCGACCAATACGTACAAAAAATAACTGAAAAAATCGATAAATTTGAGTTCGGTGGAGAAGAAGATAAACTCTTAAAGAAAGGCTTTGAGGATAAAAAAGTCCTTGAAGTAGTTAATAAAATAAAAGATAAAACTGAAGAACTAGCAATCAGTAAGGGAATAAATAAATCAGTTGAAAAAAGATTACGTAGACTTAATTTACTTATTACTGGACCATTATTAGCAGTAGCAGTTATGTTTTTCATACTACCATATTTTGGAATTGATATTGGCACTTATATATTGCTACCTATAATATGCGTATTTTGTATGGTTCCCCAACTCGTTAGAAATACCGTAGTTAAAAAATGGTTTCAATTTAAGGAAGAAACGAGAAATGAACTTTATACTAAAAACCGAGATGATATTTTAGTTCTGAAAAGTTATATCGCTGAAGTTTTGGCTAACATTAGATATAATCTGTTAGAGTTAAAAGTACCGTTAGAGCTGATAAAGTTCTCTTTATTTAATCGAGATTATGAGGATTTAAATGTGATAAACCAGAAGCAATTAAGAGGTCTGACAGAATATTACGTTTCATTTGCGTATCCGGAAGGTATAGAACCTTTTCCAATTCCCGAGAATCTTCAACAGCAGTATAACCAACCCATTTTTCCAGAAAGGAAGAAACGCGACAAGGCAGAGAAAAATTTTATCGTCTTAACTGAAATGAAGGGCAAAAATGGTGTAATTTCGAACTTCATTCCTGGTTTGAAAGATAACCTCGCTGATAAAATTAATCAAATGTTAAGCGATTCGGAATTTTCGGATACCGACTTAGGATTTAGCGAGATTATTCCAAATTATTTAACCGACGCTGTAATTTATTGTTTATGCGGTGAAGTTGCTGAAATTAGTACCGTAAATGTTTGCCGTTGGAAGGATAAGTTCAACTTCTACTTATTTGAGGGAGTTCAATGTCAATGTGGAGATAAAATCTACGCACTCTCTTTGATGGATGAAGAAGATGAAGTTCCTGAAGAATTGCAGGAGATTTTTTTAAGTTAACTTATATTTCTTTTTTTAATTTTTGAGTAGTAATCATAGAGGAGTTTGTAACCTCGAACGGCTCTCTCAATTTCGTTTTCAAATACTGGAATTTTGAGTTCAGTTGCAGAATTAATAACTCTTTTTGCACCTTCTCTTTCTGCTTGAATCAGGATGGTTATTACTGGTTTATTAGGGTAAGTTTTGAGAAGTGAAGCGTAAATGTTAAAATCAAACTCGATTTCAGTAAAAAACTCTAAGGCTAAAATTAAACCATCTACAGCTTTATCACTCAAGAGCGCTTCTGAAGCGGTGTTATAAATCCCACAAATTTTAATTCCAACAAATTTTTCAGGGGGCCAATAATCTACAGGGTTACCGAAATTACATGTCGACCCTCCAACTTTATCAAAAATAATATTCCGAGAATTTTCACTAGGTTTTGCTAGAGCTAAATCTTGATTTCTCATTTCTTTTATAATTAAATGAATTGCTCCTGAACTCGGCCCAATTATTCCGAGATTAACGCCTTTAGGCTCGGGACACCACAAAAATATTTTTGCAATTTCAAAAAGTTCGATGTAGTTTAAAACTAGTATTCCACCAGCGTCCTTTAATTTTTCTTCTTGGTTTTCTTCTTTCCCCACATAATAAAAGAGGATAGGTTTAGTTGGGCTGACCTTCTTGACCGCCTCAATTAATTCGTCAGAAATTTCTCTTAGAAAAAGAGATATTACTTTAGTAGTACTATCGTGTAAAAAATATTCAAGTACATCAGCTTCATTAATATGAAATCCTTTTCCCAAATGTATAACCTTTGAAATCGGTAATCTTTGTGAAGGTGTCCACCATCCCATTGCGCCTGCTAAACCTCCAGATTGAGCAATAAAACTCATTCCCTCCTTTATGTTTTTGTTTCCTCGCATAATATGTTGTCGTACGGGGATAATTGACGATGTAAAGTTATTGCTAAAATTGATTATTCCTAACATAGACGGTCCTAAATATGTGATATTATATTTTATACACATTTGATGTAGTTTGAAAGTTAAATCGTTTATTTTCGCACCTGGTTTTAATTCAGTTTGAATTGCAACATATTTAACGCCGATTTTTCCTAGGTTTTCAACCACTTTAAGAATATCCTTTCCTAGGACTATTACAGCCAGCTCTGGAATTTCTGGTAATTCCTCAAAAGAATGATACGATTTAACTCCTAAAATATCATTAGCATTAGGGTTTAGGATATAAAGTTTTCCTTTGTAGAAGATTTCTAAGAGATTTTTTAGCACTGTAAAACTGAACGAGAGTGCTTGCCTTGAAACTCCAATTATTAACACACTTTTTGGATTGAAGAACGGTTGTAAATCTTTCAAGGTTTATCCAACTTGATAGAATATTTCTAATTATAAATAGGAGAGATTAGATAGTTAAAAATTTGATGTTTATTTTTTAAATTTTAGCTCTATTTCTTGAAAGAATATGCTTCTAATACAAATTCTACCGCCTTTTTTCCATCAATAAAGTTAGGACTTTCTTGTTTTTTAGTTTGAATACAATTGATAAAGTGATCAATCAACTTGTTTTGAGCAGATTCGTTAGTCGGCTTAAATTTTAATAGATCTTTAATAACTTTGTTACTTTTCAAATTTCTTGGACCAAATGAAAGAGGATTCCTTCCATTTATATCTATTTTTATAAAACCCTTTGTTCCAAAGATATCTAATGTTTCTGAAGGTTCATTGCACCAAGAAACGCTAATAAGTCCTAATATATCGTTTTTAAATCGAAAAAGAACATTACAGTTATCTTCATCTTCCATATTTATACAAGAGGTGTTAAAATTTATTCCGTTAACTTTATCGTATTCTTCTAATAAATATCGTAAAATATCAATGCAATGAACCCCTAGATCTAATAATACGCCCCCACCTGCCTTTTTAGAATCAAAAAACCACTTTTCTTCAGAAAGAGCCTTCCAAGATTTATAAGGGCCATAATGGCTGAAAAAATATCTAACTGAAGTAATTGTCCCAAGAATATCTTCATCTATAACACTCTTTATTAACCTAAAAATCGGATTATATCGCTTCTGGAATGATGTAAAGAAGATAATATTTTTATTATTTAATTTCTCTTCGATTTGGGATAATTCTTCACGAGAGATAGCAATTGGTTTTTCGCATAAAATATTACAATCTTTCTCAATGGCCTTTAACACAATGGGAGCATGTAAATAGTTTGGAGTACAAATACTTACAATATCTAATTCTTCTTTATCAATCAAATTTTTCCAACTATCTTCACCAACATACACATTGGGGATATTAAATCTCTCAGAAGCTATTTTAGCGTGGTTTTCTGTTCTGGATGCAATTGCTACTAGATCACAATTCTGATTTTTAGTATACCCCCTTAAATGAATTATCCCAAAACCACCAGCACCAATTAATCCAACTCTTAATTTCGTAATACACTACCACCTAGTTGCAGTTTAAGTTATTATTATTTAATTGATTTGCTAATTAAATAATTTTTTACGGAACCACTAGATAGAATTAAGAAAGAGAATTGCAAAAATTAGTAGTATGGTGATTTAAGCGACTACAAACTCGAACATTGGAACTTCTTGTCTCTTTTTATCATCGTAAAGAGGTAAACCAGATTGTTTGAATATCTCAGGAGTTTTGTATTTAGTAACAACAATACTACATGGACACGAGATTTTCATTGAAGCTACTCTTAATCGATCTCTAACGATAGCTAAATTCTTTAAGTTCGTGCCAACATCGCAGACGACAGCTCCTGCTCTTACTCGAGCACATACTCCTGTAGATCTCCCAAATGAGTGCCTCATACCGCTCTGAACCCGGTCAGCTCCAGCAAAGGCCAACATTCTATTCTCTCGATATTTTTGAAAGGGTTTGGGTCTTACTCTAAACCGATAATTTGATCTTCCTAATTTATTCTGCAAAGCACTGTTTACAGTTATACGGATTGCTTCCAGAGAATTTGAAGAGATTTGGATTTGCCTATCTACCTTTAAAGAAATTACTAACCCCCAATCCTCCCATGGAATATCTTTATTCCCTCCCCAGAAACGAACTATTTTACTCTGAGCTCCTCCTCTCGCGTATTCTCTCCTATGATTAGCACTACGCTTATGCTGATATGGTCTTCTACTCCACGATGAGTAGCAATGCCAAGGTCTTTTATGTGCCATAATTGAATCAATTTATAAAATAATATTTACATCTAATAAGAATTAAAATTATAAAATGTTATTAAATTCATTCTATGAAGAATAATTAAAAAATTTTATTAAAATATCGTTTTTAATGTTAAAACATGGTACCATGATCGATAATTACACTTCTTTTGTTAAGAAAACGGAGATCTTATGTAATGGGCTATTTTTGGATGAAAAATTAATCGATCATTATAAAAATCAAGGAATTGAGATCTCATACGGTCGTAAGGGAGGCGCGGGACCGTTAGGTGGGAGATATTTTCTTTTTGAGAATCAAGCAATTGTAAATGCTGCTCTGTGGAATGATCCTTCAACATCAAATCTTGTTGTTCGGGAAAATAAGGACGGATATTTCTTAATTTATGACATTAAAAATAAATCCGAGCATAGTAGATTAAAATTAATTCAAAATCCAACTTTTTACAATTCTGAATACCTTACCTCTGACGGAATTCCGATGAAAAAAATTGCTTTGGTTCACGGAATAGACTGTTTATCAAGTACGATTTACCAAAAGTGTGTGTATCACGCATGCGGAGAGGGTTGTACATTCTGCGCCATCGAGTTAAGCTTGGAGAGTGGAGCAACAATTGAAGAAAAAAATTCAAAACAAATGTCTGAAGTTATTGAAGCTGCGAAAAAAGAAGGAAGATGTAATCATATGACTTTAACGAGTGGTACAGACGAAACGATTGATAAAGGCGCTAAAAGATATATTGAACTTTTAGAAGGTATCAAAGAAAACTTTCCTAAACTCCCCCTCCATGTTCAAATTGAGCCTTTAGAAGATGTCTCATATCTTGATGAATTAAGAGATGCGGGCGCTAATACAATTGGAATCCATCTTGAAGTTCTCGATCAAAATATAAGAAATAATGTTACTCCTGGAAAATCTCGCATAACCTATGAAGCGTACGAAAAAAATTGGACGCATGCACTTGATGTTTTTGGAAAAAATCAAGTTTCATCCTATCTTTTAACTGGTTTTGGTGAAACTTTAGAAGATTTCATTTCAGATGTAGAAAAAGTAATCTGTTTAGGCGTAATTCCATATATCACTCCAGTCAGGTCAATTCCTGGGCGGGAGAAGATTTCTACGATTACGTCGGATAAAATGGTAGAAATATACACAAAAACAGCTAAATTGATGAAAGAATACGGAGTGAATCCTTTGAAAAGTAAGGCTGGGTGCGTTCGATGCGGCGGATGTTCTTCTATTAGTGATGCTTACAAAAGTATATAATTTCTTAAATTAATTAATACCCTAAACTCCCTACATTGAATATTTCTTTTTGACAAATATTTATATTTGAAGCATTAGCACGCTATATTTAGCAAAGAGTTATTATAATAAGAATTAATACATTTGAATTCTTATCAAAAACTAGGATAATTAAGTTAAAAATAATATAACCCTGTTTTAATTTGTTAGGAAAGAGATATTATTATGACTGAAATTGATGAAAGTAAAACCTTAAAACCGACCAAAACTGAAAGACGCAAAAAATTTACAAATCTATCCAACATAGAAATTAAACCTCTTTACACTCCAGAAGATATAGAAGATTTTAATTACGATTTAGACTTAGGAACACCCGGTAAATACCCTTTTACTCGCGGAGCTTACCCTAGTATGTATCGAGGTCGATTATGGACTATGCGTCAATTTGCGGGATTTGGGACGGCTGCACAAACGAATACACGATACAAATTCTTATTAGAACACGGTACAACGGGTTTGAGCGTTGCTTTTAGCTTGCATACAATTTATGGTTATGAAGCTGACGATGATGAAGCCTTAGGTGAAGTAGGAAAGGAAGGTGTGTCGATTGACACTTTAAAAGACATGGAGAGATTATTCAGTGGAATTGATTTGTCTAAGATTTCTACCTCCATGACGATTAACGCTCCTGCTTCAATATTACTTGCAATGTATATTGTAACAGCAGAAAAACAAGGTCATACTGCGGATAAATTAAGAGGAACAATTCAAAATGATATTCTGAAGGAATATATTGCCCAAAAATCATGGGTATTTCCACCGGAACCATCCATGCGATTAATTATAGATACCATTGAATATTGTGCAAAGAGCGTTCCTCAATGGTATACAATATCAATTTCAGGATACCACATAAGAGAAGCAGGTTCAACCGCTGTCCAAGAGCTCGCTTTTACTTTAGCCGATGGGTTTGCCTATGTGGAGGCAGCGATGAAAAGAGGTTTAGATGTAGATGATTTTGCTCCTAGACTTTCTTTTTTCTTCAATTCTCATAATAACTTCTTTGAAGAAGTATGTAAATATCGAGCTGCTAGGAGAATCTGGGCTAAGAGACTGAAAAATAAATATGGTGCAAAAAAAATAGAATCAATGAGGTTGCGCTTTCACACCCAAACTGCGGGAGTATCGTTAAGCGCTCAAGAGCCAGAAAACAATATTGCTAGAGTTACGATACAAGGTTTAGCAGCTGTTTTAGGAGGTACTCAATCTCTTCATACTAATTCATTTGATGAGGCATTATGCTTACCAACTGAAAAAGCAGTTAAAATCGCTTTACGAACGCAACAGATCATTGCTCACGAATCAGGTGTTGCCGATACAGTAGATCCACTCGCGGGATCTTATTATGTTGAGTGGCTAACAAATAAAATGGAAGAGGAGTCAGAAGTATATTTTGAAAAGATCGAAGCTTTAGGTGGTGTGATTCCGGCGATTAAAGCAAATTTCTTTCAAAAAGAGATTGCCACTGCATCTTACAAATACCAGAGAGAAGTTGAAGCGAGAGTTCGAACTATTGTTGGAGTAAACGATGATCAATTAAGAGAACCTTGTGCAACGCCCTTATTAAAAATAGACGAAGATGTTGCAAGAGAGCAGATTGAAAATTTACAGCGTTTAAGAGATCAAAGGAGTAACGAGAAGGTTCAAGCGAAATTGGACGCTTTAAAAGAAGCCGCAAAGGGTACTGAAAACTTAATGCCTTATATAATAGATGCAATAAGAGAATATGCCTCAATAGGAGAGGTTATGGCCACTCTTAAAGATGTTTTTGGTGTGTATGTAGAAGATTCAATTTTTTAAATGAGGATGTTAAAATGGGAGAAAAAAGAAAGATAAAAGTATTAGTTTGCAAGCCTGGGCTTGATGGACACGACAGGGGCGCGAAAGTCATAGCTCGAGCCCTTAGAGATGCGGGGATGGAAGTCATTTATACCGGACTTCATCAAACTCCAGATATGATTGTTCAGACAATTCTACAAGAGGACCCAGACGCTGTAATGCTAAGTATGTTATCTGGTGCTCATAAAGCATTGTGTCCTGTAATCATGGAAAAACTGAATGAAAATGACATTGATGATGTTCTTGTAAGCGTGGGCGGAATTATACCTGACGAAGACAAACCCTTTTTAGAAAAGCATGGATTAAAAGGATTTTATGGTCCCGGAACCGAGCTTAAAACAATAGTGGAATTTGTTAAAAACAATTTAAAAAGATAGTATACTATGGACTATTCCGATTTAATCCAAAAACTACTAAATGGCAATGCTCGAGCAGTTGCCAGGCTTATAACTTTAGTAGAAAATGATATTGAAGCCGCTGAAAATATTATTAACGCTATTTATAGCCACACAGGAAATGCATATATTTTAGGGATAACGGGATCACCAGGAAGCGGTAAGTCTACTTTTATATCCACTTTAACTAAAATTTATGCCACACAAGGTAAGAAAATCGGAATTATCTGCGTAGATCCTACAAGCCCTTTGACTGGAGGTGCACTATTAGGGGATAGAATACGGATGAAAGACAACTTTTCACTTAAAAATGTTTTTATTCGAAGTATGGCCAATAGAGGACAGCTCGGAGGATTAGCGAGGGCAACGGAAGATGCTGTAAAAATATTAGATGCCTATGGATGCGATATAATAATCGTAGAAACCGTAGGTGTTGGACAATCGGAAGTAGATATCTTTAAATCGGCTCATACTGTGGTTGTTCTTTTAGTACCTGGGTCAGGAGACGATATTCAGGCTATCAAGGCCGGAATCATGGAAATTACCGATATTTTTGTTGTAAATAAAATGGACTTATCTGGTGCGGATAAAAAAATTGCCGATATCATGCAAATGTTAGAATTAAGAATGAATTATAAGTACGCATTTGAAAAAGTAGGAGAAAACAACTCACTAAAATCCAATTGGACACCCGAAATTGTTAAAGCTAATTCAATAACGGGTGAAAACTTTGAAGAACTCATTAAACTGATTGATAAACATAGAGAATTTCTATCGAAGTCAGGTGTTATAGAAAACTATCAGAAAAATAGGATTAAAAGCGAAACCCTCCAGATTTTAAAGCATAAAATCACGAAAAAAGTAGAGGGCTTGATTAGTTCCAATCCCACGATTGATGAATATATAAGGTTAGTTATGGATAAAAGCCTCGATCCCTATTCCATGGCAAATCTAATCGTTAAACTATTAGGATTAGAATAAAAGAGAATTCTTGAAAAGGTTAGAAAAGAAATAGTTTTAATTTTAATCGTTTCTTAGATTTATTTAATATTAAATAGATAGTGTTAAAAATGAAAACCATAACTCTTTCAAGTAATAATATTTTAAAATACCGTATACTTATTGCTGGATTAAGTTAGTTTACTTTTATAGCTAGCGCAGTTAATTATGCCCTAGAAATCGACCCAATTCTCGAGTGGTTTAATCGCTTTAAAACTTTCACTTATCAAACAAACTTAATAATTACTATATGGCTTACATTAGCAATTCTATGGCATAACAAGCCAGAAACTCTTGAAAAGATTACAGGACCTCTCAAAGGTGCTTTTACGCTCTATATCACAATTACATTTATTTTCTTTGCAGTTTTACTGGCCCCCATTTACCAACCCACTGGATTTGCAGCATTTAGCAACGTTGTATTTCATTATCTTACCCCAATCGCATTTATAGTCGACTGGATACTAACCGAAACTAAATTGAGATATAAATGGAGCTACTTACTCTATTGGATCATATATCCATTATGCTATTTAGTGTTTGCTTTTATACATGGCACATTTACTGGGTATTACATATATTTTTTTCTAGATATCATTGTACTCGGCATTTTATGGTATTTTGTATTCGTCTCAATTTTAATTATAGTAGGCTTAGTTTTGGGATGCCTATATATTGCTATTAATAGAAAAAGAACTAAAAGTTGAAAATTAATAACATCTTCTTTTTTTTTAAAAGGTTTCGAGAAGTTTGAAAACTTATTTTTTCTTAGGATCAACCCATTCAGAATAAATCTCTTCAACCGCAAGAACTTTATTGCGATGACATTCTCGGCATTCTTCGTTGATTATTTTCTTAAATATATAATCTCCTTGCTTAAATTCTCGAGAATATTTGGTATTACATTCTTTACATTTTAAAACGGTCGTCTTCTTTGGTATAAAACGATCTTTTCGATCAAGGATATCTCCTAAATCTGGCAAAGGGGGGAACTCAGGTTCTTCAGCCATTTTTACATCTTTGAGTATAATTAATATTTGTATTATTGAAAGGTCTACAACTAATAACTTTTTAGGTTTACAATTAAAAGTTAAGACGATTATTTATGCTTAATAAAAGTACCTTTATTGTATTCATTAAAAGCTATTCTTAATTCTTCTTCAGTATTCATAACAATCGGACCTCTCCACGCGACAGGTTCTCCTATTGGTTTACCAGAGATCAAAAGGAATCTAACGGATTTATCTTTAGTTTGTATTAAAACTTCATCCCCCTCTTTAAAAATTACAAGGTGCTCTGCACCAACAATTTCATTCTTGATTGGATTAAATTTCGCTTCTCCTTCTATGACATACGCAAAAACATTATGAGTATTAACTAATGAGTGTTTAAATTCAGAATTTGGCTCTATAGAGACATCTAAATATTCTGGATCGGTTATTACATCTTGAACAGGACCTTTTACACCATTTACTTCCCCACAAATTATTTTTACTTTCACATTATCATTTACGACGACTTCTGGAATTTGTTCTTTGGTTATATCACGATATCTTGGATTCATCATTTTATGAGATGCAGGTAGATTAGCCCACAATTGAAAGCCCGCTAAAAGGGAATCACTTTCATCTTTCTTTGGCATTTCTTGATGTATTATACCACTTCCGGCAGTCATCCATTGCACATCACCAGCTCCGATAATACCACTGTTTTTCATGCTATCCCCATGTTCTAGTCGACCATGAAGCATATAAGTAATCGTTTCAATCCCCCGATGAGGGTGCCATGGAAATCCTGCCATGTAATCATTTGGATTATTTGAGTGGAAATCATCTAAAAGCAAAAATGGATCTAATGAAGGATCAGTATATCCAAACGCTCGTTTCAATCTGACCCCCGCACCTTCCATTGTTGATCTACTTTTTAGAGCTACTCCCACTTCTCGAATTTTTGACATTTCCTTTCTCTTTATGATAACATTTTAGTTTAAATGCTAAGTTTACATAACTAAACTCAAGTTATAAAAAGTTTTTATTATAAATCATAAAATAATATGATTATTATCCTTGGAATTATAAATAGTAGCCTTTAAAATAAGAAAGAAGTGAAAGTAGATAATTTTTTAGGAGGAAAAGGATTATTTATTATTGTTTTCTATTTTGTCTTCTTCTTCTTTATGTTCTTCAACTTCTTCTTTTAATTCTTCTTCACTGTTAACAATTTCTGTATCTTGATCTATAACTTCCAGAGCGTCTTTTACTTCAGTTTCCTCTTCGGGTTCCGCTTCGGGTTTTGGGGGCGGAGGTTCGCGAGATATAATAACTTTAGTATATCTCAGAACATCTTTATCCATCTTCCAGCCATCTTGTATAATTTCTATTATCGAACTGTTAGGAAGATCGTCTTTTTCGAGTGAACTTAATGCTTCATGGTAAGAATAATCAAAAGGATCGTTAATTTTGACCTCAATGGGTTCTGCTTTGTGAAACTTCAAAATGCTCATAAATTGATCATAAAATTGCTTTAGAATAGCTCTATCTTCGTCATCTCCATCCAGAGCTTTTTTAAAGGAATCGTATAGTGGTAAAAAAGATTTTAAAGCAAGACCTGTATATTCGGTTCTTAAATCTTGACGATTTTTATTCCAACGCTTTTGAGCATTTTCGAACTCAGCTTGAAGTCTCATATGTTTATTTTTCCAAGTTTCACTTTCTTTTTGGTATTTTAATAGTGCTTCTTTGTCTTTTTTGTTGGTTTCTTTAAGTTCATTGAATTTAGTAATTAAATCATCAAGATCATGGTATTCTAATACTTTCTGTTCTTCGCCCTCTAATAGTTTAACATCCTGCTTTTCTACCTTTTCTTTATCGGCGTTTACAACTGTATCCTTAGATTCAGTATTTTCTACTTTAGAGGGTAGTATATCTCCATTTTTTATTGAATCTTTACTCATCTTTTCTATTTCCTTTTTTTTTCGAGTCATAATTTACAGGCGTTTTAATAAGATAATTATTAATTATACTGTTAAAATATGAAAACTCTAATCATTTAATATAATTTAATTTCGAAAGGAAAAAAAATTTTTTGTTTTTAATTTATCAACCATGTTATTTCATAGTATATCTCACTTATTCTATCGTTAAATGTTTTTTTTTTAATGAACTCCTAGTCATAAAATTAAAAAAATATTAAAAATTATATTTTTCATTGAAACTAATAGAAAATAAAAAAATTATATTTATAATAAATTCTACTAATAATCTTAGAAGAAGTGAATTATATAATGAGTGAAGAAAGCAAACCGAAGAAAAAAGAGAAGATTATTGGAATAGACTTAGGAACATCTAATAGCGCATGTGCGATATTAAGTGGAACAGGCCAACCAGAAATCATCCCGGCTGCGGAAGGACGGACCTTAGGGGGTAAGGCATTTCCATCGTATGTAGCATTTGATGAAAGTGGTAGAAAAATTGTAGGCGAACCAGCTAGAAGACAAGCAGTCTCTAATCCAGATGGAACGGTTACAGCGATTAAAAGGAAGATGGGTCTATCGTACAAAGCGAAAATAAAAGTAGGTGCGGAATGGAAAGAATTCGCACCAGAAGAGATTTCTGCTATGATTCTAAAAAAAATAAAGAACGACGCAAGTGCTTATCTTGGTGAAGAAGTTAAAAAAGCAGTTATTACAGTTCCTGCATACTTCAATGACGCTCAGAGGACAGCAACAAAAAACGCAGGTGAAATCGCTGGCCTTGAAGTAGTACGGATGATAAATGAACCTACGGCGGCGTGTTTAGCTTACGGTCTCGATAAAGATACAAAAGGGAAACTTTTAAAAATATGCGTTTTGGATTTAGGAGGAGGAACATTCGACATCACTATAATGGAGTATGGAGAAGGCGTCGTAGAGGTTTTATCTACTGCGGGAGATACTCAATTAGGAGGAACTGACATGGACAACGTTATAATTGATTGGGTAGCTGGTAATTTCCAAAAGAAAGAAGGTATTGATCTTAGGGGAGACAGCAAAGCAATGATAAGAATTAAAGACGCTGGTGAAAAAGCTAAAATCGAACTCTCTACTACATTAAGTACTCAAATTAATTTACCCTACATTACTCAAAAAGATGGAAATCCTGTTCACATAGATGTTGAACTCACAAGAGCAAACTTAGAACAATTAATTGAACCAACTCTAAAACGACTGGATCCTATAATGAAGAGAGCAATTAACGATGCCAAAATACCTGCTCACGAGGTTGACAAAATAATTTTAGTTGGCGGTCCTACGAGGATGCCTTCCGTTCAAAAGAAATTTAAGGATTTCTTTGGTAAAGAACCTGAACATTCCGTCGATCCTATGGAATGCGTTGCTATTGGAGCAGCGATTCAAGCAGGCATTATAGCAGGGGATGTTGATGATTTATTACTATTAGATGTTACTCCATTATCCTTAGGGGTAGAAACATTAGGTGGAGTTTTTACAAAATTAATTGAAAGAAATTCTACTATACCAACCGAAAAACAGCAAATTTTTAGTACAGCCGCAGACAATCAACCTGCTGTAACAATAAATGTTTTGCAAGGAGAACGAGCAATGGCAAAAGACAATATCCCATTAGGAATGTTTCATCTTACTGGTATACCCCCAGCTCCTCGAGGAATTCCACAAATCGAAGTAAAATTCACGATTGATGCTGACGGTATTGTTCATGTGACTGCTAAAGACTTAGGTACTGGTAAAGAGACAGGGATTACAGTTACCGGTGCAAAAGGGCTTACACCTGAAGAAATTGAAGAGAAAGTAAGAAATGCAGAGCAGTTTGAGGAAGAAGACAAGAAAATCAAGGAATTGATTGAAGCGAAGAATAACGCTGATTCGATGATTTACCAGACAAGGAAATTAATGGAAGATAACAAGGATAAAATTGAAGAAAATGAAAAAACTGAAATAGAATCCGCTATGAAATCCTTAGAAGAGGACATTAAAACAGACGATCTTCAGAGAATAAAATTA
Source organism: uncultured archaeon (assembly GCA_964508365.1). Classification (GTDB taxonomy): domain Archaea; phylum Asgardarchaeota; class Lokiarchaeia; order Sigyniarchaeales; family SOKP01; genus SOKP01. The sequence continues at coordinate 30,244 of CAZDTP010000017.1, forward strand.
GGAATCGAAAATTTACAAAAATCTATGCATGGTTTCTCTCAAAGAATTTACGCTCAACAATCTCAAGACCAAGTGTATCAACAAGCGGCTCAACAAGCTCAACAAGCTGCGAGTGGAATGGGAGGTATGCCCCCTGGTGGAATGGGTGGAGTTCCCCCTGGTGATATGGGAGGTGCTGGTGCTGGTGGAGCAACTTATAAAAAAGATAAAGATAAAAAAGACAAGGATAAAAAGAAAGTTGTAGATGTAGATTGGGAAGAATCTGACTAAATATTTATTTGAACAACATAGTAATAATCTCAATTAAATTTCTACTGATTAAATTTCTTTTTCTTATTTATGTATTTTTTTTACAAGATTATATCTTAAAGGTTTATATATTTCTTTTTAGTTATTCTGATACCTAAAAAGATAAATTTCATAATTAATTTTAATTAATAGTAATTAAGCTCAATGGAGATCATAGCGAGACATAAAGATCATGAATACGAATAATAAGAGGGATTATTATGTGGTATTAGGTGTAGCAAAGGATGCGAGTGAAAACGACATTAAACTTGCTTATAGGCGTTTAGCAAGGAAGCTCCATCCAGATCTGAATAAAACAGATCCAAAAGCCAAAGAAAAATTTATTGAGCTTCAAGAGGCTTACGAAGTTCTAAGCGACACTAATAAAAGAAGCAATTATGATCGATACGGTTTTAGTGGTGTAGATGTCGATATGAGTAGTTATTTCAGGGGCGGAATTCCAGGCATTGACGAATTACTCAAATCTATTTTTGGAGGCGGATCCATCTTTGGAGGTGATGATTTTGGATTTGGTAGTATTTTTGGTTCCAGAGGTAGATCAAGCTCTGCGCCCCGCCGAGAGGTTGGCCAAGATATTGAAGATTACATAGAAATAACATTTGAAGAGGCTATGTTTGGTACCAAAAAAGATGTGGTAATTCAGAGATATACTCCATGTGATAAGTGTGAAGGTACTGGTGCAGAAGATCCATCAAGCGTAAAAACATGTCCGCAATGTGAAGGGTCAGGTAGAATGAGAAAAATGACCCAATCTGGCTTTGGAACAATAGTCCGAGAATCTGAATGCTATGCTTGCAATGGTACAGGTAAAATCATTAAGAAAAAATGTCCTGTGTGCGATGGAAGAAAAGTTGTGGCTGAGACAAAAACAATCCATATAAATACACCACCAGGCGTAGAAAACGGAGTACACCTTAAAGTTCAAGGAGCAGGACATATTCCTTCAAGCAGAGCAATTCCTGGAGATCTTTATTTAGGAATTAGAATTGAAGAAAATGATAAATTTATTCGTCGTGGAAACGATCTTTTTACTCCAATTAGTCTGGATATTGTTACAGCGATTTTGGGCGGAGAAATATCCGTTCCGACCTTAGATTATAAGACTGAAAAAGTAACTGAGAAAGAGTTGAAGATACCCCCGGGAACTCAGCATGGCACGGAATTTAGAATTAAAAATAGAGGCGCTACATATCTCAGAGGAAAGGGTAAAGGGGACCAATATGTAGTAGTTACAGTTGAAATTCCGAAAAAGATATCAGAACAACAGAGGGCATTATTAGAAAAATTCAAGGATTTAAATTAATCGCAACTACTCAATATTAAGTCTATTTTGATTGCTAAGTGTGAGTTCAATAGCTTTTACTTCAGCTTTGATTTGATTCTTGTGTTTCTAAAAATAACGACGATTAAATTCAAAGATTTACTTTTGTTTAATATGAGGAAAGTTGAATTAGGAAAAACAGGGGAACAAATTCCTGTTCTGGGTCAAGGTACGTGGGGAATTAAGAGTAGAAAAGGAAAAAATTATTATGATTCGTGGAAAAAATCATTAAGAAAAGGAATAGAACAAGGTTTAACCCATATAGATACTGCTGAATTCTATGGGTTCGGCACTTCCGAAAAAGTTGTAGGTGATATTATTTCAGAATATAACAGAGATGATTTGTTTATCACAAGCAAGTTATTTCCGATACATTTAAACTTTAGAACGATGAAAAAAGCTGCTAGTAAGAGTTTAAAACGCTTAGGGATTAATAATTTCGATTTGTACTTAATACATTGGCCTTCTCCTTTTACTTCAAGGAAAAAACAAATGAAGATATTGGATCATTTAGTAAAAGAAGGCAAAACTAGGTATATTGGTGTAAGTAATTTCTCAGTAGAGCAATTCAAGGAGGGCTTAAGCTTTCTTAATAATGAATTAGTGACGAATCAATTACCCGCAAACATCACCAAGCAAAAACATATGTCTGAATCATTACCATACTATCAAGGAAATGGAGTAACCTTAACGGCTTATAGCCCTCTCGGACACAGAGGCTATTCCGATTTAAAAGGCGAGATGATAGATAAATTAAACAGCATAGCAAAAGCACATGATGCAACAATTCAACAGATTGCTATCGCATGGCTGATAAATCATAAAAATGTTATTTCTATACCTAAAGCATTTAAAATCGAACATGTGGAAGCTAATTCGAAAGCGGCAGACATCATCCTAAGTGAGAACGAGTTAAAACTTATTGAAAACATAGAAATATCTTAAAGTCTTAAAAGCTAAACTAAATAATATCAATTTTTTCCATTTAAAACTTGAAAGCGTAATGCCAAAATTTTAATTCCATTTTTAGTTATCGTATCGTATAAATTACTCTTTATCCTCGAAAGAATCGAGACCGAATAAGAAAAAACAAACTATTATGAAGTGGAAATGTGATAAATGCGGAGAGGTTTTTGATCTAGAGGATATACCTGAAAAATGTCCTAAATGTGATGACGAAGATGACACATTTAGCTTGATAGATGATGAGTGATGAAGCAATAAATATTAAGTATTAGAGCCCTTCTCCATTGGCGCTTTATAATATCCATACAAATTTATTGTTATTGCGGTGCAGGTTTTTATAAAGATTTATGGGAAGAAATACTGCAAAAACCTGTTAAAGTAGAAATTCTTGCATCTGTTATAGAAGGTGATGAAGTATGTAAAATTGCAATTCACTTTCCTTTAGATCTGTAAAAAAAAGAATAAAAAGACACCTGAGATACATACCCGCCTTTTTGTTCCATTTCTCGTTGCCAAGAAATAGTTGGGGCATCAAACTAAGCGGCCTACCTAAAGCTCGTTCCAAATCCTCATCGCTTTCATTTGGCCTTGCACCAAGGTTTTAGCTCGTTCCAACCGTTCCCGATTACAATTTCTCTGGCTTAATTCCAAGTCATTAATATGCGTAAAAGGGCAGTGCCGTTTCAGTTGCTAAAATACGGTTTTCACCGTAGTAGTTATCTACTCCTCGTTTGGAAATGTGAGGCGAGGTTCCTCAGCGAATCATATTCACCGTCAGCCCCATATCTCATGTGTCAAATCTATAAAAGATAAAATGAAATAAATATGTGATTGTTTTGGGATTTGGTATTCTACCTATTTATTCCCCACTTAAGGAATAAGTGATTTTATTTAATTACTTCGATTCAGCAGATTCATTTTGTGCTTTTTCGTAAGAAAAGAGATAGGAATGTCGTTTTAAGTCAAAAAATAAGACGATGAAGAGCCCGATACCTAAAATGACTGCCAGATAACCTATAAGTTCGTATTGGTTGAAGAATATCATACCTATAGTTAATCCTCCTATTTCTATGAACCCTGTTGCTATCAACGGTGCAATAATTTGTGCGATTGACTGAATATTGGTCGTCATTCCGCTCACTACACCTTGTTTATCAGCATCCACTGCTTTAGTAATATTGCTCTGTATTAAAGATGGTAAAAACACCATACTGAATACGAAAGATGGAATGAAAGCAAAAATCATCCACAATTCCGTCATAAAAGGGAAGATTGCAAAATTTACAATAAGGAGAATTGAAGCAATTAATAAAATTCTTTTTTCTCCTACTTTCTTAAAGAGTGGTTTCATAAGTAATCCTCCGTATATCATGATTGTTACACCAGCAAGAGTCATAACAAGCCCAATAATGATTGGGGAAGCTCCATACCTTTCATCAAGAATTAACGCCATACTCGAGTTAAACATAACTGTAATTGAGAATAATAAGAAAACCTGCACAAAACGAATGATAATTTCTGTGGTAAAAGTCTTCCTTTTCTTTTCTGAAGATAATTCTCGGGTTTTTTTTTGTTGTTTCAGATCTGAGATTCGATCTTTTGGCATACTCTCTATTAATACTCTTAGTGTTAAGATCATGGCAATTATGGATAAAATTACTGCGAGTAGAGAAGGGTATCTCCAATTGAGTTCGCCTAAAAATCCTCCGATAATTGGCCCGAAAACCATTCCTACTGTATGTCCTATCATTAGTTTACCCATTTCAGAAGCTCGGGTTGCTGGTGTAGTGATATCAGATATGTAAGCACGTATAACTGGTATTTGTCCTCCAAACACTCCATCTAAAATTCGAGAGAAAAGTATAACATAAATATTTGGAGATAATGCTAAGATTAGAAATGAAATACCAGTTCCTGCCTGCGAAATTAGTAATATTGGCTTACGACCGTATTTATCTGATAATCGTCCCAAAATTGGTCCGAATATAAAAGTAGTTAACGCATTTGAGGATACGAGAATACCAACGAAAAAAGCTGAAGAACCAAAATCTTTTACAATTTCAGGTAAAAGTGGTAAAACCATACTATATCCGAAAACATCGACAAGAATACTTAGAATGATGGTAAACATTGCTTTTCTCGGATCGATCGAATAATTACTCAGATGTTCAGCATGTTCTTCTTTGTTAAGGAACTTTCTATCAGCCATAGGTGAGTCCAAATCCTAAAATTAATGGTTTAAATGATAGACTAAATACTCAATTTTAAATAATATTTTTCGATTTTAATGTCAATTTGTCCATGGAAATTTATTTCACAGAAAGTCTTAAATATAAAAAAAAGAAAAAGTTATTTTATGTTAATCTTCAGAACTGTTCTTGTCTTAAAAGGGGATTAATCCAAGACCACCGTTAAATAATAACAGTAATCCCATAAAGATCGATGCTGTCAAGGACATGACTACTAATAATGTGTTAATACTTGGACCAGCAGTATCTTTGAAAGGGTCGCCTACAGTATCACCAGTAATTGCTGCTTTATGAACTTCTGTTCCTTTACCGCCAAGGTTGCCGTCCTCAATCCATTTTTTCGCGTTGTCCCATGCTCCTCCAGCGTTACTCATAAAGACAGCAAACACGAATCCAGAAAGAATTGCACCCGCTAAAAATGCACCCAAAGAAGCTACACCAAAAAGAATTCCAACACTAATAGGAATGGTTATCGAAATAATGCTTGGTATAATTAATTCGCGCAACGAGCCTTTAGTTGCAATATCAATCGTCTTTTGGAAATCAGCAGCTACTTCACCAGTTAGAATTTTTGGGTTTTCTTCAAATTGCCTTCGAATTTCATCAACCATTTTTGCAGCGTTTCGTTGAACAGCTAACACTAACAACGCTGAAAACAATGCTGGGACGACTACTCCAATGAAAGCGCCTATTAAAACGCCAACATTTAGTAAATCCATATTAGGAATATCAGCCTCTTCTGCAAAGGAAAAAAGGAGCGCCATTACAGTCAAATTGGCTGCTCCAATCGCAAAGCCCTTAGTGATTGCTTTAGCCGTGTTACCTGCGGAGTCTAATCGATCTGCTGTACGTATTACATCTTCACCTAAATCTCCTTGTTCTGCAATACCTCTAGCATTATCAACAATTGGTCCATAGGCATCGTTCGATACTATAGTTCCAACTATTGCTAACATTCCTACTGCCGCCATTGCTACTCCAAATACACCCGAGAGCCAATACGCTACTGCCATCGCAATTATAATCCCTATTGCAGGAGGAACAACACTTAATAGACCATATGAAAACCCAGAAAGAATAACTACTGCGTGTCCTTCTTGAGCAGCATGAGCGATATTACTTGTAGGTTTCTTATCTTCTCTTGTAAAATAGTCGCTTGTAAATCCTAAAACAATTCCAGAGAAGAGTCCAATCGCTGAAGTTCCCCAAATTCGCCATAACAGCCCTACTTCTTCAGGTGTTAATCCAATTGCTAAGAGTAAGGTAAACAATGCTGATAATCCAAAATAGATTAGTGTGGCAAAATATGTTCCAGTGTTTAAAGCTTTTCCAGGTTCATCTGAACCTTTTAACTTTATGAAATATATTCCTATAAGTGAAGCTATTAAACCTACACCGCAAAGTACGAGAGGAGTAACTACAAGTACTCCCGTTCCTGCTTCTGTCAAAGTCACATTTCCTAATGGAGAACTGATAGTGCCAACTACACCAAATGCGGCTGCTAACATCATCGCCGCTACTATTGAAGCAACATAAGAGTCGAATAAATCACTTCCCATTCCAGCAATGTCACCTACATTATCACCTACATTGTCGGCAATTGTTGCAGGATTTCGAGGATCATCTTCTGGAAGATCGTATTCAGCTTTTCCTACAAGATCTGCTCCTACATCTGCAGTTTTAGTAAAAATTCCTCCACCGCATTTCATAAATAAAGCAATACTGCTTGCCCCAAAGCTAAATCCCAGGACAACATAGGGATCACCAAAAATCCAGTAAATAACAGAAACACCTATTAAAGCTACACCTACAACTGTCAAACCCATTACGGAGCCTCCGAAAAAAGCAACATCAAATCCAGATTTTGTTCCTTTCGTACAAGCCTGTGCTGCTCTTGTATTTGCTTTAATTCCAACATACATACCTAACCATCCTGCTAACATCGATCCTGCTGAACCAATTAGGTAAGCAAGGGACTGTTCCCAATTTAATGAACCAGGGTGAATTCTTGAGGGTAATAAAAACAACATTATGAGAAAGAGAGCAGTTACAAATATAGTTAGAATTTTGTATTGGATTTTAATATAAGTTTTTGCCCCATCCTCGATATACCCAGCGACTTCTTGCATTCTTTCATTTCCGGGATCTTCTTTAAGAACTAAATATCTGAAGTATAGAGCCATGCCAATGGAAATTATTCCAGCAATCAATGCAACGATTAAAATAATTGGTACCGCCATTTTTTTCACTTTATATTCTTTTAATTTTTTGTAAATTTTTAATTAACTATATATTTAATATTTTATCTATTAGGCTACTTCCAATAAATATTTTGAATTTTGTAAAATTATTAAAAAAAACCGCGAAAGAATAGTAAAATTTCAAAAAGATTTGAAGAATACCATTATTTAATGTGATTCTTCTTATTTTTTCTTTTAATATACTCGGGTAAATGAGTCTGCTCACATCTTCTACGAGATGCCCAATTCTTCCAAGTTGACTCGAAAATCTTCTCTAATTCGTCGTCATCAAGTTTAGCTTTTTCTTTTTTCTTATCATTTTTCATTGGTTTTAACCAACCTATAATTTAATCCCAATACTAAAGGCGAAGCGTATTGATTTCGTTATTATCAAATCCCCAAGAACGCAATATATTCTCTGCATTTTTAATCATTTCCTCGATTAATGTTTTCATCGGGATTATTTCATTATGGTGTCCTATTGCCGTTGAAGGTGCCATAAAATTCTTTACATTATATTTGTATATTTTATTGTGAAAATTTTGCTCGGAAATATCTAATTGAAGCCATTTTTCTTTAATGTTTACTGGCACGGGGCATTCTATAGTAGTCATTAAAGCTGTACCTAAACAGACCGCATCAGCTCCCATTGCCAGAGCGCCTAAAAAACCTCTTGAGTCACCAATCCCACCAGCAGCAATAATCGGAATTTTGAGCATTTTTCTAGCTAAGGTTATATTAACCAGTGTAGTGTTTGTTTGTGGATTTTTAAACCCAGTTCCTTCTAAACCAACCAAAGTAACTCCATCTGCACCTTCTTTTTCTGCTGAAATAGCATGCTTGATTAAAACGCATTTGTGGAACCATAAACCACCCGCTTCATGAACTCTTTTTCCGATGAAAGAGGCTTTATATCCTGAAGTTGTAAAGATGCTACAATTTTCATTTAGAGCGATATCGACATAATCTAAATACCTTTTTTTTGTTTTTTTACCTTCCTCGTTATCATTTAAGATATGATGCGGCATCGAGAGATTAATTCCAAAGGGTTTTGTAGTTAATTGCTTCATCTTTTGTATATCTTTCCTGAAGTCTTCTGGATCTGGAAAGTTTAGAGCTACGATAATTCCTAATCCACCTGCGTTTGAAAAAGTAGAAGCGAACTTAGATTTACCCCACCCCCCGAATGCTCCCATTATAAGAGGGAATTCTATATTTAAAATCTGAGTTATTTTAGTTTTCCACTTCATTTCGAGATCGTTATTATTTATTATTACAATTTTGAAATTAAAATCCTGAATCTCTCTTTGGAAATCTACTACGCGTAAGAGAGTATTCGTGGAACATTTTATCTAGAAGTTCTAATCTTAAATCTCTATCTTTTTCCCATAAGTTATTAACTTCTTCTTTATCCTTATTTCGATCAAAGATGTCTCCATATCCTGGTATTTCCGCATATTTAGTTATTTTATAATTTTTTGTTATTAAATGTATTAAGCGTGTATATAAAGGTCCATGTGGACCTACTTCTTCATCTTCTGTAATGAGAACAGAATCTCGCAGTTTTAATTTTGGATCTTTAAGAACAGGGGTCATATCATAACCTTGCATTCCGGGGGGTCTATATCGTTCTTTGATATTCAATAGCTCAAGAATGGTTTTGGGCATATCTACTGAACTAATAAGAGCATCAGAAACTGATGGGTTAGTGATTCCAGGAATTCGCCATAATAATGGGATTTGTAGAGTACCGTTAAATGGAGAGATTCCCTTTAATATTAGACCGTGATCTCCCATATAATCACCGTGATCTGAAGTAAAAATCACCATTGTATTGTCTGCTAAACCTAATTTTTCTAAAGCTGCTAAAATTTGACCTACTGCGAAATCAATTAAAGAAACAGAACCATAGCTAAGTGCAATGAACTTTCTTATAGTTGCCTCTGTTTCTTCGCGTAATAATGATCCTCTTACGGGGGGATGTTCTAAGTGTTTTTTCAGATAAGGGTGTTTATATAAATTCTTTATATCGTTAATATTCTTAGGAAGTACCATTTCCTCTGGTTTATACATATCTGCGTATTTACCTGGTGGAGAAACGGGTTGATGGGGGTCTGGAAACGAACAATGTAAAAAGAAAGGTTTTTCTCCATAGTTACCTTTAGAATACCTTTCTAAAAACGCTATGGTATTGTTCTGAATGTAAGTAGTATTATAAAGCTCTAAAGGAACCCAATTATCGTAAAAAATTTCCTGTGCTGGCACTGTAGTGGAATACTCCTTAACGATTCGCTCAGCAATCTTAGGGTTTTTTTCTTCTATCCATTCTAGATAGTGCCCTGAACATGCGTTTCCATGACCTATTACACAATCCACTTCTTCAAAACCATAGTAGGGAATTGGAAAGTTCTTTCGCGTTAGATGATTACCAGTTGGGTTTTTCAAATACCAATCATAATTATCTTCCGCTGATTTTGTTTTTGGATCGTATCTCGGTGTCCAAGTATTATAATGAGTTTTACCAATAGAGATTGTATGATAACCTCTGTTAACTAGGGTTTGAGTAATTGTAGGTACATTTTCAGGCAAGTTTATCCCATTACTGCGCACTCCATGAACATTGGGATAGTAACCAGTCAGTATTGTAGCTCGGTTAGGCATACACATAGGGGATGTGCAGAATGCATTAGAAAAACGTACACTCTCGCTTGCAAACCTGTCTAAGTTGGGAGTTTTAATTATTTTATTACCAGAACACCCCATCATGTCAGCTCGCTGCTGATCAGTTATAATAAATAAGACATTCATTTTTTCTTTCGTCATAATAATAATCTCCTAATTTGTTGTTATGAGTAAATTTTAATCCTACATTAGAAAAAACAAAATCAGTAATAAAATTTTCAATATTGAGGGAAGAAAAAAAAGACTCTAACTTATAAGTGGAATTCAGTAATTTTTGGAACAGAATCCACTTTAGGAAAAATCACTCTTGGAACAGGAGGAGCACTATTATAGATTTCCTCAATCTCGATAACTCCAAACTTGATTCCTCTAAATTTTTCAAATCCTGTAAAAGTTCCTTTTACAACTTGATTATAAAAATCAAAATTCATGCCAAACACAGCCACTTTTGAATCCACTGGAATTTGATATAAATCTTCTTTCAATATTGAAGGAGGAAACACCAATCTGTTATAATCAGCAGCTTGAAGTTGAATAGAAGGAATCATAGTCGGATACCCATCAGCAGGGTCTATATAAGAAATTACCCTGACCGCGATAGGTGCAGCAAATAATTTGTATCCAAGGACATTTAGACGCTTTTCGTCAATTTTTGTTTTCGCTCCGCCTTTCCCAATCATATCCTTAATTATTCCTTTTACAATACCAAATAAGGGTAAATTTCTTACAGGTGTAGCAGCTACTATGTTATTATAGTACGCTGTATGAACTCTTATATAGGTAAAGTATCGCATCAATTGTGATTGGTTAAAATGTTCTAAATCTTCACCTTCCTTTGTAATATGGCTAAAATCTGCTTTAACTTGAAGGAACTTAAAGGGTATTTCGGTACTCATGTAGAAAATTCCTTGCTTCGGTCTCTCTTTAACGTATTGCTTACTCAAACCCTCAGTAAAAGCCCCCCATGCTATTTTGTCTTTACTTATTGCCCGATTACTCGCAATTAGAGTAATATGGGGCCAACCTCGATCGTCTATAGTGGAGACTAACTTAAGCATTATATCTGGTTGAGTAAATTCTATACCTTCGTCAGATATTTCGGATGACCATTCAACTTTATTTTTTCCCATTTTATATCATCTTATATTAATTTTCTTCAGCATGTTCAAGATCTTCTTGTTTTTTCGTTAACCCAGACCATTGAACATTCTTAACGCCACTTTTTTTGCCAATCTCTATATATTCGTCCATTTTATCTGAGGAAATTAGAGGAAAGTCCTTTAGGGACCAATCCATATCTAATCTTTCATATTTAGCTGTACATAAGTTATTGAACGACAGCAAGTCCCATCTTTCTGGAATGTTATGTAACTTGTTAACTATAAATTCTCCAATTCCTTTAACATTTTTCTCTGTCGCAGTATAATTTGGAATAATGGGAGTTCGAATCCACAGTTTCTTACCATTGTCTTTCACATAATTCGAAATCCAGATGGCATTTTCCAATATGAGGGTATTCGGAACGCCGGTGTATTCCTTATGTTTTTCAGAATTAATCTCCTTAATATCAAGGAGGATCAAATCAACATAGGGAAGTAATTTCTGATAAATATTCTTGGAAGCGTATCCGCAAGTGTCTAAAGCTGTTGAGATACCATTATTTTTGCATTTTTTTAAAAAATCCAAAATAAAATCGGACTGGAGCGTAGGTTCACCCCCTGAAACTGTAATACCGCCATGAGATTGGGTGTAGTAGACTTTATCTTTTTGAATTTCGTAATATAAATCCTCTAAATCCCATAATTCTCCAAACATATGTAAAGCAGTACTAGGGCATTCTTCTGAGCACAAACCGCAACTATCACACTTATCTCTGTCGATATGCATCCCATCTTCATCGAGTAATAATGCTCCCTTTTGACATGTTTCGATACAAATTTTACATCCAATACATTTATGTTTAAACCATTCTAATTGCTTCTTTTTTAGAATTGATTCTGGATTGTGGCACCATATACATTTTAAAGGGCACTGCTTAAAAAAAACTGTTGTTCTAATCCCGGGTCCATCTTCAGTGGACATCTTTTGAATCTGAAAAATCAGAGCTTTAGATTCTGCCATTTTAAATAGATTTTAAGCTGATTATTAAATAACAAAAGTCTTGGAGCTAATTTAATTTTATTAATTGTAGTATAAAATATTAATAGAGATTAAAAATTAAAAAATTTTATATCAAGCACATAATCTGCAAGGCTTAGAATAATATTGATACTAGACTAATAAATTGGATAAGAATTAATTCATTTGAAAAAGGAAAGTATCTATAGTTATTTCTTGCTTACTTAACTTTTACATGCAATCATTGTGTTTATCCCCCATGTGTGACCTTAAAATTTAATTATATTCAAAAAAGTCTTTATTTAATAGACAATTAATACAAATACTACTTGAAAATCTTAGTGAAAAAATATATGGTTGCTGAGAATTATTCTGGATTTGTCCAAAGATATAATATGATGATTGGAGTTCTAATAAGTGCCTTATTAACAAACATCTTGTTCTTAATTTTACCAATTGCAATTTTCGTTATAGCAGATATATTTTTAGTTATAGGAAGCTGTACTGGACTCTATTTCACATTTAAATATAGAAAAGAATCACAATCATACATTAAAACAGGTATAATTGTTGGATTGACTGGTTCAGTTTTATCATTATTATTAATAGGTTGCTTTGATTGGATTTTTTATTTGATACCCGTATATGGATTTGATTTTATTCTCTTATTAGAATATATATTAGTCTTATTCATGTATTACGGAATAATTTTCGCGATAGTTGGGACGATATTAGGTTATATTTTTGGGAGCGTTTATAGAAAGAGAGAAGTTAGAAATAATGAATCTCCTCTATTTTAAATAAATTTTTTTTGATCTTCACCTTATTAAATATAATAACATAACAAACAAGGAGATTAAAAGTGTCTGAACAATACTTTGAACATATTAAAATCGAAAGAATTGGAGAAGGAAATTACTTAGTAATTTCAATTAATCGCCCTGAGAGGCTAAATGCTTTACAAAATAAAACTTTAAAAGAGATTGCAGATGCTCTCGAATCAATGGCTTTAGATAAGTCAGTTAGATGCGTAGTTCTAAGAGGTACTAAAGAATTCATTAAGAAACCAGCATTTTCTGCTGGTGCTGATTTATCAGCTAGAGGAAACCTTGAAATCGATCCAATAAATTTAATGGATCAGAGCCATGCGATGTATTTAAGACATAAATACTATAATATTATAGAAGAATTTCCAAAACCTTTAATAGCTGCTGTAGATGGTTATGCTTTAGGTGGTGGATTTGAGCTAGTATTAGTATGTGATATTATAATCGCATCAAAACGTTCTACATTTGGTTTTCCAGAAATAACACGAGGAATTGCTCCCTTCAATGGAGGAACACAGAGATTAATTAGGAGTTTAGGGAAAATAAGAACCAAATCAATGATCTTTTTCGGAGAACATTATTCAGCCGAAGTTATGTATAATTGGGGTTTAGTATCATTTTTGGTTGATAATGATAAATTTGAAGAGGTTGTCCATGAGAAGGCAGCTTGGTTAGGAAATGCTGCAACCAAAAGCTTATTTGTCATTAAAAAGGCTATAGATTATGGAACTCAAGCTCCGCTAAATCTGGGACTTCAATTTGAGCATTTGGGTTATGCTGTTAATTCGCAATCAAAAGATGTAAACGAAGGAGTGACCGCATTCTTACAAAAAAGAAACCCTAAATTTACTGGCGAATAATAAAAAAAAATAATTATTTTTTTATTTAATTTCAAACCATTTTAACAAACTTACCTGTTTTTAATAATTCACAAGGTTTTAAAGAAGATTTTCCTAACTTTTCAGAATATTCTTCTAAAAGTTCAGATAATTCTTTGTAGTGCTCAGTCGCATATTTCATTGGTCCCGAAAAGTTCATGCCAGCTAAAATCGCTTCATCTATAACTTTCCAACTATTAACAACACCTTCTTCTAATATTCTGCAGCCTTCGTTTGCATTGATTGCTGTAAACACTAAACTATTTACTAAGCCTGCTTTTTTAGAAAGATCGGGTTGTGGTCGTCCTTTAGACCAATCATAGAAGCCCTGACCAGTCTTTTTTCCTAGTTTACCTTCATTATATTGCATCGTGAGAACTTTACCCGGTTTATAATCAGGTGAAAGTTTCTCAGCATAATATAAACCGCCGTTATACGCGATATCTCTCCCTGTGAAATCTGCCAATGTAAGAGCTGACATTGGGGCGTTAGGACGTGATAGATCTGCATCTACTTGTTCCCATGGGATTCCTTGTTCATAAGCAAGATCGATTATATAGTTTGAATATATAGCGCTGGGAGATAGAACGCGGTTAACAATAAATCCAGGACGAGATTTTAAAACTAGGGCGACGTAACGTTCTCCTCTTAAACAAGGCAGTGATTCTGCCACTTTAATCCCGATTTCTATTGATTCATCGGAACTCTTATCACCTTTTATTACTTCAATTAAACGCATCAAAGGAGCAGGATTAAAGAAGTGCATTCCAATTACATTTTGTGGTTTCCCACAATTTTGCGCAATTTCAGTGATACTTATTGTAGAGGTATTAGAAGCAAAAATACAATGATCTGGAGAATACTCGATTACATCTTTGCAAAGCTTTTGCTTAACATCTAATTTTTCAACCACGGCTTCTATAACTAAATCGGCGCCTTTAGAAGCTTCAATCAAATCCTTACTTACACTCAACCTTGAGAAAGTTTCAGCTGCTGAAGCGCCCTCTGGTAATTTTCCTTTAGATTCAAGCTTTTCAAAACCTATCTTATTATAATCTAAACCTTTTTGTATCAATTCGTCATTAATATCAACCGCAACAACATTATATCCCGCCATTAAGCTAACTTGGGCAATTCCTTTACCCATATCTCCAAATCCAAGCATAACAATATTTTTTACTTTAGTCATAATTCTTTTTCATCCTAGTTTGGTTATTTTTCAATATTTAACAATAATTTAAAGTATTATATAATAAAATTTTAAATTTTATACTGTATTAAATTATTAACATTATTAGGCTCAAAATTTAAAAAGTGATAAATGTGAAAGAAGTATGGCTAATTGATTACGCCCGTACACCATTTTCTAGGTCGAGACCAACTCAACCAGAGAGGGATGTGTTTGGGGAAATAAGAGGAGATGAACTCCTTGCTGAATTATTAATGAAATTCTTTGATGGTAAATTAGCAGAAAAAGGAATAGAGAAAAAAGACATAGAGGAGGTATCAATAGGAGTTGCTTCGGGAGTATTGGAAAATTGGACCTATGGAGGACGTGGTCCTCTGTTCTTATCAGGATTTCCTTATGAAGTTCCGTCGTTTTTTATCGATAGACAATGCGCTTCAGCAGGATCTGGGATGCATGTGGGTATCATGGAAATCATGACGGGGAATAGTAATTGCGTATTGGCCACAGGGTTTGAACATATGACGCGCGTTCGCGGGATAGGGATAGATCGTAATTATTCGACAGAAGATAAGGAAAGTAAGTTTTATAGACCCGAATTAGATCTACAAACTTCATTTAATATGCTACAAACAGCCCAAAAATTGTACGAAGAAGAAATTCCTACATTTACCAAAGAAGATTTAGATAAATTTGGAGTAAGAAGTCATAATCTCACAATCAAAAGTCAGGAAAATGGGTATTATAAAGGCGAAATCATAGGAATTGAAGGTCATGCTCCTGGTAATGTTGAAGAGAAAATGTTTATCGATAGAGATATGAATCCCAGAAAATCAACTTTAGAAGGAGTGTCTGGACTGCGACGATTGGCTCAACCTTTCTTCTTAGAGAAAAATGGGGGGAAAGAAGGGTATATAAAGAGAGAGGGTACAGAAGAAGGCGTAATTACAGCGGGTAATTCATCTCCTTTAAACGCAGGTGCTACAGCAGCAATTTTAATGGAAGCAGAAGAAGCTAAGAAAAGAAAAATTGAGCCTATGGCTAAAATTGTTTCAATGGGTTGGGCTGGTGTCGATCCTACTGTAATGGGAAGAGGTCCAGTCCCTGCTACTCAGAAAGCGTTAAAACAGGCAAATCTCACTGTAGATGATATCGATTACTGGGAGATTAACGAAGCTTTTTGCATCGTTGCGTTAAATTGTATGAATACATTCAATATCCCTGAAGAAAAAGTGAATATTATGGGAGGATCTACTGCTATAGGACACCCATTAGGTGCTACACTGATACGATTAACTGGTACTCTTGCAAGAATTTTAAAAGAAAAGAAGGCAAGATATGGTGTTGCTAACGCGTGTGTCGGAGGCGGACAGGGAGTTGCTACAATTATTGAAAATCTCGATATATAACCTATATCTCAATAATTATTTTCTGAATTTACATTGAATGCGATTCTCGCGCTATAATTTCATCTTGTAGTTCTTTTCCAATGGCGTTAAAATAAGCATTATAACCAGTAATCCGAACTAAGAGATTAGTATAGTTTTCTGGATGTTTTTGGGCATCTTTTAACATTTCAACATCAAGCATATTTACCTGTAAACAAGTTCCTCCGTTTTCAATGTATCCTTTTAAATACGATTTAAATTTTTCTTTATGTTCTGGATTCTTAAGAATAGCTGGATTGAATGTAATCGTATGACTTGCCCCGTTAGGTAAAAAATTTATATATTCACCATCTTCTGTTTTTCCCCCTAAAGCTATACCTACAGAATTAGTTACAGCCGTAGGACCTTTTAAATCTGCTCCAGTTGACGGACATATTGCGTTAGAAAGAAAAGTTCCCATTTTTCGACCATCTGGAGTAGCAATTGTTAAACTAGCGTCAGCTCCAGCCCAATAATTCCATGAAAGCATGCCAGGTCGAAATTGAAAATCTGTAGGAGTTTTGTACTTCCAGGTTTCATCAGCCCACACTTTCATTACTTTTTGAGCTAACTCATCAGCATCATCGACATCGTTTCCATACTTAGGCGCTCTATTTTTTAAGAAGGTTTGAATCACAGCGTATTCATTGCCCTCAAAATCGTTAATCAAGGCATCTTTAAATTGAGATATGGTGTATTTCTTATCGTCGTAAACATATTTTTTAATCGCCAATAAAGAGTCGACGGTAGTAGCAAAACCAACGCCCTCAACTGTTATAAATCTTAACTCAGGACCGCCACGTCTAATGTCTAATCCTTTTTCAATACATCCTTGAACTAACGTTGATAAATAAGGAGTGGGTAAATATTCTGCTCTAAGAGATTCAGTTAAATTATATGTGTCTACGGTGTATTTAATGAGAAATTCTACTTGTCTTTTCCACGCATTCCAAAATTCTTCCCAAGTTTTAAAGATTTCAGAATTACCCGTTTTTGGGCCGACTTGCTCGCCCTTCTTGGTAGCAACATCATTACCGGGCATGTTCTTTCCGTTCCAAAGCGTTAATTCAATGCTTTTTGTTAGATTTGGATTGCAATTCACGGTACCAGATCTATCGTTTCCTTGCATTGTATTTTCTAAACATCCAACGCATGCGTAATCCCAAGCATCTTCTTGAGATATACCCTCTGCAATCATACCTGCAATACTTCTCTCGTCGAAATTTATAAGAATTGGGGCTCCTTGCGATCGAGAAACCATATCAACTATGATATTTAACAATTTCTCAGGAGAATTTCTATGTAGTCTAACATTTGGCTTTGGTTCTAAGATTGGAGACCATTCATCAACAACTTCCAGAATAGTATAAGTCAATTCGTTAGTCAAATCTTCGCCATTAGGACCACATCCACTAAGGGTCATCAATTGACCGAACGCCGAAGTAATTCCCTGCTTTCCTACTTTGATTTGAGCATCGTAAGCAGTGTTGCAATGAAACCAGAAACTACCTAAAATATCTTTGGCAAAATCTTTCGAAATATTTCTTTCATCAATCACGTCTTTTTTATATAAATCCCAGAGGTGTTGATCTGTCCTACCAAAGGAAGTACCAGGACCAGGGTAAGATTCTTCTGCCATAATAAGCATGTGAGTTAACCAAATCGCTTGTATTCCTTGCCAAAAAGTCTCGGCAGGCTCCCAAGGAACTTTTTCAAGGTTTTTAGCCATTTGTTCTAGTTCTTTTATTCTTTCAGACGATGTTGCTTTTTCTTTAAGTCTTCTACATTCTTCAGCATATTTTTGAGCAAATTTTCTTGGTATCTCTGAAGCGTTTAGCATTGCTCTTAATTCTTGACCTTTAGAACCTTTTTTTTCTCGTTCTGACAATTGTTCATATTGAGCTTTTGTTTTTTCATGTATAAACTTGAAACCTTTTTTGATTATGGTTTCGTGATCTGGGATAAGATGTCCTCCCGTTGCTCCTGTATTTCCAAACCCTGATTTATGAAATTTGTAAAATTTATGTCTAATGCTCAAATTTTCCTTCCAATATTTTTTAGTCTCATTTTCTTTTAAACTATCGCTCAATTGAGTATTAAATCTGCCACCAGCAATTAAATCGTTCTCAGAAATGATCTCGTGAGGTATATAATCAAGCATGACCGTTTCAAAAAATTTTATTTTACGTTCCGGTAAAGATAAATCCCAGAAACCATCAGGCAGTGATACTGGAATAGCTATAGATCTTAAACATCCCTCAAAAACTCCTTTGCCTTTATTTCCTATGTAAAAATAAATCTCAGGAGTGACGTAATAATCAGATTCGCACCAAATTATATCCCAATCTGTGCCAGTAGTGAAAGACATGTATTCGTTATTCCACTCGCGTTCAACTCCTTTGAAGTAATAATCCCTTAACCATTTCGATCTTTTGGATAAATGATAAGGCTCAGCGATATTAAATTTTGGTTCTTCTTTCTTTATTTCTGTTCTATGATCTAAGTCGCTCATTTATAATGGTTCCTCATAGGTTGAATTTAATATTAAAACCACAGAAAGTGTAGTTTTTTAATTTATATTTAATTACACTTAATTCAGAATCAATAATAAATATTCAAATTATTTCTTATAATCCTCGCTATTAATAATTTCTAATCAATTTGAATCAAACTTAAATTATTATCAAATTATTTTTAATTTAGAAACCATTTGTTTAATTATAGGCACCTTATTTTCTTAAACAGAAAGTATTAAGGTTTTTTTTATGGAACTACAAGAGTATAAATGTGAAGTTCTAATAATAGGAGCAGGACCAGCGGGATTAAGTGCTGCTGTTTATTGCGGTAGAACAAATAGAAATACGATTGTATTAGAAGGAAAAGAACCTTCCTCGCTAGCGAAGACGCAAGAGATTCATAATTGGCTAGGAGAAATTGATGTAACTGGATTGGGTCTTTTGGAAAAGTTTAAAAAGCACGCCGAAAGCTATGAAAGCGTTAGGATAATGAATGGAGATGTTATCGTATTAATGTTAGGGATGGGAACGAACATGATTTCTACGAGAACGACAAACATCACTGCTGATGTTGTAGTTATTGCCACGGGCACAGGGAAACGAAAAGAAATCATAAAAGGGGAAGATACTTTACTTGGATATGGAGTTTCCTACAGTGCATTATGGGATGGACCGTCATACAAAGATAAAGTAGTATATTTATACGGAAAAGACGAAGAAGTGATGGAAGACGCTTTGGCTCTAAATCAGATGGGATGTATAGTTCATGTTATTACTGATGTGGGAATTGAAGAACTACCTGAAAAGGTTTATGAAGTTATAGATACTGGAATTAAAGTTATTGAGAAGATGGAAGTAATTGAAGCAGTTCCAGCTTCGGAAGGTATGATTCAAAAAATATTATGTAAATCTACTGAGCCTGAATCAGAAGATATTGAAAAAATAGAAGAATTTGAATTAAGTTGTTTATTTATATTATCTCATATATTTTCTAATTCAATTTTTAAGAAAGCTGGGGTAGAATTAGATGATATGAGAAATATTAAAGTGGATGACGAACAAAAAACAAACCTTAAAGGAGTTTATGCTGCTGGTGATTGTACGGGAGGACTTTTTCAAGTAGTTTTTGCTGCAGCAGAAGGTGCACGAGCGGGAATAAATGCTTGCAAATATCTTCGTCAATTAAAGAAGGAGTAAAAACATAGAATTTAATTAATCAATATAAATCTAAAAAAAATTTAAACTATTATTAAGATTATTATAAGTAATTTGAATAAAGCGACAAAATAATGGAGACTAAAAGTGTCTGATAAAAATGATTTTGACCTAATAATTATTGGTGGTGGACCTGCGGGATTAACAGCTGCAATTTATGGGGGAAGAATGGGTTTAAAGACTGCTCTTTATGAGGGTACAGGCTTTGGAGGTTTAGCCGGGACAGCTCCCAAAATTGAAAATTATCCCGGATTTGAGAGTATCCACGGTCTTGAATTAACTGAAAAAATGAGGAAACAAGCTGAAAATTGGGGAGCTACCTTTTTTTACAATAAAGTCTCAGCAATTAATCCAAAAGAAATGACGGTAACTACACCTGAAGGTGATAAAAAAGCAAAAGCTATTATAATTGCTACTGGTTCGAAACATTTATCACTTGGATTGCCTAATGAATTTGATTTAATAGGTAACGGAATATCTTACTGTGCTACTTGCGATGGGCCTTTATTTCGAGATCAAGTAGTTGCTACGGTTGGTGGTAGTAATGCCGCTGGTCTAGAGGTAATTTATCTTTCAGGTGTAGCAAAAAAAGTTTACCTTATTCATAGACGTCACTGTATGCGAGCAGAAGCATGTATTGTAGATGAGGTTGATTCATTACCTAATGTTGTACCAATGTATAATTGCACTATTGAAGAAGCTATACCTAAAGATAACAAATTAGGAGAACTAAAAATTAAAAATATTGAAACTGGCGAAATAACCAATATAAGTGTAAATGCTCTTTTTATTGCTATAGGAGTTGAGCCACAGAGTGATTTAGCGAAGAAGGCAGGGATAGAACTTGATAAGGATAATAATATTAAAGTTGATAAAAATCAGGAGACAAACCTTCCTGGTATATATGCGGCAGGAGATGTAACTGGTGGAATACGACAGGTAACCACTGCTACTGGTGAAGGGACCACAGCCGCTATGAATGCGTATCTTTTCATCAAACAAGGTTGGTATGGAGAAGGGTTAAAAAAATAAATGCCTTTCTGATATTACCTGCATATTACATCGTATTATGTAATATCACGATGTTATATTTTTATTATGATAGAATACAAGGTTTCGGATTTCATCGACGATTTTTTAATTTCGAAGGAAGTAGAAGAAGGATGCGCACCATCAACGATAAAAGCATATCGATATGATCTTGAGAAATTTATTAGTCTCGTTGGTGATCTGAACCTTGAGTCGCCAATGCTTAGACAGCGGATTAGACTTTTTTTAAAACAACTTAAAGATTTAAATTACACAAAAAAAGGGATCAGCAGAAAAATCGCCTCTTTAAGGTCTTACTTTAAGTTTTTAACTTTAAATGAATTTATATCTAAAAATCCAATGACAACGATTAAATCTCCTAAAATTAAGATAGAGGAAAGTTTACCAAAATTCCTTAATGTTGCGGAAATTGAGGTAATTTTTAACAAGTTAAAAGATAAAAAACTGTTTAACTCCAAGAAGAGCCAGAGATATTATTTAATTGTAAGATTACTTTATTCTACGATGGCTCGTGTTAGTGAGCTGTGCGACATCCAAATCAAAGATATTGATTTTAACAAAGGCTACATAAGATTAAAAGGGAAAGGTAGTAAAGAGAGGATTGTTCCTGTGGATTATAACACATTAAATCTTTTCAACGAGTATCTAGAAAATCGAATATCTTACAACACCGAAGATTATCTTTTAGTCAATACACGATACCAAAAATTAAATCCCAGAGTAGTCCAAGTAGATATTAAAACAATTAAAGAGAAGTGCGGTTTCCCAGATTCAAAAATAATAACACCTCATGTCTTCAGACATACGGGTGCTACTCACCTAAGGCGTTCCGGAATGGATATTAGTGAATTACAAGACATACTGGGGCACAGCTCTCCAAATACAACAAGAATCTACGCAAAGAACGATATCACTCAACTAAGGCAGTCTTATTCGAAAATGCATCCTTTAAACAATAGCGATTTAAATCTATAACTACAAGTTTAAAATTGATTACTTATATATCATTATAGGGGATATTTCTAATAATCCTCTAGGAAAAAGTCAAAAGTATAAGAAAGTTTAAACTTAATTTGTTCTATAATTACTTATATATCACGAAAATTATAAATAAAAGTCGGCTAATCATGGACGAGGAAGAATTTAGAAAGCAATTCATGACAAAATCGGTATTCAATCAAGCTAATTCGCTTGACCTGAGTTATGTTCCTGAAAAATTATATTGTCGTGACGAAGCTATTAGGAACCTTATTCTTAACTTTAGACGGATTCTTGAAGAAGAAGAACAACCGTCCGTGAATTGTATAATTTTAGGTAAGGGGGGAGTTGGAAAAACGTGTACCGCAAGATATTTTGGTAGAAACTTTAAAACAATAGCGTTAGAAAAAGATGTAGATGTTTTTATTGAATATTACAACTGCATAAATTTCCGCTCCAAAAGTAAAATCATTCGCGAATTGTTAGCAAAGTATACTCATGGTAGTGGTAGAGGATTCTCGGACGACGAAGCACTAAAGCTTATTTTAAAACAACTAATCCGAGAAAAAGGATATATGTTACTAATAATAGACGAAGTACATTTATTAAGATCTGAGGAAGTTTTAGCATTTTTAGATATCGCTGAAACCTATGGACATCAAAATGCGAAACTCTCTATAATTTTAATCTCCAGAAACAAAGATTGGATGACAATAGAAACTGAAAGGATTTTAAGTAGGTTAAACGAGAAAATTAGGCTCAAACCCTATAATTACGACGAAGCGAAAAAAATCCTAGAATATAGAAGTGAACTTGCATTTAAAGAATACGTTGTGGATGATGACATTTTGAGTATGATTAGTCAGATAGTTACAGATCACGAAAATATTCGTCACGGAATAGAAATCTTAAGAAAAAGTGGATTATATGCCGATAGAGAAAAGTTAGATAGAGTAAACGCTGATATAATTAGAGCTGCCTCTAATGAAGTTTATCCCACATTTAGAGGAGAGATCGTAGACCAATTAAACGATCAAGAACTACTTGCTCTCTTTGGAATTGCACGATCATTAATAAATAAAGACGAGCCATTTACTCTAGTTGATGACGCTTTTGAAGAGTATCAGATAATAAGCGAGACTTACTCAATAGAACCACATGTGAAGATGAGTTTTCGTAAATATATCAGAACTCTTAATCAATTGAAAATCATAGCATCTAAAACCGTCAGAATCGAAGAAGCAGAAAGAGGCAGACACCTCGAAATTACACTATTAGATATACCCGCCCTGAAATTGGAAGAGTTTTTAATTGAGATTTTTAACAAGAAATTTAGCTAAAAAATAGTATTACTCTATTAACTTCATTTTTCAAAAATTTATACTTAAGAGATTATATATAGTTATCAGAAGAAATTAAAAAAGTATTTAATTCAATATCTTAAGGGATAATAAGAAAAATCCGGTGTTCTGAGAAGAATTTAAACTAAATCAAAAGGATGATAGACTGGATAAAGTGATTAGTATTTAATCAGTAATTCTTTTTTTCATCCTTACTTTTACTATACCAATCAAGCCAATCCTTTCGGCGGTTTTTTGCTTTCTGAACTTCATCTGCATCTGATCCCCGTTCATCTCGTATGCGATACCAATAACGATCTAATTCACTTCGAGTTAACGATAATCCGCACGAACTACATACCATCAGACGATTGTCAGGATTGTATTTCATATTACCTGCGCATTCTGGACATCGTGCCATAGTTTTCAGAGTAAAGTATATTTTTATTTTTCTTATCTCTAATTATTATAGAATTATACACAGTTAAAATAATTACTGCATGTTAGATAAACTCCAAATTTATTTTTAATGCTGTATTACTTTATAATAGTTGACAATTAACTCAATAACTAATTTTAATGAGAAATATGAAATCAGACGTATATTTTTTTACGGCAAGAACCTTTCACCACAAAGAAAGTTTAAGCAGATTTAAGGGTCCTTTGGCTCTGGAAAAAATGGGATTTAATAAAAAAGTCCAGAAAGGAGATAATGTAGTAATAAAGACACATTTTGGTGCTTTAGAAAATGTTCGATACCTACGCCCTAGTTACATTAGATTTTTGTGTGATTATGTGAAAAGTATAGGAGCAGTACCATCTGTAGCAGAATCTTGTGGATGGGGGGCTCCAGAAGAATTTACGGGCATTCATACTGAATACAGTGGTCGTGCTACTGAAGACGAATATTTGGAAACTGCTAAAATCCATGGTTTTACAGACGAAACCATGGGAGCAAAACTGCTAATGCTAGATGGACGCGTTGGTACAGATATAATAAAACAAGCTGTTAATGGGAAGCGATTTAATGAAGTTTTGGTTGCGGGGAGGTTGAAGGAATTCGATTATATGATCTTAGCGACTCATTTTAAAGGTCACGGGAGTACTGGTTTTGGTGGTGCAATTAAAAATCTTGGGATTGGATGTGTAAGCAAGGGTGGAAAGGTTCAAGCACATAAGGGAAAAAAATTCGAATTTAATTTTGAAGCACCGATTTCTGATTACGAAGCTTGTTTAAAGATTTGCCCAACAAATGCACTTAGAGAAAGTCCAGATGGGAAATTAATCAGAGACGAAGAGAAATGTAGATTTTGTTACATGTGTAAATCTGTCTGCAAAAACAATGTTATAGATACCGGATCATCAACTCAAGAAGAATTTATTACACAAATGGTTGATAATGCCGCAGGAGTAGTGGACTATTTCGGTAAAGATAAAATATTTTACCTTAATTATGTAATAGATGTTACTTGGCAATGTGACTGTACAGGTGGCTCAGATATCCCCTTTGTAAGCGATATTGGTATTTTATCCTCGTTAGATCCCGTAGCTGTAGATCAATCAGCTGTGGATTTAATCCACTTATCGATGATGAATCCTCACTCAATTTTAGGGAACATTAGCAATATTTCTAAAGAAAAATCAAATGATTGGTTATCTTATATACCTAGATTTGATCCAGAAACAAATGAGTTGGATTTAAATCCCGATGGAAATAAATCTAGACATTGGGAAATACAATTAAATGTGGCTGAAGAACTAGGTCTCGGTACGAGAGATTATCATTTAGTCGAAGTGAAAGTAGAAGGGAAGAAATAGGATCTACTTCCATCTTTATTTTTGATGCTTATTTGAGATATCTTTCCTCTAATTCTAATATTCACCAATAAACAATATTTTATAAATCCAGTTAATTTATATTATGAAAATAATTAAATTTACTCATTACCTTTAAAGGTTTTATAATGAAGCCACTTTTAACTTTAGAAGAAGTAAGAGATGCCTTGATTGGAAGGGATTTTACATTTCAAACTCCTTATGGAATGCGCTTGCTTACGTATGCGGATTACACGGCATCTGGAAGATCACTTAGATTTATTGAAAAGTATTTAATAAAGATTCAAAGGGAATATGCCAATACG
Source organism: uncultured archaeon (assembly GCA_964508365.1). Taxonomy (GTDB): domain Archaea; phylum Asgardarchaeota; class Lokiarchaeia; order Sigyniarchaeales; family SOKP01; genus SOKP01. Next base: position 55,687 of record CAZDTP010000017.1, read on the forward strand.
CATACGGAAGACGATGTAACGGGTCGTCATATGACAAATCTCTTTCATCAAGCAGAAAAAATTATAAAAAAAGCTTTTAATGCCGAATCTAACTGTCGAATTATCGCAATTGGTACTGGTGCAACAGGTGCGATAACCAAATTCCAAGAGATTATAGGTATCCGTTTACCACCAGCAACAAAAAAATTATTACAACAGTTGATGGATAAATCCTTAGAAGAAAAGGGTTTAGATCAAGCTTTAAGAAAAACATATGAAAAAGAGATCAACCGGTTAAAGCCTGTTGTTTTCATTGGTCCTTACGAACATCATTCTAACGACATAATGTGGCGGGAAGCTATCGCAGAAGTAGTGTACATACAACTCAATCCTGATGGATACATTGATTTAAAAGATTTAGAAAACCAAGTTTCAGACCCAAAGTATAAAGAAAGATTAAAAATAGGATCTTTTTCAGCAGCATCAAACATTACAGGAGTTAAATCACCCGTTTACGAAATTGCTCGTATAATGCATAAATATGGGGGATTAGTGTGTTTCGACTACGCTGCGAGTGCTCCATATGTAAAAATCAATATGAATAATGACTCCGACACATTTTTCGATGCAATATTTATATCGCCTCATAAATTCGTAGGAGGGCCAGGATCATCCGGAATTTTAGTATTCAACGAAAGAATTTATGATCAATCGCTCTCTCCAACCGCTCCTGGAGGAGGAACTGTTGATTTTGTAAGCATGACTACAGTCGATTATTCTGAAGATATAGAAATTAGAGAAATGTCGGGTACTCCAGGAGTTTTACAAACTATTAAAGCAGCTTTAGTAATAGATTTAAAAGACGCTCTTGGAATAGAAATCATCGCCTCTAAAGAAAGAGAATATACAACTCGCGCTCTGGAGCAGTTATCTAAATATCCAAATATCGAAATTTTAGGTCCCAACGATCCAAAAAACCGGATATCTATTGTGTCCTTTATGATAAAACATGGAGATAAAAAGTTACACCCTAAATTCATTACTAAACTTCTTAACGATTTGTTTGGAATTCAAAGTCGAGCCGGTTGTATGTGTGCAGGACCCTATGGGCATCTATTGCTCCAAATTAGTGAAGAAAAATCACACCAATTTCGCAAAATTACCCAACAAGGTAAATTAGGAATTAAACCGGGTTGGTGCCGCGTTAATTTCCACTATTTATTTTCAGAATTAGAATTTCAATTTGTTTGCCAATCGATAGAGTTTATTGCAGAGTATGGGTATCTCTTTCTAAAGCATTACTCTTTTAATATCAATACGGGAGAATGGGTCCACATTAATTTCAAAGACATTCACTTATCCAGTAAACCGGATATTAGAACAGTCTTATCCACAAATTTACATAACTGTTTTGAAGAAGAAGTTATTGATCAAAAAAAAGAATTCACTAAATATCTACAGTACGCAAAGGATTTAGTTCATAATATTGAAATAGAAGAAGAGTATCTTCAATTTGAGGATTCTGAAACTGAAAAACTAAGATGGTTTAATTTTTCGCATGTATGGAAAGATTGAGAAGAATATTCGGATCGTATAGACCTTAAATAATAATAAGATAAAAAAAATTAAGATGATACATTTAGATTCTTAAATGCCATATAAGGAAATAGAGTATTTTCAGTAAATTCTCGTTCTTTAGAGATATATACGCAATTTTTCACCATTTCAAGGACATTACCACTAACATTTCCAAGTTTAATTGGATTTTGGAACTCCCCATTTTTAATGTAATAACCACTTCTTATTTCTGCTCCAAAATTACCCGAGACCTCATCTGGATTTAACCATGAAAACTTGTCTATGTAATAGCCTTCCTTAATATCCGATAACATATCATTAAAAGATATGTCTCCCGGGAGTATTTTAAAATTACTTATCCCGTTAACAATCGTGCCGCTTTCTGCCCGTATTGCGTTTCCCGTTGATTGTTTCTCTTCCAGCATTGCGTACATTTGATCGTATAATCTATTCTGAAAAACACCATTCTTTATAACTTCTGTTAACTGATGAGGATTTCCTTCTGAATCCCATGAATTAGAGCTCAGACCGCCTTCTAATAATCCATCATCAAGAATAGTAATGTTTTCGCTTGCTACTACATCCTCGATGTTGAAACGTGAAATTTTTTCAGCATGAGCTTGACCAAGTGCATGAACTCCAATGACAGGATTAATAGCCTGTTTTAAAACGCTTGGAGAAAAAATAACAAGGGCGTTATCAGAAGATATAGGTTCTACTGCTCTAAGCGTATTCTTAGCTCTTTTAGCCCAACTAGATACTCTCTCGTTTAAATTTAGGTGTTCTTTTTCTTTGTAATATCCGCAATCCCAGAATTCAGATAATTTATCATTTTCTTGCGCCTTTAAGGAAAATTCCATAAAAAAGTAGGTTTTTCTCGCTTCTAACTTCAACTCATTGCTATTTCTCAAAAAACTATGATTGCTGTGTATCCTAAATCGCAAGAATGTAGGTAATACATCTTTTTGTTGATTCACTTCAGATATTAGAACTTCTGCTAAATCCTTCTTAATCTTTAGAGGATCGCTTAATATACTTTTATCAGCCGTATTGATAGGGGAAATATTTACTTTCGAAGGAAAATCGTACTTAGAACTTGAATTTATTTTTGATAGTAGGACACATGTATCGATGTTTTTTTCGATTTGGTTAGTCTCAAGTGAATTCCCTTTAACCACGCCTATACCCGTTTTATTTTCCTTTTGAGTAAGAATCCTTATAAAATATTCAAAATCACTTATCTCGCGCTCGTTCTCAGTCTTATCCTTTAAAAAAATAGTTTCATAGAGACTCTTTTCGACGAAGAATATCTCAAATTCTTGGATTTTCTTCGATTTTAAAATTGCTTCGATTCTATCTAACCGTTCAGTTGACATTTCTTCATTCACCCCGGACTCACCAACGCATTTTTAGCTCTAAGGTAACTACCTCCAGATGTAACGGGAACCATATCTTCACTACCTTTTCCACACGTTCCTCCATCTAATTTCAAGGTATCCTTACTTACAGCATCGATGTTTTTAAGCATCTCAAGAACATCTCCACTTAAAGCAGTTGCTTTAAGAATCTTAGTTTTTTCTCCATTTTTAATAAGGTAACCCTTTTTCGATGTGCATTGCATGCCTCCACCAAGTGGATCCTCCATACCAAAAAATCCATGAACTAGCATTACTCCATCTTTAATTTCTGAAATCATTTCTTCTAGTTTGTAATCTCCAGAACCAAAATATGTATTTGACATCCTAACATTGACAGGATGAGCAAAACTTTCTCGTCTGCCGTTTCCTTGCGGTGTAGCTTTAAGTTCTGATGCTGTTCTTCTATCATATATAAAGTTTTTTAATATCCCATTTTCAACTAAGATGTTGTGCCCAGCCTTTATTCCTTCGTCATCGAAAAAGTATGAACCTAGTTTCTTCTCTAATGAAGGGGTGTCATAAATTGTGCATATTTCAGACGCAACTTGTTTATTAAGGTGTTGTTTCAAATAACTACGGTCTCTAAGTATTTGATCTGCTTCCAAACCATGCCCAAAGCTCTCATGAGCAATCAATCCTGCCATTTGAGAATCTAAAATAATAGTATTCCTTCCTGAAGGTGGCAACTCAGCTTTTAACATCTCAAGCGAATTTTTAACTACTTGATCTAAAATCCTGTTTTCGATTGAATCGAAAATCTCAAATCCTATTTCTCCAGATTTAACGAAATAATCGTAATCTACTACGGATCCTTCTTTAGCAATAGGTACAACGAAAACACGAGTCCTTGGAATTACTTGCCTTAATTTGCATCCTTCGTTATTAACGAATATTCGTTCAATTAGAAGCTCTAAATATTTCACTTGGACATTAATAATTCTTTCGTCAGCATTTTTGACATATGTATAGATTTCTCTTACTCTTTCAATCTTTTCATTAATCGGGACGTTAGCAGGATCAATCTTAGATTTAATTTCTTTATTTAAACTCCAACCGTCGAACTCAGAGATAAGGTTTCCTTTATTAGATACTTTCGGTATTTTTGTTTTAATAATATTCATATCTCCATTCGCTTCAAATGCTACTTCTTTCCATGAACCTAAAAAACTACGGGCGACAATGCCCGATTTTTTAGTATTTACTGAAAAATTCTCAGCGGAAGGTGTTTTTACAATAGTTGTAGATGAAATAGAATCGTATAAGATGTCAAAGTATTGATCGCTTCGATTATAATTATTAGCTATCTCTTCAAATTGAGTCAAAATTTCATCATGTGATTTATTACTCATAATAATCACTATTTTTCAAATTAAAGTTAATATTACATAATTTTTAATTAAATAAAATTAATGTAGAATAATATAACTTGAAATAAATAAGTTTAGATGTTTTGTTCTTTTAATTTTCATGTATCTACTGATGATAATATCATTGATCAGCACCTTAATTTTACACAGATTCTAAATCTCGAGATATCTGAGCATCTGCTGGTTCTTCTGAATTTTCGGAATTTTCCTCTATATCAGTTAATCTTCTTTCTAATATACTCATTGTCTCAATTATGTTATTAATTGTATTTTGAATACCTTTTACTCCATTTTGAAGTTCACCTATTTGGTCTAAAATGAACGAATTGACATCGGATTTTTTAACTGGTTCAACCAACCAAGAAAAAATGTTATACAAAAACTTCTGATTGTCTAAGGTATTAATCCCTATATTATCATCGCTACAAAAAATATCTATATCACCTAAAGCAATAACTTTTCCCTGACCAAATTTAGCATAAGCTGCAATGATGTGCTGTTGCTCTTTATCTTTTTCCCACTCTTCTAACGAACTGTTGTAGATTTCTGACCAATTGTTCAATTTATTGGTTTCTAGAATAGTTCCAGCTCCCTTTTTTAAATATAACGAGCATGTTCCACCAATTACTACCTCTCTTATTCCATTTAAAAAGTCAATATCCGGAAACTCGTGAATATGTAAGATGCTTGAACAATTCTGGTTTTTTGGGTTTTGTTCTTTTATGAGATTCTTCTCAAATAAAAATCCAAAATGATTAGCGATATCATTAAGGTTTGTTTTTTGAAGATAATCTGATCCATATTCGGAAATCATAATTAACGCCCCCCCGGTTCTGATATAATTAACAATGTTATTGATCTCGATGTTTGAAAAGTAATCGTCAATGGGATTGCCCAGAACTAAGATATCAACATTTTCCAATACTTTTTTCGTTAAGTCTTTGTTTTCATTTTTCTTGATCTTTAGATTTAGGTTTTGAAGAAGTCTTAAAAACTCTGAAAAATCTGATAAATCAATATCGAGCATTTCGTTATGGTTCAAATCGAATAGAATCGTTTTTTTCGGGAGCATTTTTACTATAAATGTGATAAAAATAAGCCTATAAATATTATTCTAAAAATAAAACATTAACAGAAAAATTTTATAAACTTTAAAGAATAATCCTTTTTGGATTATAATTTTGATTGTAAAATCTAATAATAATCTCCTACTAAATATTTAAAACGAGCAAGGTTAAGAAAAGTAATGGATTGTGAATAATGAATAACAATTTTAATACAATTGCTGTTTGTGGTCTATCTTGGGGTGACGAAGGTAAAGGAAAGATAACAGATTATCTAGCTCAAAAATCAGATATTGTTGTGCGATATAACGGCGGAAATAATGCGGGTCACACCATCGTTGCGAATGGGATTAAATATAAATTCAAGTTAATTCCATCAGGAGCTCCACTGGAAAAGGAAGTTGTGATTGGAAATGGATGTGTTATTGATCCCAAGGTTCTACTCGAAGAAATAGATAATTTAAATAAACTTAATAAAAAAGTAGACCTCAAAATAAGTTCTACTGCCCATGTTATATTTCCCTTTCACATCGCTCTCGATGGATTAGAAGAAAAGATAAAAGGAGAATACCGTGCTGGAACTACAAAAAGAGGAATAGGACCAGCATATTCAGATAAAGCAGGTAGGTGGGGAATTAGAATATTCGATTTAATCCATCCTGAAATTTTAAAGCCGAAATTGGAACAAATATTTAGAATCAAAAAAAATTTGATAAATCTCTACGATCCTAACTGGGATTATGATTTTGAAGCTATGTATGAAGAATACAAAGCTTTCGGCGAGAAATTAAAACCTTATGTTGCGGATACGGCTTATTATTTGAATAAAGCTATTGACTCGGGGAAAAATGTTGTATTCGAAGGAGCTCAAGGTAATCTACTTTGTATAGATCATGGTATGTATCCTTACGGTACGTCTTCAAACCCTAATGCACTAGGGATCAGTGCAGGAACAGGTATACCTCCAAGGAAAATAGGAACGATTGTAGGAATAATTAAAGCATATACCTCAAGAGTAGGTGAAGGGTTTTTTCCAACAGAATTATTCAATAATACGGCGGAGCTTATAAGGGAACAAGGTCACGAATTCGGAACGGTTACTGGACGTCCAAGAAGAGTTGGTTGGTTAGATTTATTCAATATTAAGTATGGTATTATGATCAACGGTGTGGATAAAGTTATAATTACATTACTGGATGCACTCCATGGAATAAATCCAATAAAGATGTGCACGGGATATGAATTAAATGGAAAAGAACTTGAAAGTTGGCCAATCCAACACGAAATAATCAAAAAATGCCTTCCAGTCTATAGAGAATTTAAAGGTTGGGAGAGATTTTCTAGCGATAAGTGGTCTGAAATTGCTAATCAAGGATACGATTCGATACCTGAAACAATGAAAATTTATCTTGAAGCAATTAAAGAAGAACTTAATATTGATATTGCGATGATTTCTATTGGACCAAAAAGAAACGACACCATTGTTTTAGATGAGAAACTGTTCTAATTTAACATGTATTTTTTTTTACTTTTTTAAACATTTTTAAGGATAATTTTTACATCATTCTTAAGCTTACATAAGCTTTTTTATAGAGCAAATAATAAATAGAATATAAAAAAAGTAATTATTTCATAGTAAGAAATTCATAACATATGGTATGTGAATAAAATGAAATTGTTAAAAGAAAAGAAAAATGAATTAGATGAAATTAACAAGGAATTCTTAGCTGAAATATTAAATGGCTCCGCACTCTTACATGAGGCGCTCTCAACTTTTATAAATGACAAATTAAAGAAGGAATCATTAGAAGGCGTCATTCAAACGGAGAAAAAATGTGATGAACTTAAAGATAGATATACTCAGGTTCTTTTTAGGGATAAAAGAGCCCTCCCTTTTTTAGTTGAAGACAGGTATAACATTCTGATGATGATAGATACCGTAAACGATAAAATGGAGTTTTTTTCAAGGTTTTTGCAGGTGTATCCTTTCAAACTTTATAAGGAAATCAAAGACGAATTCACAAATTTATACAGCGCATGCAGTCAAGCTGTCGAAGAGCTAGTGAATTGTGCTATTTTAATTGAAACTGATTTTGATGGTGCTTACAAAATAACATATAAAATTGAAGAGAGAAAGAGAGAAGCGCGAACAGCTAAGTTTAACTTACTCGAAAAAGTATACAAAATGAAAGACGATCCCACCAAAATATACTTAACTTCAAAATTAGTGACATATATATATGATATTGTAGCGTGGGTTGAGGAAACATCAGATTATCTGAGAGGATTGATTATTAGATACCCTACTAGATAGAAATGGATGGATGAGTAAGATGGCGTTAGAATACATATTGATCATATTTTTAATCATAAGTCTAATAATCAGTTTTGCAATTGGCGCTAACGATGAAACGATGGCCCCACTTTATGGATCACGAATTCTTAATATTAAACAAATTCTCATCTTAGCAGCGATTTTCGCTATCGCTGGAGCAATATTATTAGGGGAAGGTGTTGCTAAATCAGTAGGTGACAAAATCCTTTTATTAGATTACGAAACTCTTAGCATTAGCCAGGACGCTGTTGTTATGACCATTTTGATTTCAACTGCCATTGTGTTAATATTATCTAGCGCTTTAGGGCTTCCAATTTCGTCAACTCATGCTACAATAGGAGGAATTATAGGATTAGGGTTGTTATTGGGGGGTGGAGAGGGTGTAAATTGGAACACAATACTAGAAATGAGCATTTGGTGGTTAGCATCTCCGGTAGTCGGCTATACTGTGACATATGGCGTTGTTAAGGTTCTTAATAAACATAAACTCAAGCACTTAAAGGGATTCCAAGCCTATGAAAGATCAGAGAACAAGTATTCCTATGTAATCTTAATTATAATATGTATTACAGCCTTCTCTAGAGCAGGAAATGATTGTTCTAACGCAGTTGGAATAGTAGTTGGAGTTGGAGATGATATTAATATTACATTATTATTAATCATGACTGGTTTTGGTTTAGCTGCGGGATTAGGGGTTTTAGGTAGAATTGTTATTAAAAATTTAGGTAAAATGACGGAACTTCGGCCGAGTACGGCATTTGCTGTGCAAGTTCCAACAGCAGCCGTCATGCTTATTGGGACCATTCAAAAAATACCTCTTTCTGGTTCTCATTTGCTCGTGGCATCATTAGTAGGACTTTCAAAAGCAAATAATTCACCAATGAAAAAGGGATTATGGAAAATCATCGCAATTTGGTTATTGACTTTTCCAATTGCAGCAATTCTTTCAATAATTCTATACTTTCCAATTAATCTTCTAATTTAATTTATTTTTCTTATTTGATTAGCAAAAATATATGCTATAACAAATAGAAGTATTAGACCGCATCTAATGATCAATGTTAATATTATTGAACTTGCATTAACTATTGATATATCATTAATAAATTGAAATATATCATATACTATGTATAGAAAGACAACAGGAAATGCTGTAATAATCAATGTTCCTTTTCTTTCAATAGGTTTTTGCAAACCCCATAGCAATAAAATTGTCCATCCAATCATTAATGCTGTTCCAAACATCATTACTGGCTGTGTACTACTATTTGAAATTGGGATGTTTTGAGTTTGAAGATATATCGATATACCTAAAAAAGAATATAAAAACATATCAATTCCCATTAAACCATCCAAAAGTATGCCCACAATATAAGTAATCGTTATAATATTCCTTTTTATCCTAATTTTATCCAATTCTATCACCTTTAAAGCGAATTATTTCCATTATGGAAATAATTATAGTATTACCATTTTGAAAATATTTAAAGTTTCCGAAATGGAAATATTATTAAAAAATTAGTGATTATATTTGATTTAAAAGAAAACTATTAATATTATAAAGAGGTTCAACTTTAAAATGGATATAACTCCACCTAACATCGAGATTCTTAAGTTATTTTCGGAAATAATTACTCAAATTATTAATGAAATAGATAGTTTTCAAATAACTCATTTGGATAAAGAGAATAATGAAATTCAGCTAATTATTGGAAAGGATATTTTAATAATTCATGCTATAGGTTCTAAAGAGGATTGTTCTATGAAAGATATTATTATTGCTACAGAATTACCGAACAGTACGGCTACGAGAAGAGTTGGATTTTTGATTGAAAATGATTTAGTATTAAGAAGATTATCTAAAAAAGATAAAAGAAAAACCATTTTAAAACTAACAAAGAATGGAAGAAAGTCATTTTCATTATTTTTCGATTATTTCACTAAGAAATTTGAAAAAGTATTTCAAATGATTAATGAAGCAGAAAAAGAATTATTAATAAAAATTTTCAAAAATCTTATGAATTCATCATAGAGATTACAGATTTAAGAATTTTCACTATTCTCAAGGGTGTTGAAGATATGAAATCAGTGTACGGATAGGAAAGGATGATACACTAATAAATATTGAAGAGATATGGAATCTTTGCCGTAAGCCTTACTTCCAAGGATATATTCTTACCATATTTTTAATTTAATTCAGAAATATAGAGTTAAATTTATTTCTCTACGAATTTACGAACCTAAAAAAAAATAAACTGCCTAGTTCATATGTTTTTTAACGAAACTCCCGATATTCTTCCATGCTTCCATGCTTTCTTCTAATTTATTAGCAAAACTTTGGAATACATGTATCATTCCTTCATAAATTTCTAAAGTCACATCTACTCCAAAGGTTTTTGCTTTTTCTGCTAATAGTACCGCATCGTCCCGTATGACTTCAATGCCTCCCGCTTGGATTAAAAGGGGTGGTAAATTTTCGAGATCCGCATAAACAGGAGAAATATATGGGTTTCTCTGACTATTACTTCCTGCGTATAACACCGCTATCACATTCACTAAGGTAGCTAATACAGGTTCATATTTATAAAATTCTTTTAACGATTTTCCTGTTCTCCTTAGATCAACCCAAGGAGATAACAAGACGGCGGCAGCAGGCATCGGCAGCTCTAAATCTCTAAGTTTTAACATCGTTGCCATCGTCAAACCACCACCTGCAGACTCACCACATAAGATGATATTCTTTGGGTCAATATCTTTAGTTAACAACCATTTGAAAGCAGTAATAGAGTCTTCCAAAGCAGCTGGATAAGGATGTTCCGGTGCAAGTCTATAGCCTACATTTAGACATTGCATGTTAGTTTCTCTTGAATAGAGATATGTTAACCAGCGGCGGCTATCAAGATTTCCAATTATATAGCCTCCTCCAAATAAGCGAAAGAGAACTTTATCCTCGTCGGCATCGGGAACATAGGCCCATTCTAATTCCACGCCTCCTGCATTCACACGGTTGAAAACAACATCTTTCGGGATTTGCTTATTAGCTTCAGATGCATTAACCATATCTATGTATCGATGCATTTCTAATAAAAGAGCTCCATCTACGCGCATACTTGTGATATCTTGAACACTGACTCCATTCTTGGAAGCGAATTCTTCTGCAGCTTTAGCACTAACAACGGCATCCTTTTCTAATAACTCTCCTAATTTTGGATGTACTTTTGCGACTTCAAGATAAGCCATGATTATACCAATCCTTATTATAATGCTAATAATAAAAAAAATAGCGTAGGATAAAATATTTTCCATCTCTTATTAGAGGAAAAAAAGTAAAAATATTTTATCTTAAAATTTCTTGG
>CAZDTP010000018.1:0-64821 GCA_964508365.1 uncultured archaeon
TTCTATTCTACTATTTTTTGTAACTAATGCATTTTTTTTTACATTAATACCCAATTTGCTAATCATGAATTTTTCTGATGGAAACTATGACAATACTAGTGGAGGTTATTATAAGAGCTAAGCAGAGTACAGAGGAATTAAATCCGGGTATTCCGTATTCGTGAGTATCAGTTATTTGTTTGATTATCATAATATCAACACTATTAATATTTCCAGCTGTATCATTTACAAAAAACATAACCAGTAAATATCCTTGTGGTATAGTTTGCCATTCTGAAAATGGTAACCAAACTATGTTATTTCCCTGACTGACTACCCAGAAGTAACACTCATCTGAGCTATTGAATATAAACCAAAATTTATGGAAATTAACATCAGAAATAGATATATTAAAATCGGGGGGCTCCTCTCCTACAATAGTTCCATTCAGAGGTGAATGTATGGCTATTATGGGTCGAATTGCATCTTTTATTATTTGCAAGTCTTTGAAACCCTCCTTACCAATAGAATTGTTAGCATAAAATTTTATGACTACTATTCCTTCTGGTTGCATCTGCCATAAATTCATATCGATCTCTACTGAATTTCCCGGGAACGTTTTATTTTCACCACTTCCAATAATCATATACCATGTTTGATTGATTTCATAAGTATCGTTAACATTTATTTGAACTAAAGGGGGATTGTTATAATATGAATTATTTAAAGGTGTAATTATGGTTATTTCGGGTAGAGTGGAATCTCCATTTTCCATGTGTATCTGAGATTTTAAAACCAGATTTTTATTTGATTCATTCATAATTTCCCAATTAATTTGATTACGGCTTAAATTATAATAGATGAGGGGTAGAAATGTGAGGAAACATATCAATATTATTAAATACCTTACTCTTCGTTTAAATTTAGGATCAAAAAAGCTATTGCCTAAATCTGCCATTATATTCCAAAATTTTCTACTATGTTAAGAAATATTTATTTCAGTTTTATTTAATTATATCTTAAATTTAAAAAGTTAGTTTATCTTTAAAATTGGAAAATCGATTGAGCTGTTAGAAGTGAGATAGAGGTTGGGGTTGTGTTCCGGAGTTTTAACTCCACATTTTTCTATTTTTTCCTGAATTAAATTAATTTCGATCATATTTTTTCTTGGTTTTTAAATTTGCGATGAGAAATTTTGGTAATAAGAAATAAAAAAGGACAAACTGAGAAAAATTGCCAAAATGCTTTCATTGTGGGGAACTCGGTTCTGATTTAACAACTTGTCATACTTGTTTGCATAGTTATTGTAAATTTCACATTGATCCCGTTGTTCACGAGTGTAGCCTTATTCTTGAGTCTCGTAAGTTGCAGCACGAGTATAATGTAAGATTCCTATAGTGAGTCATATTCGTATCACCTTTCTGTCCTTGTGGTTGAATTTCTGGAAACTCATTGAATATTTCAGTCAATTTTACTTGAAGTTTTTGTTTAAATTCTCTGGAAAAAGAATCAGATTCTTTTTCAAAAAATCAATCTGGAGCTTCTTTAACCCGCAATATCAGAACCACAAGAGGGACAAATAGATATGCCCGTTTTAACGCTATTTCCACATTCTGGACAAACACTGCCAATTTGTAAGGTCTTGAAGAAATCTTCTTTTTTAATCTTTAGTTCAGCTAGCATTCCAGGAGATCTTTTTTTAGCACTAATATAACTTACTAGCAAACATACAAATAAAAAGGTAGGAATGGGACTTGATGCGAGTAACCCAAATCCTGCGGCTGGAATATGTGATATAAAAACTAAGCCTAGAATAACTAAAGTTAGAATTATCGGTAGTAAAATACTAAAAGCTATATAGTAACCACGTGGTGAGTAACTGTATTTTTTCATTTCATAATCATAATAACATGGCATGCAAAACTCATGCTGAGTAGCATATTGGCTCTCTTTGACACCATGAGTTATGCTAATTGGTTTTTTGCATTCTATGCATATCATCTTGTCACATTTTTCACATTTTGTTGTTGCTTCTCTATCTGGATGATAATAACATTTTAAACTCATACTTATTTTTTAGACGCGCGTGTATAAAAATGTAAGTATTTCTTGAAAAAATTTTATTAAAGACACAAGGCTTTATTCCCAAATACGGAGTTGAAAGTGAATCTTATAACTTCTTATTCGAAGACGGAAAGTAACAAGGTAACCAAAGTAAGGTTCAGGCTTAGAGCGGAAAGGTTTGTGTTGAGTGGTAGACGATGCGTGTTTGGAAAGTTTGTTTTGCGAAGTTGAGAGATAAGAAGTGAGATGGAAGGTTTGTATTTTGGTGGGAATGTGTTCCGGAGTTTTCAACTCCATACTTTTTTATTTTATATTATCTTTTTATTCTAAAGAAGGCGGTGTTTTTTATGGGTGAGAATGAGAACCAGTATCGGCTGTTAGGTTCGTTGTATGTATTTTTAGGGCTTTGGTTCTTATTGTATTTTACAAATAGTAATTCAGTTAGTTTTTCTTTATTTGGGTATTATGGTTGAGGACCCGAGAAAACATCGAATAATGCCATGTGTTGATTTTCAATTTCTTTTGTCCACCATGATAAATACTTCCTAAATTTTGTAATGATAGTTTAATTTAATTAGGTTTTCAAGAACTCCATAATTAGTTTATTAATTTCCGGTGCCCTTGAGAGAGGAGAACTATGGCCTGCTTTGTCAATAACGGTTAGCTTGCTGTTTGGAATGACGTCATGCATTTCAATCATCGAATTACTCGAGGTTAATTTATCATGCGATGACGCAATTAATAAAGTTGGAGTTGTTATTTTTTTTAAATCGTCTTTAGTTATCCGTTGTAAAAGAGCTGATGATTGATGTATTATATCTTGTGGTGTGAGAGGATTTAGGTTTTCGAACTTTATCAAGTCCTCAACCGACCATGACCCATGGAACTTTTTCTTGGGATTAGCTTTCATTTCTTTTCTAAAACCATGAGAAAACCCTAATCGTGCCCCATCCCAGAACGCCTGAACCGGATCTTTTTTCCGTGCTTCTAGGGTTTTGATATGATTATTTTTCAACATTTCTACGCCTTGATTGTCTGGTGCTCCCATGACGGTATTAATAAATATTAACTTCTTTATTCGATTTGGATATTTGATTGCAAAGTTTTGTACAATAATTCCACCGAGTGACCACCCAATTATGTGAGATGTCTCAAGTTGGAGGTAATCCATTAAACCTCTAACATCATCCGCAAGCATTTCGGCTGTATTTGGGATATGTGGTCGGTACGATTTTCCACCATTTCTATTATCAAAGCGTATCACCTTAAAATGTTCAGATAAAGGATAAAATTGAGCAATCCATCCTTCCTTATTACTACCAAATCCGTGAACCAAGATTACGGGCTCACCTTTCCCTCGTATTTCATAACATATTTTAATTCCATTTACATCCGCAAATGTTTCCACCATGAAGGATCTAAACTCCATTTAGCGTTTTATTTTTTATAGGTAATAAATAGAATTAAACATTTATGAAATAATGAAAAACAATAATGTTATTTTCTTTTAATCACCAATCTACTATTTAAATTCATGCATCGCTGATGAAAATTTTGCGCATGTTTTCGCAACTCTGCTATTTCGGCGTGATATATTATTGTTTTGGGGTAATTGTTGGTCAATAGGTGAGGTGTATTATCGGACTTGAGGCGTGAGCTGAGCAGAGTTGTGGTGGGCGTGTGTTCTGGATTCTATTTTTTTTATTTTATGTTATTTTTTTAATTCACGAATTAGGTTAATTCTTGAAATTTTGTATTGAATGGTAAATTCAAAGTTTGATTTGAAAGGAATTTTAGTTAAAAAAGATAAGATTGAATTTACTTCTGAAATCGTTGAGAAAGTATATAAGTTCGTTCCATCTGAGCAAAAATATCTTATTAATAGTTCTGGATATATCTAAACAAAAAGGAAAAAAAAAAAGAAGTTATTATTTATACTTCAATATTGCATTTTTTCAATAAATTTTTAAGGAAGATATGTTTGAATTAACAACGTACTTTCCTCAATCTTATTATTCTGGAAGTTTCCCTGTATGCTTATAGTCGCAGTATGAAATCCTGGTAAAATTGTATCTATAGCCATTTGAAGTGTAACCGACCCACCTATAGCTAGATGATCACTAGAAAAGGTTACCTCTGGCGAAACAGGACTCGTTATTACAAATCCGTCTAGAACAAATCTGAATATAATAGCAGCCTCTCCAATATCAACTAATGTAGCGTATGTATTAAAAAGACCATAGACCGATTCTCCTGATTTTACCGTAAAATTAATTGTAATTGCGTTGATAGGAATATCTGTGTAAGTTGGATTTGTGAAATGGACTCCTGAATCATATACAAACAAAGTTTTCTGAATACCACTATTTTGTTCCTGAGGGAAAATTAGAGAAATTACTCCTAACCCTAAACCCGCTATTCCAATAATAAGGGCAAAGATAGCTAACCCTTTTCCTTTTACCACAATAGATTACCTCTTTCATTTTGTTTTATTATATTTATTTTTTTATCTTTTTAATTATCTTCCGCATCTGATGTATTATAAATTTTTTTGTATTTCTGTGTATTGAATTGTTATCAGACTCATTGGTATAATTATAGGGATTCTTATATGTTCTGTATTTGCCAATCTATTTGCCACATTAATCCCGTGAAAAAATTAAGTTAAATTATTTTTTTTTCATTTTATGGATTCACTTTGACTGAATCGAGTCTGTGTGAGTGGAAGGCGATAAAAGATTTGTTTCTAGATTGAAGGGTGGGAGTGTGTTCCTGAGTTTCTACTCCCTATTTTCTTTTTTTTTAAGTATGATTAAATACAAGAAGAAATTCAGGTTTCCATAAATCATTTAATATAATTCTTATTTACTCATTTGTTAAAAAAATAAATGGGTGTTGGGAATACCAATATTCAAACACAATGATATTGAAATCAATTATATGATGAAAGGAAAAGGGGAGCCTTTAGTACTCGTACATGGATTTGGTACAAAGTATCAAGGCTGGAATTTTCAAATCTCCTATTTTGAAAAAAGAATGAAAGTTATCGCATTAGATAATCGTGGAGTAGGAAAAAGTTCGCGACCAAATTATCATTATACAATGGATATGTTCGTGGATGATATTAAAGCTCTTTTAGATCATCTAAACATTCAAGATAAAATTCATTTATGTGGTATTAGTTTGGGAGGAATGATCGTTCAAAATTTTGTATTAAAATATCCAGAGAAAACAAAAACTTTAACGCTTTGTGCTACGTCAGCTTGTTATGACCCTGGACCTTTATTTAAGAGTTTTGAATTAATAGAAGAATTGAATTTAGAAGAACGAGTTGAAGCTTTATTACCTTTTACACATTCAAGAGCCTTTATTAGGAAATTAAAAAACGATCAAAAGTTATTTGATTCTTTTAAAGAAGATACCCTTTTTATTACTCCGATGAAGGATCCTACACGCTTTCAAGATTACATGAATCAAGCTAATGCTATGTATACACATGATACACGTGAATTTTTAAATAAAATTAGAATTCCTACTTTAATAATTGGGGCAAATAAAGATAGATTAATACCTTATCCCCATCAAGAATTCTTGCATGAAAAAATTCTAAACTCACAATTAGAAATTCTCAAGGGTTGTGGTCATGCTTTTACTATAGAAATGCCTGAGAAAGTAAATGAGCTAATGTGGAATTTTATAAAAGACAATATGTAATTAAAAAAACCTAGTTATCTTTATTTTTTTTTATTATCATAATAAGAGAGATAATATAACTTGAAACCAATCAGGCAAAACTCAATTCATAGAGTTTTTGATTTGAACTCATATCAGATTTTACATTTTTGACTACTTCAAATAAATCATCTGAAAGCTTTCTCATTTCATTTTTTGCAGCGTTTGCATGTCCTGATAGGGCGATTCTTCCAAATTCAGAGTTGAGAAGTTTAACCAGTTTTCTTTTAATAATAGATGATGGGAACCAAGTAAACAGTTTAAATTTCTTGGGAAGAATAGGAATACTTAGCTCCTTTAACGCTTTAATGTTCTCTCGAAATCCTTGGAGTGCTAAGTCAAGGAGTTCTAAATCTGTTCCGAGCGTTTTATTTCGTTTCTTTGCGGCATAACCTCCCATCGCTAATGGACTTATAAAAGCTGCATGACTTTTTAACCACGCATCAATATTTTCGCTCAAATCAACTTTAATTCCTGAATTTGTGAATACTTTTTCAATATTTTTTATTCGATCACTTATTGTACCATCAAGTTCCCCAAGATATAAAATAGCATCATCTACATAAGCCGCGATTATTTTATGACCTTCTCGATATCCCCCTGGACCTCCAAATCCAAGAAGGATTCTACTCTTTTCAATGCTATTTAAATATTCAGCCGCTCCTGAAGGATTATTTCCTGTAAAAATGATAATAGGACTAATATTCTCCTTTAGGATCGGTAAGATTTGACTTACTTGTTGCCGTTGCATGATTACTAAGACAATATCGTAATAATCATCTTTCTGCAATTCATCTACAACATTGACAGCTGTTTCGTATACTTTATGAAAAATGTCGTCTTGAACTATAAGCCCATGCTTCTTTAAATCTTCTAAACGCTTTCCTCTCGCAAGGATGGAAACATCATTCCCACCACTTTTAAGCTTATAGCCAAAAATGCTGCCAATTACTCCCGCACCATATATCAATATTTTAATTTTTTTCCACCAAACATATAGAATTTCTTTAGCTAAATATAAATAATTGAATTTAGTATTTAAATTTAGTCACGCCTAGATTATTATGAAAAATATTTAAAAGAATAATCCAAACGTTTTCATTCATTAATATCCATGAAGATACTTAACATTTATAATCATTTCTCTTATCTAAAATAATGATAAAATATATAATTTAGAGTAGAAAGATTTTTATTGAGCGACAGCAGTAAATGGGGCGAAATGAAGAGGCATTATGAGAAGTTGGGAGGTGGGAGTGTGTTCCGCTTTATTTTTTTTAAATATTATATTTTTCTATCTCAATAATTAAATTATATCATAAAATTTCGTATTAAAGGGTAAATTCCGAGTCTAACTGCTAGGAAATCCACCCAAAAATCAAAATGAATTAGATGAATCCCTTAAAATTAAAATCTGAAAAAATAGATTTAAATTTTTTTGGATGATATTAAGAGTTAAACAATTAACTTTTATATATCAAAAGGAAATTATTATACAATTATGGAAATCTATAAAAAACATTTAAGTAAGTATTATTCAGAACTGATCTTAATTAGCATAGTATTTCTCTTCTTTTTTCAGCAGATAACTGAATTCGTAGAGTCTATTTATCTATTAAATCTTATAGAAACAGATATTAATGAAAATATAGCGGCGATATTATTTTTATTAACTCCGATAGTTTTACTGTTTTTTAAAAAGAAGTTTTCTAGTAAATTAATGGTAATCTTTGGGGAAATAATGATAATATGTAGGATTTTTCAGCCACTATTTGATACACAAATAAAAATGATAATTATTGGGGTAGGAGTTGGATCGTTTATGATTTTTTTGCCTGTATATCTTCAAAAAAAATCTTTGGAAAATAATGAAAAGGGTGGATTAATGTTAGGAGTTAGTTTAGGTTTCGGATTAGCACTTTCGATTATATTAAGAACGCTTGGATCTTCAGTTGATTTATCTCTAACAGTCGGATTTCAATGGATAGGATGGATTCTTGCGGCTATAGCCGCAATAATGATGATAAACTTAGCAAATCCCGATAGGATAACCGTTAATTCAGACAAAATAAGCAATACAGGAAAGATTGGAAGTAAATGGAAAATTTTAGCACTGTGTATGGGGTTATTTAGCGTTTTATTTTTGTACTATTTTGCGTTTAGTAGTCCAGCCGTTATTGTAAGATGGACAGAAGGAGATTTCGTAGGAATTACGTCCATTCTCATATTAGTAATAACTGGTTTTATCATAATTGCTATTTTAAAGCCTGAGTTGATTAGTAAAATTCCTCTTAAATGTATTTTATTTTGGAATGGATTGTTTGTTTTAATGATGACGCTGACTATCGGACTCAATCAAATTCCGTTTCCTTTTATTTCCTCATACCCCTTTTATGCTCCTGAAACAACTATATTTCATCAAATCGTTCTATACGTAATGCTTTTACTCTCTCCGATTACGTTAATTGACGTTGTGATTTTAATAAGGGAATTATTTAGAAGTAGACCGTCAACTCGAAAAATGGGGGCAGCATTTTTTGCATCCGCGTTGTTTTTCATTCTTATGATTTTTTCGGCAGTATTTACCACTACTTGGGATTATATTCCGATTGTAGGTCCACTATTCGAAGACATGATTTGGCTTGTATTATTAATCGGCGGAATAATAATAATTTTACCAATCCTTTTAGTCAAGAAAGAATCTTTGATTTTTTCGAAAATTTCGCGAAATAATATAAATAATAGGTATAAAAGCGTTATTATTATAGGAGTTATTGCTATAGGGACAATTCTGGGAGGGTTTATTGTTGAATTACCTAGGGTACAAGCCCCCACTGACATTAATACTCTTTCGATTCTCACATATAATATTCAACAAGGTGCTGATGATCCTGGAAACATGAATCTTGAAGGTCAATGGGCGGTTATTAAGAATCTAAACCCGGACATCGTTGGTTTAGAAGAATCGGATACTGATCGAATCGCTAATGGAAATAATGATTATGTACGCTATATTAGTAATACTCTCGGATATTACTCATATTTTGGACCCAAAACTGTTACTGGAACTTTTGGAATAGCGTTATTATCAAAATATCCTATTTTAAATGCTCGTACGTTTTATATGGAATGTGTAGAAGAACAAGCCGCAACAATTTGGGCTCAAATCGTCGTAGGTCCGAATACCTTCAATATTTTTGTCACTCACCTTGGAAATTATAGAAATACAACTAAAGGAGATAGAACGCAAATAGTCCAGCAAGAAAATATTTTAACAATAACTGCCGGAAAAGAAAATGTAATCTTAATGGGTGATTTTAATTTTGACCCCAATTCAGAACAATATAATATTACTATTGCACAACTATATGATTCTTGGGAATTAGTATCTGATGCTAATCCTGCAAACGCCATAGTCGATCCTATTATGCCCGGTGAACGTGTAATTCCAGAAGAAAGAATAGACCACATTTTTGTGTCTCACCATTTGAATGAATCAGTGATATATATTCGTTATACTGGGGGATTTGAGTCTGACCATCCCGCTTTATATGCGAATTTAGATCTAACAAGTATTTAAAAATATCTTTTTTTTTTTTTAATTTAATTCTAAAAAAAACTTATACTTCAACTAATGAAATATAAACTCTCAATAATTTTATTGCTCGATTTTTGATATAAAATCAATTTCTTTCTTTTTCTCTTTTAATTAGTAGCTTTTCTAACATTTCTCTCCTAAAAAATTAGGCGTGGAAGGATATTAATTCAGCTAATATTGAAAATCAGTTATGTTAAAAAATAAAAATAAAAATAAAAATAATGATAAAATAAAAAAAAAAATGAAATATTTTATTCCATTACATCTAATGCTTATTTTTTAGACTTTAAATATATCTTTGGCTTATATTTGTTTGAAAATATTGTTCTTGCCGATCAGAATTGCTGCTTCCTCCTCTTTTTGAAACGATATAAAACTGAACTAACGAATTTTCGTGGACTAGGGTGTTGCCTCTCCATTTTTTATCCTGCGACTCAAATTCGACCACTTCACCAAGTCCTATACCTTTTCTTTCGGAAAAATTCAACTTTAAACTTTGTAATGCCTTTATCAGGTGCTTATCGTATTGACTTGACCCTTCCTTATAGGATTTATCTTTAAATCTCAGCGATTCGATCGCAAAGGCTTTAAGGATGTCGTTGTTCATTGTTTCCCATACTTTAGGATTTGCGTAAAACTCTATACCAATAAACTCACCGTTGATAAAGGTTGCTATTCCGCATTGATTTTCTTGATTTTTAAAAGAATTCACTATCTCGTCTGTTTCTTTATCAATATTTTCTGTCATTTCAAGATAGCTTTGAGATGGGGCAATTGTATTGCTATATTTCATTTCAGTTCTATAAGCTTGGATTTCGTTCCAAACTGAACCCTGACCTGCCGAAGATATCGCTTCGTAGGCAACATTAGGATGTAATCTTGTATTAGAAGATTTAAATCCTTTTCCTTTTCGATAATTCCATCTCGACTGTTCGACGCACTTAGCTGGAACGGTATATTTTTGTTCCATAGGACCGTTATTGCCACCAGATAAGTTTTTTTTTCCTCCAACAGCCAATAGGATTGGTTCCCATATTGTTCTATCTTGTTTTCCGCCATGGACTGTTACGCCGAAAGGGATCAACACTTGTTTATCGCTATTATTAATTACCTCTAATTGACTAACGGTATCTGTTTCATTTATACTTATTAAGCCAAGGTCTTCAGCTTCTTTAACGCTAATAAAATCTAAGGTTTTACCCTTATAGATAATCGGGATAACTGTCATATTACCATGAGATTGAGGTTTTCCAAGTTCTAAAATTTCTAAAGGATTCTCAAACAGCATTTCTACCATTTGAACACTTACATTTTTCATAATTTACTTTCCTCCTTTTTTTTCTTATTAACACTTTCTTCTTTATGCTCTTTTTCCACCATTACTTCTTCGTAAAGGGGGTCTACAAATTGGTTTACGACGTCTTTACCGTTTTTAGTAAGTTCGACGCCATAGGAGATTTTTAATTTTCCTTCCTTGGTCACTTTGTTAACTATTGCTCCTTTCAATTTTGAGGCTTCCTCCTGAGAAACTTCCATTTTCTGCGTTTTGATTATTCCCCCTCTCTTTAAGGCGCTTATGTGATAATTAATGTTTTGACGGTCAACTTCTAATTTATTTGCTAAGTCTATTGGTCTTTGTGAGTTTGTAGATAACTCTCTTACTATATCAACCCTCGTGGGATTTCGAAACACAAGACCGACCTTTTCGAAAATAGGTTTTTTTTTTTCTTTCTTTTCAGGCATAAAATGATCACATTTTTTTTACTGTAAAAACTATTTTTACTATAAAAACAATTATTACTTTTCCTATTTAAATATATGCGTTGAATTTAGTTTCTTCTTAAGTTAAAATAGAATGCTATTAAGCAAAAAGGAAGAGTTTTAGGCGTCCTTGGCAAGAAGACTAATTATTAATTAAAATAGTAGGTTAAATTTTGATGCTAACTTGTTCTTGAGTTAAAAATTTCGAAGGATTTAAACTTCTTCTTGGGGAAGCTAAGGTTGTTTCTCGTAATTGTTCTTGATTTGCTTCAATTTTGAAATTTGCTCTTTTTAAAAATAGGTTCACAATGTTTAATTCGTTTAATGTTAATGTTAAAGATTGTAGAAATTTAGGATGACGAAAATTGTTCCAGTCGATATTACCCATAATACTATTGTTGTGATCTGTTTAAGATATAAATACAAAGACTATGAGAGTTTTCTATTATTTTTACCGAAAAGAACATAAATATCTTATTTCGAATAATTTAACTTAATTCAAACTTTTTCTAGCGCAGTTAGTTACCCTTTATCATATCAATCTCGTAAAGTTGTTTTTATAGATTAAATCTTTAAAAATCCACAAAGGTTTGCATGAAAATGGAAAGTGATAACATAATCGATGTATTTTTACACCCTAAGTCCGTAGCTGTTATTGGCGCTTCAAAAAAATTAACAAAAGGCGGATTCCGGATTGCTACCAACCTTATTACTAACAATTTCAAAGGTAGAGTTCATCTTGTAAACCCTAATGCGAAAGGAAAGCTCTACGATATAGATTTTAAAAGGAGTATTTTAGAAATCGAGGACGAAGTTGACATTGCAATCTTTTACGTTCCAAATCGACTTATTCCAGACATCTTAAGGGATTGCGTGAAAAAAGGAGTAAAAGGAGCGATAATAGAAGCATCGGGTTTCGAAGAAGTAGGAGAGAAAGGTCTTCAATTAAAAGAAAAAATAGTTGAGATAACAGACAATTTTACTAAATTAAGGATTGTTGGTCCTAATTGTATGGGTCTTAGCACCATCAATGGAGACAGCGATAGTAAAGAAAAGGAAGGTTTTTTTTCTGGATTTGGTGTTTTTTCTACCTATAAGAGAGGTAATATTGCGTTAATTAGCCAATCTGGGATGCTAAATGGCGGTTATTTAATGCATATAATGACAAAATATCCGAATCTAGGATTTCGATATGCTTGTTCAATCGGAAACAAGATGGATTTGAGTGAAATTGAATTTCTGGAATATCTAATAAAAGACGATACTGTAAATGTTATAGCAATATACCTAGAATCGTTTAAAGACTCAAGAAAATTTATTGAACTATGCAAAAAAGCTAGGTCTATGCCAGATAAGACTATTATTCTGCTTAGAGGGGGAATTACGCCTCAAGGTCAAAAAGCAACTAGAAGCCACACAGGTTCTTTAGCAGAAAATTCAAATTTAATTAACGGGATCGTAAAACAATCAGGAGTAATCAATGCCAACAATTTTTACGAGTTATTTCAATATGCGCGCACCTTCTCGTTAATGTACTTGTCAGGTAAAGAGCTCCCTAAAAAGGGTAACGCTTCATTTGTAGCGGGCTCCGGAGGTGCAGGAACGATTACAACGGATCTTACGGTGAAATATGGTTTAAAATTTCCTGTTCTTGGTGAGAAAACCTACGCTGCTCTAGTTGAAGTGTTTCCCGAGTGGATGCCTCCAAACAACTTTGCGTTTGTGGATATATGGCCTGCAATGGAAAAAGCGATGATGAATAATGTAAAACCCGAGGTTGTAACATCTCAAGTGTATGAAGCTTTATTTAAAGATCCCAACATTGAAGGTATCTTCACCATGATGTTTTGCTCTCGGCAATTTAGATTTATGAATAATGTGGACGATATCATAGCCAACGCAAAACAATCATCAAAACCAATATTTTTTTGGTTAATTGGTGAGGCAAAGGAAGTTGAGAGAGTCTCCCAAAAATTAGCTGTGCATCATCTACCTAATTTTCCCAGCTTAGAAGAGATGGTTAAAAATTTCAGTATTTTAGTACAGAAATCAAAGAATATGAATGTGTCTTAACTTTCGTGAGTAAAGCAAAAATCAAAATTCATAATTTTAAAAAAAAAGGGGATCTCCGCTTCAATATTATTAGTTAAAATGACTGAGATATGTAATCTAAAATCTTATTTTATATTTTTGTAGCTTCCAAGCTCCGTATCCTTGAATCAAAAAGCAGAGTAAAAAGGAATATTGAGATATTTTTTGCATGGAAGCTTGTAATATTAGCCCATCTAAAGTGATAGATTTAGGTATACTTATTAAGACAATAGTGTAAGCAATTCCGACGATTAGCAGGGCAATATAAACGAAGGCATACCGGTTAGGATAATCCTTGTTGTAAAAAACTGCGATAGTAAAAAATATAATTCCTAAAACGCCGGTAACATTGAACAAATTGGCGAAAATTAGATGAGTTTTTCCAAAGATGTCCCAGGGAGTGAGAATCGTACCGATCATAAAAATTATTGAACTAAGACAAACTAACGAGCCAATTCTTACTACTAAGTATAACTTTCGATCGCTTTTGAAAAACGAAGTAATTGCAAAAGCGAAAGGTATAAACGAGGCACTTAGAATTAACGCAGTAATCGTAAATATTACGAACGAAATATTGTTAGGAGCACCTGAAAGTGCGATAACTCGACCTAAATCGCTAAAAAAATTACCCCAAAAATAATATCCTGGACTTAAGGGATTGAAAAGGGTTCCCCCGGCGTAAAACAGCATAGCTACTGCGGTTAGAATAATATATTGAGCGGGACCGAATACTATGAACAGTGAAGCAAATATTTTCCAATTTTTATGTATCTTCATTAACACCACCAAATGGTTTAACTACTTATATTTTTGAATTTATCTTTTTAAAGCTCGAAAATTATCCAGAGAACGTAAAAAAAAATCAAGAAAAAAATGTTAGTTCTAAATAAGCATTCAGAGGAACTTCAATTTAGACCGTAAAAAGCACTATTATCTAGCATATTTAGGTTTCGTTATGAATCCTATAAACATAAGTAGGTTTACTCCTATATCGATAATTTCAGCGATTGTACTAAAATAAAGATTGGTAGAAATGAGAATCGTCCTGAGTAAATTTGAAGCTATAAAGCAGATAAATGCTATTCCGATTATTAACCCGTTTGCCTGAGAGAGTCGCTTATTTTTGTACATAAATAAAAACATAAACGCAATGGCAATAAAGCTGATAATTGTCATGAAAGGAAAAACTAGATTGAGGAAATCTAAGCTTGGGGCTAAAACTATTACTGATATGGTTATCAAAACAAAAATTAAAATGATCCTTAACCTAAGCTTGTTAAATTGCTTTTTCTTCATCTCTTTATTCTTGTTCATATTAATGTATACAAGAATCGCATCTAAACCAATATACAATATTGGCATCAAATTTGCGATTATTATAAAAAATCTGATTTTTACCAACATTAGAATGAACCCCGTATCAAATAAGCCTGATATTACCGCAGAATTATAGAAAACATCGTAAACCTTCGCCCATGTAAATATTCCAAAAAACGATCCAAATAAGAAGTAGGCATCTGAAATATAAATGGCTTCTTGCTTTAACCATTTACGATAGAGAAAGAACGACATAATACCTAAGATTACAATTCTACTCGTTATCGCAATTAAACCAATATCATTATCAAATATAGTGGCCGCCAAAATTGGCCCGTAGAAAGAAAACAACAAGACGAAGGCTACGATTAAAGCAAGATTTATAGTTAGAACGCTGCACAGGAACTTCTTCTTTTTATCTTCCATTATTAAATCCCTTTTTTTTAATTGAAAACTGCATCAATTTTCAATGTATTTTGAAATAACAATTTATTCTAATCATTATTTTGCAAATTGGTTTTATAAACCCTCTTCTTTTTTAATTAATACAAAACTTAATTTTAAAGAAGAAATAACAAAGATATTGCTTAAGATTTTTAACCTCGAAAGTAAATCCAAATACATCGAACTTGATTTTAATATAGAAAAAGCAGAAAACACTGAAAAAAACGGCGATTTAATCAATAGCATCAATTATTACCAACAAGCGTTAAAAATTCTCGATGGATTCAAAGTGTACAATGTCATAGACTCCAGAATAAGAAAATTCAAAAAAAAAATCCAAAAACTCAGAGAAGAAATATAAATACACTCGCCATCTAGAAAAACTTTAAATTGTTTGCCTTTCAAAGACTCCTATAAGATTTTAATTGGCTTTTTAGGAGCATAACAGGTAAAGGGCACAACTTATACGACTTTTTTGTAAAACGCTATAAAATGCCTGATATTAAGAATATTTTTTTACATGTTAATATTACACAATTCAATATCATAAATTATGTTTTTAATTTAGATTAGCACAGTTAACCTTGATTACGATGAAAACTGTAAAAGTTATTGTGTCAGGAGACGGAAGAGTAGGAAAAACCTCGTTTTTAAACCGACTCGTCCACAATAGCTTTGATGAAGATAGAGAATTAACCAAAGGTGTTGATTTTTATTCGAAAAACATCACGGTCAATGGGATTGAATTTAATTTTATTATGTGGGACTTTGCTGGCCAAGCTCAGTTTAGAAAACTTCTAAATGATTTTGTTGAGGGTTCTATCGCAGCTGTTATTCTTTTTGACTTAACACGGATTAATACCATTGAAAATGTGTACGATTGGATAAAAACTTTTGAAGCTTTTGGAAACCTTCCTATCTTATTAATAGGAACAAAAAGTGATCTTATTCCGTCATCTGATAACCAGGCAATAGACAATTACATCCATGATATTGTAAACGAGTACGAAAATATTATAACTTACCTTAAAATATCTTCAAAGACGGGAGAAAATATAAAAAACGCTTTTGAAATCTTAATTGGTAATCTATGCCTTTAATTAGATGTGAGACCATATTCATACTCTAAATTTTCTCAACCCATCCAAATTCGTCTTCTATATCCAAACGCTGAATGCCAGTGAGCATTTCGTATCCCTTTCGAGTAATCTCTCCCGGTTCCCCTTCGCTAAAAATCCGCTTTTTTTCCTCGAGAACAATTGATTTAATTGGAGTAATAACAGCAGCAGTTCCCGCGCAAAAAGCTTCGGTACAAGATACTTCAAAAAGCTCTTTGTAAGAAATGTCTCTTTCTTCTATTACCATTCCAATTTTTTTTGAAGCTAACTCTAAAATTGATTTTCGTGTAATTCCCGGTAAAATTGTGCCAGCAGTTTTCGGAGTTACTAAGACACCGTCAATTACAGCAAAGAAGTTTGCAGTTCCAACCTCATCAATATATTCTTTATGAACAGCGTCTAAAAAAATAACTTGCGCAAAACCTTTTTCCTTAGTTTCCTTGGCGGGTAACATGGAACCTGCGTAATTGCAACACGTTTTGCTCGAGCCCGTTCCACCTGGAGCCGCTCTTGTGTATTTCTTCGTGATTTCTAAATCAATACCTTTAAATCCTTCTGGAAAATAAGGGCCTACCGGGACGGTAAAGATTATCATTTTATACTCCTTCGCAGGTTTTACTCCAACTACAGGACCCGTTCCAATCATTATAGGGCGAATGTAAAGAGCTCCACCACTATCATAAGGTGGTATATAATCCTCATTAGCCCTTACTACTTTTTTAACGGCAGAAACAAAGCTATTTACGTCATATTTGGGCATGAGCAATCTACTAGCACTATCGTTGAATCTCTTTGCGTTCTCCTTTGGTCTAAAGAGAACGTGATCGCCCTTTTTCGTCTTTAATGCTTTCATCCCTTCGAAAATTCCTTGTCCATAGTTTAATATGCACGCTGCAGGTGAAATCTCGAAGTTACCAAACGGTACTAATGTACCTTCTTCCCATCTCTCGTCTTTGTAATTTGATACAAACATGGTCTTCGTTTCAATAAATTCGAATCCTAGAGAGTAGTAATCTATATCTTTGGCATCCATAAATATCATATTCTAGTTAATTTTATCAGAATTATTTAATGATTTGTTTCCTAAAAAATCTTATTGATAAACCGAGATCGTCCTAATTGTTGGTTTATGTGTGAAAATCTAAAAAATCAATAAATTAACCGAGATTTAAATAAGGAACGAGTTACACGATTTTCAAAGCGTATTGCTAAGAAACTTATTCTAAGAACATGGAGAATAGAAATCGTGGCATTTTTTTTCGAAAAAGAAAATGAGCGTTAGGTAAGTTACAATCATCTCTATTTCCCTAACTTTCACTACTCATTGAATAAATTAACGCAATATATTAAAGATCTGTAAGGGATTGAAAATTATTTTTGTTACTGAGAAAGATAGGTCTATTTAAACAAACAAAACATTTTTCTGAAGGATAATGTTACTTTATCTATGGCCTTACAAAAAATGACTGCTCAAAAAATAATTGAGAAGAAAAAAAACGGAGAAAAAATAGTAACTATCACTTCTTACGACTATTCGTTTGCTAAGATCGTTGACGGATGTGGAATTGATTTAATTCTCGTAGGTGATTCTCTTTCCATGGTAATTCTTGGATATAAAAATACTTTGGCAGTTACAATGGAAGAAATGATTCACCATACAAAAGCAGTGTCTCGTGGAGTTTCAAATGCGATGATAGTTGCGGATATGCCCTTTTTATCGTATAAAATCACCATACCCGAAGCAGTTAAAAACGCGGGAAGGTTCATTCAGGAAGGTGGAGCTGAAGCCGTGAAAGTTGAGGGAGGTACGAAAATTTGTCCCACAATAAAAGCGATGATTGATGCTGATATTCAAGTCATGGGGCACATAGGACTTACACCTCAGGCTATTTATGAGTTTGGAGGATTTTTAGTTCAAGGGAAAACGATAGAAACCGCAAAAAAGCTGATTATCGACGCAAAAAAGTTAGAAAAATCAGGGGTGTTTTCAATTGTCCTAGAAAGTATTCCTTGGCAAATAGCTAAATTAATTACTAAATCGATCGACATTCCAACCATAGGTATTGGAGCGGGTTCTTACTGTGACGGCCAAATTTTAGTTATTAACGATATGTTAGGGCTTTTTACCGACTTCAAACCTAAATTTCTCAAATATTTTGGAGATGTGGGAAAATCCGTCCGAAACGCATTATTTAACTATAAAAACGAAGTAGAAAAAGGGATTTATCCCGATAGAGAGCACTCATACGAATTTCCACAAGAATCCTTAGAACAAATTAACGATTGGTTTGAAAATGTAGATATTGAAGAAGAGTCAAACAAAAGAACACTATAATTCAATGATTTCCAGTTAATATATAAAGTCCCCGTTAAAATCGTTTTTTAAAGGATTCTTAAAAAATTTTAAATATTTAATGGGTAAAAGCTTCCAAAATTCTTTTAAAAAGTGCCCAACAACCGCAGTTACCAACACATAAATTAGATAATATGATGTAAAATAACCAAAAGTATAATTAAATAAATTTTTATTAATAATAATAATATAACAACTTTGATTATTATAAAAAATTCTAATACAAAAACCGAATAAAGTAATGGAAGAATTGAAATGGTTGAAGAATACGATTATCTTTTTAAATCTATTGTGGTAGGAGATGGCGGGGTCGGTAAAACCGCATTGACACTCCGATTTTCGAAAGGATTCTTTACTGAAGATTATAAAATGACTATCGGTGTTGATTTTCATGTAAAAACGATCTCGATTGATACTTTTGAAGGACCAATCAAATGTAAGCTCCAACTCTGGGATACTGGTGGCCAAGAACGATTTAGCTCTATAAGACCTATGTATTATAGAGGATCGCTCGGTTCAATCCTCGTCTTCGATCTTACGAATTCTGCAAGTTTTGAACATTTACCACAGTGGATTGAAGAAGTTAGGGCTAACATAAATGCTGAAATACCTGTATTACTTGTTGGCAATAAAAGCGATTTAACTAACCAGAGAGCAGTTTCAATTGAAGAAATTAATAATTTTACCAGAGATTTCAACTTATATTATATGGAGACGTCTGCTAAGACTGGTGATGGCGTAGGAGATTGCTTTTACATTCTCGCTTGCTTGATGATAGGACAAGGAGTTCCTGAACAACTGATAGCTAGCACAACCGTTTACGCTCCAGGACAAATAATTATAGGAAGTGAACCCATCGAAAAGCCAGTTGTTCAACCCACAATACCTCAAAACGAGTATTTAGCTCCACCAGTACCAGAACCAATAAATACCTACCCTAAAGAACCCATACCTAGTTTTGAACCCGAACCCGAACCTGAATATGATGCGCCCCCAGTACCAGAACCTGAATATGATGCACCCCCAGTACCAGAACCTGCTCCTGTGTTTCAACCTCAAGTTAATCAAGAAATTTTTACGCCCGAGCCAACAGACATAGAATTTAAAACGCCTGATCAGATTATGGCTGAGAAACCTCAGCCGTCAGAACAAGATACTATAACAACTGATGACGAAACGTACAAGCCTAAAACTATACCATTTACATCAAATGTTCCAATCCCAGCACCTACTCCTAAAGAATTCCAAACAGCTAAAACAGAAAAACCCACGGAGGGTACTTCTTTCCAAACTCCATTCCGTGTCACGAAAAGAGAAGAACCACCTAAACCACGACCCGCCGCTATGACATTTGAACCAACTCCCCAGCCACAACAAGAAGTAGCCGTCGAACCGCCATTTTTTCAAGCACCAGTTTCCCAACCTGCAACTTCGGAATCGTTAGTCGACTATATGCCCCAAACAATAATACCTAAAAAAGAAATGAAAAAATTAGCTAAAGAGAAAAAGAAACTAGGTAGGGAAAAGGCTAAAATCGAAAAAGAAAAGAAAATTTCTGAAAAACGGGAGAAACAAGGGGAGTTATTTGAAGCGATGAAGACATCAAAAAAAAGTAAAAAAGAAAAAAAGCCTACTGATGAAGGTTTGACACTCGAACAAACATCACCTCAAGTATCACCGAGTTCCGAATCAAGTTCATTGTTCCAGACTTTAACTCAAAGAACGGAAGAAATCGCAGAGGAAAGTAGCGCACCCTTCGCTCCTTTTACCGATACAAAAAGGATTGACGAAGAAGAGAAATCTAAATTACGAATAATTCCTAATATAGCAGACATAGATAGCAATTTCACATCGTTTACAGCAATTACATCCTCTCATTCAGTTCAAGAAGAAAAGCAAAAAGAGAAGAAAAAAGATCTACTTATTTGCGAACAATGTGGAACAATATTATCTTCCGATTACGCTTTTTGTAATAAATGCGGTAATAAACTCTAAGAACGAGAACTGAAACGCTTAGCTTAATAATTTTATCTAAAGATTTTTACCGCAAATGGGGCATGTGCTCCACATCTTTTTGATTTTTGAATTACAATAAGAGCAAACTTTCAACTCTGGGTCTATCTGAGTTTGAAGAGTTCCAAAAATCGTTTTTGTATCGTCAACATGGTATTTTTTTGGTTGAGGGGGTTGTACATCGCTTTGATTATTTATATGAAGTTCAGAGAGTTGGATTGATTCATCAAAAATTATTTTATCAAGTTCATCCTCGAGATCGACCTTGGGTTTTTCGATACTTTCTGAGGTTTGAGCAGATTGATTCGATACCAAGGAAGTTTGATCTTCTGAGGAATGTGTAGTACTTTCAGTGGATTGACTCTTATCGCTTCCTAAAGGTTCCCCAGGTAAGCCTACTTTATAACGAAAGTACATACCGTTGTTATTTTCAACGATTTTTTCACCATGTGCTAATAACACTTCAATGTAATAAATAACTACTGTACCCAACGGAACTTCAACTATTTCGGCAATAAAATAATCTAACTCTCTTTCCATCCTCAAGCTATACCACGAAACCCCCTGATCAGCGCTAAAAATTAGTAGTATCCGTTCAAAAGAGTCATCAAAATCTTCTTCCGTTATTTTTACGACAATTTTAATCGTTTTTCTCAATACTTCTTTTTTTCCGACAAATAGGTCTACCTTATCAGAATCCCAAGCAGAACCGCATTTAGGACAATTAGTAAACCAATTAGGGTATTCGTAATTACAACTGGTACATGTTTTCGTATAATATCTCGTTGTTTTTATTCCAAGCTTTTTTTTTTTATCTTTTGCCATTCTCTAACTCATTTCTAAAAAGGATTTTAACCCTATTTAATTTTAATACATTACGACACTATTATTTGACTTGTGATATATTAATAATGTATAGTATAAAATTCTCTATCATTACTTTTTATAATTTTAGTTTTTTTACGATTTTTTCTAAATCGGAACTAAATTCGATTAAATGTTCTCTTTTTACATGAGGCATAATCACCACTCTCACTAAATTGAAATCCAGAAATTTTCCTAACATCCATTTGTTGTTACGTAAATTTTTTTCAAGTTCACACATACTTTCTCCACTTTCAGTAGTGATTCCTATTACATTCATAACTGGGTCAACCGCTAATTTTACACCATCAATTTCGGTTATTCTTCGTGCGAGGAATTTTGTATTTTCCATACATTTTTTCACAATCTCCTTAAAGCCATTAATCCCTAAAAGCTTAATTATTGCCCAAAACGCTATGATCGGACCTCCTGGTCTAGTACCTACGATGTGAAAATGTTGAAAATTCCCACCTGCTAAATAGGGAATTTCAAATCCTGTTTTTTGTAAAATCGAAGCGTCTTTAATGAAATATCCACCTGAAGGTATAATTCCTAAACCCATTTTATGAGGATCTGCGGTAATTGAATCCACACTTTTCACTGAAAAGTCCCAAGATGGAACAAGATAACCTAACTCCCTTAGAAAAGGTAACACAAATCCACCAAACGCAGCATCTACATGAAAAAATATGTTTCGACCTTCAATATATTCCCCAATTTCTTCAATAGGATCAACTAAACCTAAGGAAGTTGTACCCGCAACTCCAACGACAGCGCACGTGTTATCATTAACGAGAGATTTAAAATGACTCAAATCTAATTGAAAATTATCAAGAAGATCCACCTTTCTTAACTTAATATTTAGGAAATCTGCTGCTTTATCAAAGGATATATGAGCTGAGCATGGAAGTACGACCTCTGGTTTTTTAATATTAGGTCGTAAATTTCTAGCAATCCGCATCGCTATTAAATTCGCTTCTGATCCTCCTGTTGTAAATGTACCAAAAATATTGCTATTACCAAATAATTCGCCAATTTCGCGTATAACTTCATCTTCTAATTCAGCGGTGCCTAAAAATAATCCTGGATCTCCCAAATTTTTTGATATATACTTATTATGTATTTCTTTAGCAATGTTTAAAGGCTCTGAGCACATAGAACCTAAAATTGAGCCTGAATCGTAGGATAAATCCTTTTTTAGCTTTTTTTCAAGCAGTTCAAGTATTTTTTGTTTCTCTATGCCTTCTTTCTGCATTCTATATCAATCTAAAACAATTTTTAATGATATTTCTCATATACTACAAAATAAAAAGCTTAAAAGAATTAAAATTTTACAAAATATGATACATAAATTGAAAAGGTTTTAATAAAATTCTTTGACTTTTTAAAATCTTTTAGCATCTCTTTTTGTATATTTTTCAATTACGGCATCTAATTCGTAGCTAATGTCAATTTTATAGGAATTAGCTAGACAAATCAAGGCAAAAATGACATCTGCGAGCTCCTCACCCAAATTGGATGAAATTGTATCTGATTTTTTAGGTTTAAAACCTTCTAAATGATTAATTTCTTTTGCGAGTTCCCCAATTTCTTCTACAATCGCACTAAGCATGGAAAGAGGCGGCCAATATCCTCCGTGATGCACAATCCAATCTTCTATTTTCTTTTGAAATTCTTTTAGTGATATGTCTTTACTCATAATAAGAATAATATTTAAAAGTATATAAAAAAATCAAAATAAACTATTTAATCAGATATTCTCGTTTTCTTGCCTCCCATTCGGCTTTTTTACCAGGATTATACCTATCTACTTCGCTATAGTACCCCGTAATTCTAGAGTATACTTTTATGTCGGTGGAATGGCATTGAGGACATGTGAAACTGCCACCTCGAAACATTTTTCTACAATGAGGGCAATAAGTAAAATCGGTAGTGTAAGCAAAATAAGCCGTATTAGTGTTGAGACAAATATTTTTAGTCAATTCCCATAAACCCTGAATATCAGGTTTTTGTTCACCTAACCAAATATGTGTAATAACACCTCCGTTTACAATAGGATGATATTCTGCCTGCAATTGTATTCTTTTTGACAATGGTATATCTGCATCATAACGAATATGATCTGAATTTGTATAATAAGCAGAGATTCCACTTGATTGAGGTATAGCTTTTTTGGGGAAATGTTTTAAATCTAATCTCGCTAACCTATTCGATGTCGATTCACTAGGTTGTTGCCATAGAGAAAAGCTAATTCCATACGTTTCTGTCATGGAATTGCACTTAGCAACCATATATTCTAATATCCTTCTGCCGAATTCGTAAGCAGTAGTGTTTTCGTGCAGCTCAAAACCTATAAGACTTTTTACCGCTTCGTTTAGACCCGTATATCCTATGGAGACATTTTGGTCTTTTAAGTTAAAAATCGGTCGACCATTAATTTCTCCGCTACATAAAGGCAAGTGGCCCGATTTTAGACGTTTTTCGATTAATCTCCATTTTTTAAGTAAAATTCTAGCCGAAAGTTCCATGTTTTCTTCTAAAACCCTTAAATAATCGTCTTCATCCTTAGAAATATAAGCATAGCGAGGTAAATTTAGACTGACGCTTTGTAAGGAACCGATAGATACGTAATTTTCCCACACATTAGCAGATTTTCTCTCCTCAGGGTCTAACACGCACTTTTCTATAATTTGGTTTCCGCTTAAAAATTTTCGACAACATTGGCTATGAATCTCGTCTGGCATCCACTCGGGGCACATGTTAAGAAAATAAGGCGTGCCCATTTTTGCGACCTCTTCCATCAATTTTATGTACGACGGTTCAAATTCTTTAAGCCACTCTTTTTTAATTTTCACCTCGTGTTTTGGGAACGCAAATAATTTTCCGTCGTAATCTCCATGGATATACACATCCGTAAGGGCGTCAAATAGCTTAAGGCATTCGCTCTTATAATCTCCATATTTCCCATAAAGCTTTCCATGAGGACCTACCGCAGGTATGTCTAGCAAACCTTCTGGAACGGTCGGAGTGCACGAGATAGATGTGAAGGGAACTTGACCACCTCTAGCCGCAAAAATTTGGTTAGTTTCAAATATTAAACATTGCATCGATTGATCGATTTCTCTTTGTGAGAGTCTTTTTGCGTAGGGAGCAAGAAATGTCGTTATATAGTCATATCCCTGACCCCCACTAAATTCACCCTGAATCGTCCCTAACCACTTTGCCAAGTGAGTTACAGCCACTCTCAAACTACCCGCAGGACCAGACTTGCTACAATGTGCCCAACTATTCACGGGAGGAAGTCCATGTTCGAGAACCATGCGAGGATCCCATTCCATGCAAAATGGGCGCAAATCAAAATACCTTAGCATGTGGACATGTAAATTGCCATACAAGTGAGCGTGCGCCTCCTCTGAGTCTAATATTCTTAAAAGAGCGTATTCATCAGAGATTCTATTAGCAGCCCAGTGATGAATACTTTCAGGATTCATGTCTTGATTAGCATTTTCGTTTACGCCCTTTTCTAATATAGCTTCGTAATCCATTAATGGCATTCCTATTCGGGTATATAACTTCCTTTCTTCTTCGTAGTGCTGTTCAGATAAAATAGAACACACAATTTCTCTTATGTGTGGACCTGAGAGAAAACTTATGCTGGAAGAAATAATCCTTCTGACTACTAATTCAGTGATTTGAGCTGCAGATTTTTCATCCAAACCGGTTTCCTTAATAATACTCTGTTTTATCTTTAACGGTTCAAAGGGTACAACATCTCCCTCCGTTCTTGAGACGCTTGGTAATAAATTTTTTAGAAATCCCCTTTCAAGCCCTTTTCCATCTTTCCTTGTATCAGATTCTGGAGTCAATATCATATTAATCATTAATTTTTTTTAATTTAGTATTCCTAAATATGTGGTAAAGGTATATGATTAGGTTTAGAGTCTAAAATTTTTGTCGGCGCTATGAACCGAAACAATACCCTTAACGAATATTTATTATCGTTTATACTTTGCCTCTTTTGATATAAAAATGTATTTTTTTTTCCGTTATAAACTTAATCTATTACTACTTTATTCAAAACCTGAATTATCAGCTCAAAAGTTCACAGAATAAACTCTGTTCTTTTCGAAAATTTCATTCGGGTAATTACTATTCTCGATATTTCACGCAATATAATAAAATTGTCGTCTTTCCCGATTTTGTAATTTTTTATTGAACTCTACTAAATTTAATAACTATTAACTACGATTACATATAAAGAAAAAGTTGAAGCAATCAAAAATATGACGTGTTTAATTTGAGCAAAAAATCAGTAAGTAAAAATTCTGTTAATGCTGTTGAAATGTTACCTGGAATTTACAGGAAGACATTAGTGTATAATAATAGCGTGATGTTATGTCATTTTTCGTTGGACAAAAATTCGTATATACCTTTACACTTTCATAAGGAGCATCAAATAGGTTATGTGATAACAGGAAAGTTACAATTCGAAACTGAAAAAGGACATTTTGTAGTACGAGCCGGTGATAGTTATGTTTTTGAATCAAATGAAAAACATGGAGCAACAATCTTAGAAGATTCAGAGGTTATTGATGTGTTTAGTCCCTCAAGAGAGGATTATAAGTAGTTGTTCAATCAATAGTAAAAGGTCCCTACCA
The DNA here is from genome assembly GCA_964508365.1 of uncultured archaeon. GTDB lineage: Archaea > Asgardarchaeota > Lokiarchaeia > Sigyniarchaeales > SOKP01 > SOKP01. The sequence goes on from CAZDTP010000018.1 coordinate 25,993, forward strand.
TTGATAAACAGCAACAACTAGAATCGCGATCACGCAAAACAGAAATTCGCCCTTCAACCAATCAACAAACAATTTCTTTTTTTGATCTCTATTTTTTTTAATTCTCGTTGCGAGAGCAAAACTTATTGCACTATTAGTTCCCGTGAAAATGATCACGCTAAAACTAGGTGCGTTTAGCTGTAATTCAATCAAACCAAAAATAAAATCAAAAACCAAAAACGCTCCGAGAAATACGAGTAAGATTAGTAAAAAAATCCACCCTGAAAAATAAATAATTTTCTCGAATATTAAATCTTCTTCCGACAAGCTCCCGTCTAAATTAGTTGATTTTTTCTTTACTTTTGACATGTTGTTGATACCATAGTAATTATAAAAAATGGAATGGTTTATGATTCTTAATATTTTTTTTTTTCCAAGGGCACTTATCGCGAATTTTAAGGTTTGTTTTTTAGATATATAATCGCTTTAGCAATATCTCCGTTGCTATCTATTAACGCCGCATTAGCCTCTTCTTTATCCACATTTGCTTGAGCGGCTACTAACATGATATCATTTTCGGTAATAACAGGTTTCAATATGTTCTCTTCCGTTGATTCAACACTCTCTGCTTCTACTCTATCTTCAATTGTAAATTCTCCTGAGGAATATTCCTCTGCGTCGCCAATGATTTGATACATCTCCTGACCCATCTGCTTCATTAGGATGACCTCTGGCTGATCGATTACCAAGGTTTTATCCTCACTTTCGATAATAACACGCGTCGCATCGATCTGCTCCATGTCAATTCCTTGTTGTTGCATTCGGCGACGCATCTGTCTGGATGCAACTTGCTGACCTTCTCTCTTCTTAGTTGCTTGGGGGCGAGTTGGTTTACTTTTTTCTTTTTTTTGCATCTCTTTTGGTAATTTTACCATTGTTTTCAACATCTCCAAATGTTATATGTTACCCTAATTTAATTAAGCTTATAATTTAGTTTTACCTATTCCTTTCCTTATTTTTAGTGCAATTCCAGTTTGAAAACTCCTAACATATGGGACTGGAATCACTAATTTACCAATTGCTAATAAATCGTTGTTTTGATTAACTACGATAACCTCATCGTTGGGTCGTAATGCAATATCGATATCAACTATATGCTTACAAAAGACGTTTCGACCTTTTCTAATGAATTCCGAGATTTCACTCATAACAACTGCCCTAAGTTTAGGTGAAGGCGTGTTATTGATTATCCTTTCTGCTGAAAATAGACTAAGTGTGAAAAAGCCATTCGTAGGTCTTAAATTAAGCAATAAATTATTATCTTGGTAAATATGTTTTATTTTTCCTGTGTTTCTGGAAAAAATAATTTGAATCTCGCTTTCGTTTTCAAACAAAATATCCGTTATCGTTTGCCCAAATTGGTAATCGCAAATAGCTTTAACTTTTCTTAAAGCCAAAATGAATTTAATATCCATATTGATTTACTAACAAAAGATTTAACAAAAAATAAGATTGGAGGTAATAAATATGTTTGGCTAAAAATTGTTAGGAGTATAACCTCGATTGAATCGCTTTGTCTTTTATCTTACTCATTACTTTATTTGCCGCTTCTATAAAATCTTCTTTAATAATCATTTCTGAGTTTTTTCTTATTGCGAACATTCCAGCTTCAGTACAAATAGCTTTAATATCTGCTCCAGTAGCACCTTCAGTTAAATCGACTAAATTCTTAAATTTAACCTCACCTTCAATGTTTAGTTTTCTTGAGTGTATATTAAAAATTGATTCTCTTGCTTTCTGATCAGGCACGGGAAAATCGATCATGCGATCAAACCTTCCTGGTCTTAATAAAGCAGGATCTAAGATATCAATTCGATTTGTAGCGCCAATTATCTTCACGTCTCCGCGTTCCTCAAATCCATCTAACTCACTTAGTAGTTGCATTAATGTTCGTTGAACTTCACGATCCCCAGAAGTTGCAATTTTTAATCTCTGAGACCCAATAGCGTCTAATTCGTCTATAAATAAAATTGTTGGGGCTTTCTGTTTAGCTAAATTAAAAACCTCTCTTACTAAACGAGCACCTTCCCCTATAAACTTTTGTACTAGTTCCGAACCTATAATCCTAATGAATGTCGCTTCTGTTTCGTGTGCAACGGCTTTTGCTACTAGAGTTTTCCCAGTTCCGGGTGGACCATAAAGTAAAACTCCTCTAGGGGGATCAATTCCTACCTTTTTAAACAGATCTGGTTTTAATAGCGGTAATTCAACGGTTTCACGAACTTCCATAATTTGATCGTCTAGTCCGCCTACATCCTCGTACGATATATCTGGGACTGCATCAATAACTTCCATTCCTTTAACAAAGGGATCTAACTTTGTTGGTAAAGTTTCCATTATAGCGAATGTTCTCTGATTTAATGCTACTCTCATCCCAGGAGTTAAACTCTCGTTTTTTACTTTCCTACTTGGGTTAACGACAAAGCTAGGACCAGTAGAGCTTTTTACGATTACTTTCCCGGAATCATCTAACATATCTATTACAGTAGCTGTTACTAAAGGTGGTTCTCTTAACCTATCTATCTCATTTCGTAAGCTGCTTAACTCTTGTTCTAACCTCAAACGCTCAGCATCTAGTAACTGTTTTTCAGTTTCTAAATTTCTCAACCTTTTTTCTAAATGTCTGGTATAGGTAATTAAATATTCTTCATCTTTTGTTTCTTCTTTTTTTTTTCTGCTTTCTTTGGTCGTTGTCAAGTGATTAAATCCCCATCTTAAACTTATTTTATTATTAAGCTACTACCTAAATTAATAATAACAATGTGTTCATATAAATTTAAGGTAATACGCTAATATCATAAAAAACTTGAGTTTTAAAAAATTTTTGGATTATAAATTATAACGAGCGTTGTCTATAAACCAAAAATTATAAGAGTTCTCTTTCCCAATCATAATATGTAGTTCCGTTCCTTGAAAATTAATGAAAGCATGGTTATTTTATGTCGAAAAAAATGTCGAGTCAATTTGAGAAGGAATGCCCTATATGTGGTGGAAAAATATGGGGGCGAGGGCAAAAAGTCTTAATAGAAGGAGCAAAAATCACTGTATGTCAAAGCTGTGCCCAGTACGGTGTTAAAATCAAAAATGAACCTATAACTAACGGCAAAGTCAAGCAGAACTATGCTAAACCTAAATCTCCTGCCAAGAAAAAGGAGTATAATAGAGAAATTGACGACGGTTTAGAAATAGTGTCAGACTATGGTACTAGGATTAGAGACGCTCGCAACTCTCGAGGATTGAATCAAGATCAATTTGCTCAAAAATTAAATGAAAAACCCTCCTTACTTCGGAGAATCGAAACAGGAAAAGTTGAACCCACAATTAAACTAGCCAAGAAAATTGAACAAGTGTATGAAATTACTCTAGTCAAAAAAGTAGACGAAATTGAGCCTAGTATCACGCAGAACAAATATATGAAGAAATCTAGCAGTTCCTCTTTAGGGGATATTGCCATGGTGAAGAGAAGAAAAAAATGATAATCTAACAGCTTTAAATTTCTTAAAATCGAAAGTAAATTGTTAATTATTTTAAACTTAGCACACTGGTCTTATGATGGAAAGATTAAATTTAGAGTTCTAAGGAAAATCTAACTCAATCTAATTAACTACTAAATCAAGATTTTCAATTAAAACAATTTTTTCTTTTAAAAATTGAATCAGTTCTTGATTATCTTGAGCTTCTAATGGATTACCACATTTGGGGCACTTAAAATTTAATTCAAAAGCTGTGTCAAAGTCAAATTTTAAGGTCGAATCTTGGCAATTTTTACATACAAAAAAGTAATTATTTTCCTCGAACTTTAACCGTTCCCTTAGTTTTGTCTCAATAAGTCTCTTTTTTTCCATTAGAATTTCTTCGAATAAGTCAAATTCATGCCACCAATAATATATAAACCAACCCGTAGATTTATCGCGTATTCTCCTAAATTGAGCTAGTTTCCCATTATACAACTTGTAGAGTGTTTTACGAACTGTATTTAATTTCAAAACTTCAAGACCGTCTTCTTCAAAACTTATTTCCGGATCTAAATTTTTTATGCGTGCTTTAATATTTTCCGTTATTCCTTCATCTGTGATATCTTTTTCTTCAGAATTCAATAATTCTATGCCAACCTCGATAGCGATATCTCCGCCTATAACGAATAAAAAGGTCCTTAATAATGGGCTTAAATCCTTCATTTTGTTCTGTCTCCTATGAGTTCACTATTCATTATAAATTTCAGTCTTTCATAAAAGTTAAATTTTGTGAAATGTATTGAAAAAGACCTAAGGTTCCATTTCATTATACTACGATAGAATACTGTTTTTCGATAAGGTCGCCATCAATCTCAAGAGACCGAATCATCTTGCCTTTTCTTATCCCCATGATCCTTAATAATCGAGTATCTTTTACGTTTGTTGGAATCTCGATTTGGTTTATGTTATAATTGTTAAGTATTGTAAGTGATTTCCAATTATTTGGAAGTTCTGATTTAAAATCAGGGACTGTTAAATCTAACATCATTTCGAGATTAGCGTCTGTATTATTGAGCATTCCAGTGCAAAACTGTATTCTCTTGCTTATGTCGTCGTCTTCTACCTTTTTTTTAGACGGTTGAGGTATATTTTTTTTCGTGGTAACTCTGCAATTTGCATTTCTGTTATACGATAAAAGTAAATAGCTATTTTCTCGAAATACATCAATAATTTGGAGCAACAAATCCTTATTTATTTGATCGACGATCTCTGCTTTATAATTTTTTGTTTTACCCGATGATTTTTTCAAAACCCAGTTTAAGCCTAACTCTGATATGATTTTTGTCATATCGCTACCACTTATCAAATTTCCCCTAATCTCGAAAATCTCCTGAGAATTAGAAATTGTTTTTGTTACTATTTCTAAAATTAAATCTTCATATTCATGAGTACCTTTCATGGTGATTTTTGCTTTAGTTTTAGAGATTTTTAAAGCAGGGCCAATAAAAACCCCCTTAGAATACCGGTAAAAATGACGATGGATGTTCAAGTGCTGCCTAAAAGGATCTTCTAAAATGGGATTTTTCACTAGTTCGCTCAAAAAATGCATTTTTATATCAACCATTTATTTCTTTATTAATATAAATCTAAATATGATAATATTATTAGAAGATATCTTTAAATTTTAATTTATACAATAAGTAGTGAATAAAATCAAAGGAGTAGACAATATAACTTCAAGTATCATTAAATATTTACTGACTAATTTAAAAGGCGATATTATTAGCATTTTTGGTATTGGGAGTTATTATGATAAAAATCTTCCATCCAATTGGAGAAATACTGATATTGATGTAATTGTAATAGTAGCAACCTTGGATAAAATTACGAAACTCGATTGGACCGATGTTCGTTACGAACTTAGAAAATTTGATAGCCATAATGTATGGATAGGATATAACACTTTTCAAGGACTAAAAACAAAAAAGCTTTTCGTTCAGGAATCCTTCGCAAATTATGAATGGAGCCTATTGGATTTAAAATTTAAAGAAAATTCTCAACTTTTATACGGAGAAGATATTAGAGAACAAGTTCCAGACCCTTTTACTCTTGATTTTGATTATAACGATATTTTAGCTAGATGCCTTTATCATTTGGATAAAAGTTTAAAAGAGAGCAAAATTCAGGAGAATTCTACACAAGCTATGAGAGAATTTACAAAAGCGGTATTTAAATTTGGATTCTATTTGTGCCTTTTCTTCAGCAAAAGGTACTATCTTACTTCAGTGCATAACATTTCATTACAACTTGATAAATTGTTATTGGATAACGATATACAGAATTCCATGCTTAATTTCATGAATGAGTCTATGATTTATAGGAGAACAAATAAATTTTCTAAAAAATTCGAAATCCTAAGAAAAAATTACATTTTATTTATGCTTTCTTTGCTTAGAAGTGGAATTCTTCATAGAAAGTATGAGTTTCGAGAGTTGTTGATATTTCTTAAAAATAAGTATAATGGTATGCCGTATCTTATCTCTTACCTTAAAAAAGCAAAAAATGTATTTTATTCTTCTAAAATAAATTGACTTATTTTTTTATCCTCCCATTATCGACATGTTTAATTTCAGATTGATAAAGTTAAAAAAAAATAAATTATAAGATCTTACTCAAACTACAAAAATATAATACGATTTTTAATGTTATTTATATTACTACAAATCGACGGATTTCAAATTCCCTCATTATCTATATGGATATTAGCGTGGATTTTTCTCATAATTGGATTATTAGCTTTAACTACTTTAGTCGTTTATACAAGATACGGCAGAGAAATATCCATTAAACTCTCTATTATTTCAATAAGTATTTCTGCAGTTTTGTTGGGTTTTTCTCTCCACTTCTTCTTAATTACATTTGGGATATAATTCTGCTTGGCATAATTGAGGATTGACTTTCTTCTAATACAAATACGCTTATAAATATTGTTATGAGTTAACTCCTATCTCTTAAAAAATTAATATTATATTTGTTAATATTTATAAAAGAAGGAGAGTATTTTTTCTTAATTTAAAAAAAAATAAATTTAACTCAATTAAAAGGAGAATAAAAATGTTATTTCAATTATCAGAACCCCTTTTATTTATATTATGGTTAATCCTGGCGACTGTCGTAGTATTTCTAATTATGTACATTGCTGTTCGGGTAGTTGTGTCAAAAACTAAAGCTTCAGACAAATGGGTTTTAATTCTCGTCTTAGCTTTCATTGCAGTTTTACTCCTTCCCGTGATCGTCAACGCAATTATGTTAGTGTTGAATGTAATAGGCAATGCATTGGCTTCTTTAAGATCAGCGATTGATGGTGGAGGACATAACTTTCTTGGAAATTTTGCGCCAATAATATTCTTTCTATTACTGCTAGCTTTTACTAAATTCTTAGTTGATATTTCTTGGGAACATGCATTATGGGTTTCGCTCTTAACATTATTCATTTTATACATAATATATTCCCTGATTCCAGAATTGTATTATTTTGTTCAATTCGGTTAATTCAAAGACCCTATCTATTATTTTTTTCTTTATTTTTTAAACTGTACTAAAAGAAAATTAAAATAAAACCAGAGAAAAAAAATTATATTTTTTCTTTCAATTTGAGCCTAGGAGCTAATCCAAGAGACATCATTTCTTGGAGAAGTAGTTTGAATGCATAAGAACATACAACCTTAGATATAACCGTTCCTTCCCCACATACCGGACAATATCTCTTATCTCTGTTTCTATCATAAACTGCAAGAAGCCCACACTTCTCGCAAACTAAGACGACAGTTCTATCGGATTCATCAAGAAGCCTCTCCTTTAACAATAAAGCAGATCCATGCCCTACTAAGCAATCTCTTTCCATCTCGCCAAATCGTAATCCCCCTTCTCTTGCTCTGCCTTCTGTTGGTTGTCTTGTTAAGATTTGAACGGGTCCTCTCGCCCTAGCGTGGAGTTTATCAGCAACAAGATGATACAATTTTTGATAATAAATTGGGGCGCAGTAGATTCCTGCTTCATATTTTTTACCAGTAATACCGTTATACATTACTTCTCTACCGTTAAATTCAAATCCCGCTTCAACCAATTGTTCTTGGAGTTTTGTGATGTCTTTCCACTCGAAGGCAGTTGCATCACCTAATTTACCGGTTGCACATGCTATTTTACCGCTAATACCTTCAAAAAGTTGTCCAAGCGTCATTCGTGAAGGCATTGCATGAGGATTTACAATAATATCTGGAATCACACCTTTGGATGTGAAGGGCATATCTTCAGCTGGTTGAACTAATCCAAGCACTCCTTTCTGCCCATGCCTGGAGGAAAATTTATCACCTAATTCTGGAATGCGTAAATCTCTGACTTTAATTTTTACCAGTTTATTTCCATCTACGGTTTCTGAAATTATAACCGTGTCGACGATGCCTTTTTCGTTATGGCGCATGTTTTTTGATGTTTCCCGTCTGTTAGGCTGCATCAATTCAAATTCTTCGTAAGATTTAATGAACCGAGGGGGTGAAGTTCTACCGATAAGGACATCACCGCCATTAACAGTAGTTTCAGGTTCGATAATGCCATCTTCTTCAGATAGCAATCTATAAGATTCAGCAGATTTAAACCCTCTTACGCCTCTCTCTGGTATCTCAAATTTATCTAATTCTCCTCCCGGATATTTTCTCTCTTCGGCGTCGTAAGTTCTAAAGAAGTGACTCCGAGCTAATCCTCGCTCGATGGAGGCTTTGTTAATTACTATAGCGTCTTCAATGTTGTATCCCTCAAAGCTCATCATCCCGATTATGAAATTCTGTCCAGCAGGTCTACGGTTAATTCCTATTATTTCCATAGGACTGGTTTTTACGAGCGCTTGTTGGGGGTAATGAAGTGTATGACCCCGCGTATCAAGCCGTAGATGCATATTTGCCGCAAATAATCCTAAAGCTTGTTTAACCATTCCTGCTTCGTAAGTGTTTCGTGGAGACTGATTGTGTTCTGGAAATGGAATAATAGAAGCGCAAATTCCTAATATAGCTGCCGGGGAGATTTCTAAATGTGTGTGCTCAGCCGTTATATCTTCTTCAAACATCGCAATATAGGCGTTCTCTTCTTCTTCTGCGTCTAAGTATTCTATAATGCCTTTCTGAATTAAATCTGACCAATTATACTTACTTTGCTTGAGTTTTTCAATATCTTCCTTTGTAATCAATAATTCCTTATTTTTGATGATAAATAAGGGACGCGTGGCTCGTCCAGCGTCACAATTAATCTGCACCTCTTTAGAATCGCGATAATACCCAATATTAACATGTTGACCAATTTCACCTTTCCGTCTCTTTTCTCGAAGTTGATTTGTGAATGGGTTATATTTTTGATGAATCCCAACTAATTTTCCGTTTAGAAAAATGTTCACTTTTTCTCCTCTTACGCTTTTTACTTCGCTTATTGGAATTACTCCGAGATCAAATAATATATTTTCTATAATTCTTTCATCGGTACCAACGGAAATTATTGAAGCAAGTCCAAGATTTTTAACTAGCCCACAGTTTGGTCCTTCTGGTGTTTCTGCAGGACAAATCTTCCCCCACTGTGTAGGATGCAAATCTCTCGCCTCAAAATGAGGTTGACTTCTGCTTAATGGAGATATAACTCTTCTTAAATGGCTCAAAGTTCCTACATGATTTGTTCGATTTAATAATTGACTAACCCCAGCTTTTCCTCCAACCCAATTACCTGTTGCTAAAGCGTGTCTAATTCTTTCAGTAATTACATCTGCTCTCACAGCAGTTTTAATATTAGGAGCTCGTCCTCGTACCGCGGTACGTTCTAATTGATATTTAATGTCTTTTACGAGGTTTAGAAACGCAACTCTGAAAAGAGAAGTGAATAATTCTCCAGCTAATTTCAACCTTTTATTAGCGTAATGGTCTTTATCATCCGCTTCTCGAAGTCCTAAGTTAAGTTCCATAACTTTTTGAGCCATCTGTCCTAAATAATACGCTTTTTTTATACGGTCCTCTTCGGCATTTCCAACATGAGGTAAAAGATATCGATCTAAAACTTGAAGGGCTCTCCGAATACGATAATCTTTTGTTTGGCCAATGGCGACTCTTTTTCCAATATAATCTAATGAATTTTGTTGGGATTTCTCCGAGTCTCTTAAAACCTGGATTTCGGACGCAACATCTATAACTGGAATTAATTCTTTTTGAATATCTTCATTTTCCGAGATGGCTTCAAAAATTTCTTTGTCCGATTGTAATCCTAAAGCACGCATTAATATCGCGAGGGGAATCTTCCCAGGAACCGAGGGAAAAGAAACTCTTAAATTGCCATCTTTCTTTCTCTCAATAGTTACTGGTGCTCGAAATCCACTTCTCGTTGAAAAAACCTTTGCTTGGTGTGTAGCACTCGAGCTCCGACTTGCCTCTTCAGCTAAAATTCTATTAGGAGCTAAATCTTCTTGAGTCACTAGTACACGCTCAGTTCCATTAATGATAAAATATCCTCCTGGATCAAGTGGATCTTCTCCTCGATTAACTAATTCTTGTTCAGTCAGATTTTCTAAAGGGCATCGACAACTTTTTAGCATTATAGGAATCTTACCAATATATATGTCTAAAGTTTCTTCTGCCTCCTCCCTTTGAGTTCGTTCATCTATAGTTATAGGTGTCATTTCTAGGATAATATCTGCTGCATAACTTAACTCTCGTATCCTAGCCTCAATGGGCGTGATTTCCATAGTAGCACCATCTGCTTCTCTAACTTTTGGTATTCCTACTTTAATCTTCCCGAAATTGATTTTGAATCCCGGGATATCTGGTATTACTTCGCCAGATTCATCAACGATGTTTTGCATTTCTTCTTCAATAAAATTATTGTAAGAATCGAGGTGCTGGCGAACTAAACCTTTTTCGTCAAATAAGCTTTTTAACACGACCCACTTGTCGTTATTGGATAAATTTTCAGAACTCAATTTTGATTAACCTATTAAAATATTATTTTTAATTATAAAGTTTTTCTACACTTTTTCTTTCTTGACATAACGGTAATAATTTATAAATTTTACTGTTGTATGAGATTCTCTTACAATCTTTATGATGTCTCCTTCTTTTGCGCCAATTGCGATTGAAACCGGGTCATTATCAAACATTTGGGGTAAATCAGAAATATTAATTTTGTATTTCTCTAATAAATTCTGCGATTCTTCTTTCGTTAAAAGGTAATGTTTCGGGACTAGTTCATGAAGCAGAACATCTATTTTTCTTTTCTTTGTCAAAAAAAAATCATCTTTCCTCGCTAATTGTTTCAAAAAATATTCTATTTCTAAAAAATTTTACCATTTTCATTATTATTCTATTAAATTTTTACAAATGCTAATCGTGGTATAGGTATTTTAAAAGAAGAAAACTTCAACATTTCCTCTAAATTGACACCAAACTGAAAATCCAATATCCTGATCTCTTAAAAGTCACATTTATTTTTTCATATAAACCTGAAAGATTTTGGATTAAATAATTGTAAATATAATTTGCTCCCATTTTTTTTCTTATTACAAATTGAAATTGTCCATTTCTTTTCAGAAACGATGGTATATCTTTGCACAATGCGAGAAATTCTTTTCTGCCATTATTTAGTGGAGGATTCATATAAATCGCATCAAATTTTATATTTTTGTTTTGTAAAGGTTTAAAATAACTACCATGCAATACTATTACTTTACCTGATCTTTCGGATAAATTATATCTTATGTTCTCCTTAGTGCACCAGAGTGCTCTTTTATTTGTATCAATTAAATAAACAGAGCTTTGCGGATTCAAGTACGCTAGAACTATCCCTATAGCCCCATAACCACATCCTAAATCAAGTAAATGATCTCCTTTTTTTGGTAGAGTCATGTGTTCAATAAACACTTTTGTACCCAAATCCAATTTTTTATAGGAAAAAATCCCCGTAACTGTTTTAAACAAGTACAAATGGCGATGGAGGCTCACTGGAACGGTAAAGACTTTAACTCCAACGTCAGGAAATTGCGAGGAATAGTGTTGGTTTTTTTTCTCCATGTTCGTCGATCTTTTCCTATTCGGTTTTAATTTCGTTCCACCTTGGATAGACACCTCGTTCCATAAAAATTTTATTCGTTTTAGCAATTATTCCTGATTTAGCTTTGTAGATTTTCATGGCTTCCGTTATAGCTGTACCAAAACCTATTAATTCTTTTTTGAGGGTCATATACACAATTTGCATGTTAGATTGAATTCTTGCATCAATGTAACACACTCCAGCAGAAGCTAAGTCTGCTCCATGGCATAAAGCGTCTACGGCAGTATCTCTCACATAAATTTTAGGGAGGTGGGATACGATCTTCTCCATAGGAAAAATAATTTTCCTTAAATAAGAATCGTCACCCTCATTTCTGTAAATGGTGTAAGCATCTTTTAGATTTTGCAAAGTTATTAAAGTCTCATCTTCTCTGAAATGACCCACCCTCGTTCGCCTTAACTCCAACATGTGGGCTCCCGAGCATAATGCTTCACCGATATCAAAACAAAATTTTCGAATATACGTACCAGCTTCACATCCAATTTTAAATAAGATGTGGTTATTATTTACTTCTAAGATTTTTGCATAGTAAATCTCTCTTACTCTTAATCTTCTCACGACTGAAGATTTAATTGGAGGAGTTTGATAAATTTTACCTGTAAAAATTTTAAACACTTTTTCAATTTTTTTTATATTTTCGGGTGTATGTAATAGCATAACTCCTACATATTCTTTCCCCGCATACAATAATGCCGATAGAACCCGAGTGGCTTTACCAAGTGCACAAGGTAATACTCCAGTAACTTTTGGATCTAATGTTCCCCCATGTCCAGCATTATCAGTTTCTATAATTTTACGAGCCCATGATACTACTTCGTGACTCGTGGGACCGCTCGGTTTATCTAAATTTATAACTCCATATTTTAATAAGTCCTCTATCTTTCTTTTGTAAGGTTCACATCCATAATCTTCATTAGAAGCATCTTGGGATTTTACAAGTAATTGTTCTGATTCATCAGAAGGCAATCTAAATTCTGAATCTTGCATACGGATTAACTGTAAAGGATAATATTACGAATTGTAATTCTTGGTGAAATTAATGTTTATCGATTATTGGATTCAAACTAGAAGATGAAAAAGGAATACTTATTTTTGATTTAAACTCTATTATAATACAGAAATATTGAAAATTGCGGGCCATGTGGGAGTTTCGCATTTGCTCTACACGAACAAACATATCGAACCCACGACCTTCAGGTTAAAAGCCTGCTGCGCTACCTGCCTGCGCTAATGGCCCATTTCTAAAATTTAGTGTCAAGATTAGATATAAAATGTGGTAAAGTGTTATATACATAAAAATGTAATAGATCAAATCTATTATAATTTATAACTTTTTCTGTAATCATCTATGTAGTACCTTATGTGAATGATTTCCCTAAGTTAAATTACTTGAAATGTTCATAGCCTTGACTTTTTAGGTCAAACCTTTTGTCTTTTTTTAAAAAATAGATTTTCTCGTCAGAAATTGCTTTTCCAATATTAAATAGCCTTCCTCCTTTAGATATTACTAACTTTTGAGCTTTATCAAAGTCGTCGGGATCAATTGCAAATAGATGAATGAATTCCTCTCCCCCTTCAAAAATCAATTTTTCTAACGATATAGAAAATTCTTTTGAATATTCCCTAGCTTTTTCGTGAATTAAATTTTCATTGAAATTTATTTCAAAGCCCAAATTAGGATTAGATAAAGTTAAGTCTTTTAAAGTTTTTGATAAACCATCAGAAGAGTCTATACTAGCTGTAGCTAATTTATTATCCGCTAGAATATAAGCTTCTTTTCCCAAGTCGTTTGGTTCCAGAACACTATTGATTGCCCCAAGATATTTTGGGCAGTCTTTAATGTTCACATCTCTGTGTAAGAGGATATCAAAACCTACACCTGTTAAGCCAAATTTGTTGTTAATTGCTAGTATATCCCCCGGGTTTATACCTTTCCGATATATTATCTCTTTAGGATTCTTAAAACCAAATACAGTTGGATTTATGATAATCTCTTTAGATGTGTTAAGATCGCCCCCAAGATAATTAAGATTCCATTTATTCGAGTAATCGACAATACCCTCTATTAATCGTTTAAAATTTAATACAGGTAAATCATTAGGAAGCCCTAGCGAAACTATAATACCTTCTGGTTTTACTCCCTTAACAACAAGATCGCTAAGATTCATGAGAACAGCCTTAAGTCCCATTTGATAGAAATCCATTTGTTTTGGAGCATCAGTTGTAGCGTTAAACATGTCTGAGTTAAGAACAAGGCAATCTCCTTCTTTTTGGTATTTATTTTTAAAAAAAAAAGAATCGTCTCTTCGTAACCTTTTACCTGTTTTGCTATAAATTACCCCATCTATTAATTCAATTAGTCCAGATTCACCGTAAAAACTAATATTTTCGTTCTGTTTCATTAGTAAAATTTTATAATTTTCTAAACTTTATAATTTCTATATTAGTTCGTTTGCCTTTGTGGCTTAGTCGTAGAGCGACTGATTCGTAAAATTTTCGATTCGAATCATCAGTAGGTCGGGGGTTCAAATCCCCCCAAAGGCTCTCGTTAAAAGTCTTGAGTTTCAATAAATTTGTTAATTATTTGTAAAGCAAGCATTTTGAAGGCATCATTTATATTTTCTCCTGTTTTAGCGGAGGTTTCGATATAAGTCAATGTCAATTTTTGCGCTAATGCCTCTCCCTCGTCGCGAGACACTACTCTCTCAGACTCTAAATCTATTTTATTTCCCACTAAAATGAGTGCAATATCAGGAGACGCTTTATTAATCTCAATATACCAATTTTTATCTATATTTTCGAAACTAGATCGATTAGTTACGTCATAAACTAAAATACCCGCTTCGGCGTTAGCTAAATACGACTGTCTAACGCGTTTAAACTGAGCTTGGCCGGCTAAATCCCATATTACGAACCTTACAATGCTTTCAAGTTCTTTAAACGTACACTCTTTCTTCATAATAGAAGTTCCAATAGTGGATTTATAATCAGTTGCAAACTCATTTTCAACATATCTATGCACCATACTCGTTTTACCTACTGCACCGTCACCTCCTAGAATTAACTTAAAGGCATATTCTCCTGATTTGATTTTAACTTTTTGAAATGTATCCAGTTTTCGCTGAACATTATTAGCACCCCTTTCTGTAATTAATTTAGGTATAACGGGACTTACAGGTCTACCGTCAAAAATTCTCGCGATCTTTTCAGCAGCCAAATAAGCGTAAGGGAAAACAGAATCAACACCTGCTATAGCATCCATTACAGTAACTAAAACTGCTTCTGGACCAGATTCGCAGAATATGAACCTATAATCTTCTGTATCGAAGGTTCCCGTTCCAAAAGATCCTGAACTAAATTCTTCAGTAATTCTAGTTAAAACTGGTTCTACTAACGCACTTACTCCACCGATTATTTCTTCGTCAAGTGATTTTTCCGAAGACCCTACTAAAGAATCCATGATCAATCCATCTCTATTTACTACGAGGGCGGCAACTAAATTATCACCAATGCTCTGCTTGTACCACTGTAGTAACGCTCCTAACTTTTTTGTATCGACTGACAATCTCTTATAACATCTTTTTTTTGTATTAAATAGCACTATAATACTAATATGTAAATATTCTTGCATAAAAATTTTTTTACTATAAAAAAGTAAGAACGAACTGGTTAGACGATTGCATCAAAGAAAAAAACGCCGAGAACTTCAATCACCCTTAAAAATTGGTTTTCTCTTCTCTAAGAACGCATTAATACCTTCTTGAAAATCTTTAGTTCCAGCACAAATTTTTATCTTTTCAGATTCATTTTTTAAATGTGATATAAGATCACTATTATAGGAATTATTTAACAAATCTTTAATATTTTGATAAGCGATTGTAGGACCTTGGCTTATTTTTAATGCAATTTTATTTATTTCACTTAGGAAATCTTTTTCATCTGAAATAGTCATCGATACTAACCCAGAATTCTTTGCTTCTTTTGCTGTAATTGTTCGATTTAAGAGAATCATTTCTGTTGCTAAGGATAAACCTACTAATTTTGGCAAGTGATAAGAAGTTGAAGAATCAGGAGACAATCCAATCCCTGCGAAGGCAGCTCCAAATTTTGCGCTATCACAGCAGATTCTTATATCACAGCTACAAGCGTAACCGAGAGACGCTCCAAAACATGGACCATTGATAGCCGCTAAAGAGGGAACGCGCAAATCATTCAATAATGTTATCCCTTCGTGTAATTTATCTGCTAGTTTACCCATAAACTCTTGGGGTGCCTTGGCTTCTTTAAATTCCTTTATATCGCCCCCCACCGAAAAATTTTTTCCCATTCCCGTGATAATAAGGCATTTTAACGATTTAAACGATTTCAAATCATTAATAGCTAAACAGAATTCACTTACAAGTTTAAAATTAAAAGCGTTCATTGATTTTGGTCTGTTAAAATAAAGGGTTACGATCCCATTGGATTCTTCTAACTCAATTTTAATATTTTCGTAATCAAACATAAAAATCATTTCAAAAAAAGTACTTAAATGATTAAAGAATCTAAACAAATAAAATTTTTAACATTTCATTAATTTAATTCGATTAAAACAAGTTTTATTTGTATTTAAGTCTTATAAAGAAATATAACATTATAACTCGTAATATCAAGCAGGAGTTGCCAAGCCTGGTCTACGGCGCTAGATTGAGGTTCTAGTGACATAGGTCTTCGTGGGTTCGAATTCGTTTAACGCCTTGACGGCATCGATTGAAATTCCCACCTCCTGCATCTATTTTAATTATAAGAGCAAAATATAAAAAAAAAAGATTTCTTAGATTAATTGTTTACTTAGTTTTAAGTTAATTTCAGAGAGTAAAAAGTGGTAATAATAAGTTTAAGATAACAACATAAAAATGTGACTGTAATTTTAGGCTTAAATTAGTAGGATCCTCACGCTACACACCCGAAAAATGCAGTCCTGAAAATTTGAACGGTTGTTTAGATATCTGTCACGATACGATAAGAACAATCGACTCATCTAAGCGTAACTTAAAAGAAATTTGATAATTTTTGTTGCTTTATTTTAGGATTATTCGTAAGACTTTCAACATATTCTTTTACTAGTTCCATTCGTTGTATAGTATAAGCGTCCAAATTAAAATCTCTGCTAATTTTTATAGCCTTTGGTATATATTTTTCAATTCCACCGCGGTTGACTGTCAATATAACATTGCCTCCACATTTTGGACACTTTCCCGCATTTGAGAGGGGTGGACGTCTATATTTCTCGTTACATTTCACGCACCTAAAATGCTGTACAGAAAATTTTCTTAGGTTTCCCATTATATCGGGATTAAAGTGTGTTGTCAAAATCTTCTCAGCAACATTTTTATCGTTGACTGCTTTTATAATTTTAGCTAGGTGCAGTTGCGCGTTTATCTTTTCTTCCATACTTGCATAGGTCTTATACGCTGTTGTTGTAGGACCGTTGTTAATATCGTTGGTTGGTATGTTGAAACCCAGATTTTCGTACTGCGCTTGTGTCCCTAACCGGCTTTTCACTAAATACATTTTCTTTTCTATCTCAAATGGCATAAGATATTCCTGTGTAGCTGTATAGAACTCTAAAGGATATTTAAATAATGTATCGATATTATGAGCTTCACTATCGATTTCATTAGGGTCTAATATCGAGGATATCACCAAAGTAGCGTCCATTCTACCTCCTATTTTGCTTGGTAAATAATACCTCGAAAAATTTAACAAAGGATCTAAAAGAAGCATAATCCCATCTTCATCCCCATCGCAGTTTCGACGTTTGGCTGCATGCCAAAAGGGGTGGGCGTAGATCGAACGTGCCGGCGAAAAGCCAATGATTCTACCGACAATTCCCGCGCTTGTATGAGGAGCAAGTCCTACAACTAAATGCCCAATTAAGTCTTCTCTCTTAGTAACATTGTAAAATTTGTCAAGATTATAAAATAATTCTAATTCATCATCAATGAAATTAGCGATTTTAATAAAATATTTAGCGCAATCGTCTGAAAGAATGACATCTTGCACATTTAGCTCTACAATCTGATTTTCGTTATTTAATTCGTTAGATTTATAATCAAATTCATATCCCAATTCATTTAACCTGTTTACAGGAGTTGTAATTTCTATAGGTTTGAAATGAGTTAATGGAATATCCGTTGCGTCGTATCGAATTTCTGCGGTTTTGTATACAAGTAACTCATGCTTAGCCCTAAGAATTCCCTTCATTAGCGGCTCAGGGACTTTAAATTGATTTGTTAATCCAATAATTCCTTTAAATTTGTTTGGTAAAGACATATTTAAAGAGTTGAGTACTGTTTTTGAATAATTTTGCATATTAAAAGAAGCTTCCTTAGAGAGCTTTAATAAGCCTCCGCATCGCTGGCACTTTTCTTCGTTTTTAGGGTAGTACATATTACATTTTGGACATATTTTTTGAAATTCAGTATGAGATCCACATTTAGGACATAGATTAAATGGTGTAATGGATGCACAATCTGGACATTTCTTTCTACATATATCAATTTTAATTTTTCCCAGATCTATCGCCTTCTGCACTAATCTTGTATTACCAACTTTATCACTGAGAGGAAATAAGCTTTGAATGCCTTTCATGCTTTTTCTTTCAGATTTCTCAGGGCGTCCCATGCGAGTTCCCATAAAGTAAGGAGCTTTATTTCTAATTTCAATGGGAGAAATGCTTGAAAAATAATTGAAAACGTTGTTTTCATTTTTCCCATCAATAAATTCCTTATGGCTTAAATTGAATATAGTTTCGTATATTTCTGTCGTTGCATCGTCTAGAATAATACAATTTTCATTAACTGTATGAGGAACAAATGCTCTTTCTAAAATATCCTTAATGGCAGTTCTATTTTTTAAATTTATTTTCTTAGTCTTATTATCATAATCCTCGGTTAAAGCTTCTCTTAAAGTACTCAAATCACCTACAGAAATGTTCCCCCAAAAATCAGTGTACTTAGGATGCAAGGGCACAGAAAATTTATTTGCCAAATTGATCGCCTCTTTTGCTGAGGGAATGTTATTAAAAGGATCTTCGATAAATTTATTCAATTCCTTGCTCGATCTTTGTTCAATTTTTAATGCTTCCTCTAACTCTAAAGCCCACCATTCTTCAACATAACCAGATGGAACCAGTTTATGGTTGTTTTCGGAAAATTCCCCAAATCCAAAGAGAATATCTCCTAGAAAAAGAATTTCTTTTATGTTATGAAAGATCTCTGTTGCCTTTTTTGCGCTCGAAATCCTTACCACGTTTCCATTTTTGAGTTTTACTATAGGTGGTTCTATCGAGGACACAGGACAAATACTGGTACTTTTTCCAGGTCTTTCAATTCTCAATTGTGTTCCAATTGCTATAAAACCATCTAAAACAGACATAGTGGCTGGGTGCAATCCCCCCGCAGCTAATCCAGTATTGCGCGATCTTCCATAACGTATTCTATGGCCGCCAATTTTGGACGGATGACTAAAAACTGGTCTACCAGCGATAATATCAGAAACATATTTAGAGTTAGGTGTAATTTTAATAGTAGATGTGCTCTCTAAATCATCTGTTTTCTTTACTTTATCTTCCTTTTGTGCGATATCTTTTAGTTTTCCTAACCAATTCCAACCTTCTAATTTCATGTTTTGAGCAATTTTAAGAAGTTTTGGAGCTTTAAGTAATATCCCATCGTTTAGTACCAAACAAGCACCTCCTCGAATTTTGTTCGTTTCGATTCTTGGTAATCCTCTAAACGCTGATACTTCTTCATCTTCAGTAGAGTCTCCGTTTATTTCAACAGGTAAATGCTCTATAGCGTATCGAATTTCATCGTTAGATGATGGATATTGTAAATGAACTCTCCGATCGTATAGTTTGACCTCTTCTACATATCGTCCAATTTCCCCTTCAGTGGCTACATATTTTGGAATATTTGATCGTTTCCTAACATAATCTGCAATCAAAACGCATAAAGCGGCTGTAGTGCCTCCAGCAGCCCTAATCGGCCCTGCAAAATATAAAGATAAGTATTTATTGTTGTGTTGATCTTCACGTATTAATATTTTTGAAATACCTTCAAGGGGAGCGCTAACGACACCCATAGTTTTTATTGCAAGACCCACCCGGATAGCTCTTTCAACCCTTTCCTCTAACGATTCAATTTTTCCTATTTTTTGGCTCAGAATGTCAGAAACTACTTGAAACACAATCTCATCTTCGTTTTTTCCTTGATTTTTTAAAACTCTTATAACATCAGCGACGCCCTTTGGTCCTACAAGCTTTTCTACTCTTCCTGCTAAATCTTTAGCTTGAGGAGATTCTACAAAAGTTTCAGGATCAAGTCCCTTTTTACGAGCTTTTTCTGCAATTTCGTAGCATTTATCAACATCTCTTTGCAACAGAGAAAAGTAGTCTTCCATCTTCTTACTCATTTCTACCATAATACTGTCCGTACGTTGATAAGATAATTAATCTTATTGTTGAAAATTAGGTTACATAATGTAAAATTTTTAGGTTCAAAATAAAATGTATTATTAATAGGTTAGTTGAATCGTACTATTTGAATTTGAAGAGATTTAAAGTTTTTGATAAAAGTATGAGAATTAGTATGCCCTCCTAATTATTATAAACATTGTTTAATCATTAATAATAAACAATTTATCTTTATCTTTTAATAAATATAATAATTCTATCAAGGGAGATTCAGACTTGGAAACTAGAACCACAGAGCATAAGAAGGTTATTCTTAATAAACTAATAGATTCAGGGATAAATATCTCTCCTACAATGCTAGAAAGCATTCTAAATATGAATAATCCATTGAAACACTTAAATCTCCTTATAAAACAAACGAGTTTCATTCCCTCATTTAAGAGTCACTTAACAGAAACTATTGTAAAAGACATTTCAGACGAAAAACTACAAAAAATGCTTAAACGCACCATATCTAAAACAAATTCTCTGCAATTACAAGAAGAAACTAAAATATCCTTCGAATATTCCAATCTTCCACAAAAAGCAGTTGAAAACTCTTTAATGGATAAAAATCTCCCATCAGAATTTTCACCCCTTTTTGAAAAATCTAAAAGAGAATACGAAAGTCAAGAGACTTCTATTACAGATCTCTTACCCGAACAAAGTACCACAATGAAAAACACAAAAAAAACTCCAAGATTCGAATCCACCAAATCTGTTTTTACCTTCAAACCTATTGCAAAAGAATACAAATCTAACTATAAAGTTATTCAAGATCCTTCAAATGAATTATTTACTACTGGAGATTACAATGATTTTTACGAATTAACGCTTGACAAATATAATAAACTTAGGAATCTTATCAGAAAAAGACCGGAAGTAAGTTCGGCTATTAAAATCAATAACATATTTAGGATATCTAATGGGATTGAAATATCAACATTAGGTTTAGTAGATGGTATTCATCAAACAAAAAAAGGGAATTTTCTTTTTACATTGGAGGATTTAACTGGTAAAATTAGCGTATTGGTTCAAAATAATTCAGAAAATTTAGAGTTCGTCAAAATTATGGAAAGAACTCTCGACGATCAGATGTTGTTCGTTAAGGGTTTGTATAATCCTGGTGAACACGGGAGAAAAGGTATCATTTTTGCCTCTTACATCTCAAAAATAGATATTCCAACAAATTTTCAACCAAATTTATCCCCAGATCCTCTCTCTATCGCTTTAATTTCAGATACTCACATTGGAAGCAAAGAGTTTGAAGAAAGCTTATTCACCAAATTTATTAATTTTTTAAACGGTAAAAGTAAGAATAAACTTCTAAGAGAAAAGGCTGGAAGAATAAAGTATTTAGTCATTAATGGCGATCTAATTGATGGAGTAGGTATATATCCCAATCAACAAGAAGATCTCGTTATCACAGATATTTATAAACAATTCAAAAAAGCTTCAGAAATTCTTATGGAAATTCCGGAATATATTAAAATATTTTTTGTATCTGGAAATCACGAACCAGTACGAAACGCAATACCTCGACCTGCAGTACCCCGGAAATATTGCGAAGATTTAGTCAATATGGGAGTTAAGTGTTTGGGTAACCCTTCTTTGCTTAAAACTCATAATGTTAACACACTTATTTATCATGGTGAGGGTATGCACGATATTAATAGATTAATTCACGATTTAGATATAAATAAACCGGTCGACACCATGAAGGAATTTCTAATCTGTAGACATCTTGCTCCGGTATATGGTGAAAAAACGCAAATTGCCCCTGTAAGCACTGATCATCTAGTAATAGAAAAGATTCCTGATATCTTTCATACAGGACACATACATATAAACGGGATAGGAAAATACAGGAATGTAACTCTCGTAAATTCGGGATGTTTTCAAGCTCAAACTGACTTTATGAAAAGCTTTGGGATAATACCTACGCCAGGTATAGTACCAGTAATTGAGTTGGATTCTTTAGATTTTTTATCACTCGATTTTAATAAAATTAATTAAATTCTTCTGCTTTTAATTGTATTAGGTGCTTTAATTGAATTTTACTATTCCACGTGGCAATAACTCGGAGATGGTTTTACACATTTGGAAAATAATAGAGCTTCCAAGTATACAACAAGATGATTTATTGCGCAAAATTTCTTTTGAACTGTTTCTTTTCTCGCCTAAAGAGGCAAAGGAATTCATAGAAATGGCTATTCATAAAGGTTATCTAATATTAGAAGGCGATGGGCGAATAGAATTATCAGAATCCTTAGCTCTCGACTTAAACAAATGGCATGAAGAGAGAAAAACCCACATTTCAGAAAAGATAAAAGATGTCAACGATCTCAAAGAATTCACTAATGAATCTAAAAATAATAGTATAAATAAATTCAAACTTTTATTAATAGCTTTACTTGATAAAGGAACGATAAATAGAGCGGTAGCAGAGTCTGATAGCGCGTACAAATTTGGATTAATCGATTCTGCTCAAAAAATTATTAAAGCTGAAGTTCAAGGTTCTCAGAAGATTCCTTATTACATTGATATAAACATAACTGAAAAAGTGATAAAACATAATTGCCATGATTTTCTGACTAAAAGAGCAGTAAATAAAAAATTCTGTAAACACTTAGCGAAATTATTTCTCCTCTTAAAAATTAAAAACGCGGATTTGGCATCGTACTTTCTTGAGTGTATTACCAAAGATATTAATAATTGGAGTTTTCTTTCTTAAATTAGCTTTTTAAACACCACATTCTTTATCTTAACTTTATCGGTTTGAAGTATTATCGGTTTATAATCTAATAAGCGATATTCTTTAATTATTTTAATTTGCGATAAAACTCGTTCTATTAGGTTAAAATCGATGTCAAGTTTTACAATTTTCGTTCGACCATAATGACCCATCGATTTTGTTATAGCTGTTATTAATCCTGATAACGCTAATTCATTAATATAGTCACTAATCCTTCTATGCGTCAATTGTTTCACATTTGGAATGAATGATGCTAATTCTGAATGAACCTCGTAAATATCGCCCGAAGTAATTATGTGTTCTTTAGTGTTTTTTGACAATAAAAAGATGGCCGTTAATGTTAATTTTGATTGAAGAGGCATCGAAAAGATATATTCAACAATATGATCTTTATCTATATCTTTTTGAGCTTTTTCTACATGAGTTTCCATTATTTTTTTAGTTTGATCTCGTTCAGCGATTTCTCCAGCTTTTCTTAACAATTGAAGAGCTTTTCTCGCATCACCATGTTCTTTTGCTGCTAGACCTGCACATAGCTTTATAACTCCATCGTCAATAACGCCTTCCTGAAAAGCTACTTCTGTTCTTAATTTAAGAATATCGTAGAGTTGGTTAGCATCATATGGTTTAAAGACAATTGGCTCTTCTTCCTCTAGATTGGATGTAACTCTCGCATCGAGGAATTGCATGAATTTTAGTTTATTAGATATCCCGATAACACTCGTTCTACAGTGATCTAAGTTCTCATTTAACCTCGTTAAGTTATACAAGATTTCATTTCCTCCTTTTTTCTCAATTAGAATATCTATTTCATCTAATACAAGAAAACAGATACTATCTTTGATATATTCATCCAATAAACCTAACAATTTCTTGAGAATTACGTCTTTAGGTAAACCCGTTGATGGGATTTTTTCTTTGCCAACTATCGTATTGTAGATATGAGCTAAGATTCTATAAGGTGTGGATACTACTGTACAATTAATATATACCCACCAAGGAGGTTTGGTGGAGCAATGTTGCGCAAGTTTTTGTGAGATGTACCTTACAGTAGCCGTTTTACCCGTACCAGTCATCCCATAACACACGAAATTAGGAGGAACATCACCTTTTAACGCACAAGCAGTTATACCAGCTATCTTCTCGATCTCCGAATTTCTGTGAGGTAATTCATCAGGAATAAAAGATGGTTCGAGAGCTTCTCGTTTTTTAAAAAGTTTCGGTCCTTTTAAGTAATTCTGATAAAATTTATCGATATTGAATGAATACATTCCTCTTTCATTATGGTTAGTCAACACTCATTTCCACCACATAAAAATTTTCCACGCGAAATAATGCCAATATTTAACATTTCGATTCCGCGCTATTTAAATTTATTTATTAATCGAAAAATTAAGAATAATATGTTAAAGCTTTAATATGCTAGTTTCATATCATTTGATTTGCAGCTATTAAATCGATAGTTTATAATAATATTGTCGGAGCTTTAAAAGATAATTATTTAGGAAGCAATATTATTAAGGGTTTAGTATAATTTGTTATATTTACCAAAATTTAATTTTAATTAAAAATTATTGAATCCATTCATTTTAATTACTGGAAAATTTATGTCTGAAAATATTAACGGAGATATTGAGAGAAGAAATGTAAGAGTCGCTATAATATTGACTTTGACATTTATCAGTTTGCTTTTTTTTAACTTTCTGATTATCTCTATGATCTTTACATGGGCTGATTGGTTAGCAACTTTAATTTTTAGCATACTTTTTATTGTCCCAGCATATTTTTCGAACGCAGGAATGGTTATTGTTGGAGGTGGAAAACCATTAGATAAAGGTAAACTTTGGAGCGATGGCCGTAGAATTTTAGGAGATCATAAAACAGTATCTGGACTTGTCAAGGGACCTTTATACATAGGGATACCCTTAAGTAGTGCATTATTCTTTCTGTTTTTTATTTTATGGCCCATCATACAACAGATTCCAAACGAAGGTGCTTCTCTTGGAGTTTACAAATTATATTCTGAATTGTTTTATTATCAGTATTATTTTGTTGGAGGTTCATTTCCAATAGGAATAGTTATTATACTTTTAAGGATTATCTTTTGTTCCTACGGTGCAGCTTTTGGAGATTTAGCTGGATCTTTTCTGAAAAGAAGGGTTAATATTAAAAGTGGAGCGCCTTTTTGGATCGTAGATCAATTAGATTTTGTAGTAGGAGCTCTAATTTTTGCTTTAATTCCAGTTATTTTTTTTCCAGGATTGTACGTGATCCCAGATCTTAACATCGTAATATTTCTTTTCATTTTAACCCCCTCTGTAAGCCTTATATCTAATACAATAGCGTATCTAATTAATTTAAAAGATGTGCCTTGGTAAAAAAAATACTTATATTTTAACTACATCACACTTAATTCTAATTTGAAATCCGTTACTATTAACAAAAATAACATACCGTTCGAAAATCTCGTTAACTGCTTTTATGTAATTACCGTTACACCCTAACGCAATTCCTCGTTCCTCGTACGAAAGAAAACCTACCATTACCTCCGTTTTACCAGTATATACATTTCTTTCGATTCTAACTGTATGAATATAAGGATCTGGAAAGAAACCATAAACTAAGTTAACTAGTACGTCTTCTTCCCGTACAATCACTACTTTCCTATGCTGAAATTTTTTTCTAAGATAGGGTAATTTTGACTTCGCATTAAAATAATTTTCATTTTTTAGGAAAAAAAATACAAATTCGTTTACTATAAGTACATTTTGAGGAAAAATCTTCGTTATTTCATGAAAAAAGTGAAAAAGTAAAAGTTGTTCATTTGAAAATTTCTTTTTTATCGTTAATCTTTGATAAAAAAGTACCGTGTCATTAAGTGTAGAATGAATTGCACTCAACATATAATTAAGATTTTAGATGTATAGTTTTAAACTCCCCGATGCAAAATCAATCAAACGAAAAAACTTATTTTTTATTAAACAATTATCTAAAGTAGATTTTTAACAAATATGAAAAAAAATAATGAAAAAAGCAGGATTTGAGTATAGAGATCATACTGCCGATGTTCAAGTTAGATGTTGGGGGCCTACTTTGCAAGCGGCCTTTTCGCAAGCTGCATATGGTCTAATGACAACGATAACACCAGACCTAAAGAAAGTTACTCCTAATCTTGAAAAGAAAATAGTAGTTAAAGCTGAAGATAAAGCATCATTATTATTTGATTTTCTCTCTGAATTCCTTTACATCTTTGATGTAGATGAGTTAGTTTTTAGTCAGATTCATGTGAATAAAATTGAAAAAACAAACGGTATTTACATCTTGGAAGCGAAACTTAAAGGCGAGAAGTTTAATAGAAATAAGCACGATATTGGGATCGAAGTTAAAGCTATTACTTATTCTTTTCTAAATATAGAAGAAAGGAAAAAAAGCACGATAATAGACATTGTATTTGATATTTAACGAAATTTTTAATTATATTTTATTAAACCCGCTTGATGGGTTTGCTATCATATTATAAGATTTTGAAAATCCCAGAAATATTTGAAATTAATAGATAAAAATCTCCAAACAAAATGCTAAAAATCTTATTCCAGTTTTAGTTGAGTCTATAAAGAAATAATTAAAAATATATTAACTATTGTTGAGTTTAGTAAAGCTTCAAGGTTAATCGTTACACTTAAATTTATTTAAAATTAGGGAGATTTTAAGATGCCAACAAATTGTGACACAATACCAAATGCATAAAACTACAGTCTGTAGTTGTATTTTTTTTCTTTTTTTGTAAAATTCAAATTAAATAATAGGAAGAAGTAAATATTTAACCTTTTACAACGCCAATTGGAACTAATCTAACAATTTTTTCCACAATGCCGAGATCATGGCTCACTTGGACAACTTGATCTATATCTTTATATGCTCCAGGAGCTTCTTCAGCAATCACTTTAGGAGAAGCGGCTCTTATGGTAATTCCTTTATTATATAGATCTTCCTTTATTTTAGCACCCCAATATTGCTTTGTTGCCTTAGACCTTGACATTATACGCCCAGATCCATGAGCTGTAGAACCAAAAGAGAGATTCATTGCTTTTGGTCTTCCTACACATAAATACGAAGCGGATCCCATAGTTCCAGGAATTAAAGCTGGTTGACCTACACTTTTATAATCATGGGGTATATCTGGATGCTCTGGTGGGAAAGCTCTAGTTGCACCTTTTCTATGGATGTTTAATTTCATTTTTTTTCCGTCAACTTCATGTTCTTCTATCTTTAAGATATTGTGACAAACACCATAAATCAATTTGAAATCCAGATCGTCAAAACTCCTTTTAAAATGCTCTTGGAAAGATTCTCTTAACCAATGCGTTATTAATTGGCGATTAGCAAACCCAAAATTTGCAGCACATGCCATGTTTTTCAAGTATTGCATTGCTTCTGGAGTATCGGCTGGTACACAAGCTAATTCGCGATCTGGTACTTCAATTTTATATTTTCTCATTGCTTGCTCGATATTTCTAAGTGAATCCGTGCACACTTGATGACCAAGAGCCCGAGAACCAGTATGAACCATGACAGCTATTTGATCCTTATCAAAGATTCCCAATTTCTTTGCTACTGACTTGTTATAAATCTCATCAACTTTTTGTATCTCGAGAAAATGATTACCACTCCCTAAAGAACCGAGTTGTTTTATGCCTCTTTGCTTTGCTTTTTGAGATACTAATTTTGAATCTGCGTTTGTCAAAAAACCGTTTTCTTCGCAATGCTCTAAATCCTCTTTTATAGCGTACTCATTATCTAATGCCCAATTTAAGCCGTTATCTAAAACCTCATCTAATTCCGAAGAACTGATAATTAATTTTCCTTTACTTCCTAATCCGGATGGAATATTTCTAAAAATCGTATCTAGTAAGTTAGGAATTGAACTTTCAATATCTTTAAGGTGAAGATTTGATTTCAACAAATTTACACCACAGTTAATATCGTATCCTACCCCACCTGGGGAAATCATTCCCGAATAAGCGTCTGTTCCTGCTACTCCCCCAATACAAAACCCATAACCTTGGTGTGCGTCAGAGAGTGCGATAGCGTGCTTTTGTATGCCGGGAAGACAAGCTACATTACAAATTTGATCCAAGGTTCTATCGTTTTTGATTTTTTCTAAAATGTACTCGTTAGCATATATATGGACAGGTACTTTCATTTGAAATTTTTTGATCTTTCCTTCCACTCGAGCCATTAAAGTTTTTTGAGGGATTTCGTAGATGTTTTCATCTATTTTATTCACATTCATACTAATTAGACTAGTGATATTTTTTTCATAAATTTTATGTTTACCAATTTTAATAGGACAAGCTTATTTAATTTAATAAAAATAGAAAAATAAACCAACTCAGATTCAAGAAATTAGAAGGTGTAGGTTAAAGGTTATAGGAAAAAACTTATGTTATTTTATATCAATAAACTTGATCAAACCAAGACCGTCTAAATCATCGATCATTACATCAATCTCCGCCTTTGGAACGCCAGCTTCCTCTGCTATATCTGCTACAGTGTGAAAACCATCGGCCAGATGAGCAATCTTATACTGTTCTTTGTTTAAAAAACCCTGAATGATTACTTGGGTAGGAAGACGTTTTGAAGCCCATACGGGTTTCTGGTCCTGAACTTTTCGTAAATCTTCCTCCGAAAGCACTATACCCTTTTTATTTATTAGTTTCTGAGATTTTAAATAGTCTTTTTCATAGATTTTTAAAATTGGAATCTTTAGAGGAATTTCTGCTATATGGCCGTTTTTTAACATTTTATCCATAACATTTTCAAATCCTTTGAACATCCTAACATCTCCTGACCATTCCTCCATTAGATTTCCATACTTTTCCAAGAATTTGTCGATAATGTCACTTAAGATTTTGTGTGTTATTTTAGCATCATCATTCTTATCAGCAGCTGCTGTGCACAAGATTCCTTCCTTAAAAACAAGAAGGAGATAAAATATTTGCATATCAATGATTTTCAATTCACCCGATCCTTTCGAGAACTCAACTGAAAAATCTTTTAATGCTGTTAAAAAACCAGATACTAAATCTTGATTAAACTCAATCGTCCCATACTTCCTATGGATTAAACAAATGCCCGTAAAATTTGATATTAGGTAAACGTTATGAAGGATTGCAATCAACTCCTTAAAGCATAATTATATTTTTTTTTATTAATAATATAAGTTCTCCTATTTATAATTTCATTTAAGAAAAAATAGCATTTCCTAGATAAAAAAACATAGGAGAAATATTAAAACTAAAATCTGTTTTTCCTCCCTTTTGCAAAAATGATTTATAATGACTATTAACTTAATTCTTTTTGTTTATGAAATGCTTTTATCGTAATTAGATTGAAATTGATTTGTACATTATTAGAATCAGATATCATACCTAAGGGAAAAAAATGGATTATTACACATTTTTCGTCACTGTACCTAATTTTGAACAAGGTAATATAATTGCAAACTTATTAGTTGAAAACAAATTAGCAGCCTGTGTAAATATCATACCTAATTTAACTTCGATATATTGGTGGGAAGGAAAAATAGAAAGAAATAACGAGTTACTATTAATAATTAAAACTACTGAAAAAAATTGCGATTTTATAATTCAAAAAATCGGAGAAGTTCATAGTTATTCAAACCCCGAATGCGTTGCTTTCAAAATCGAGAAGGGATCTAAGAAATATTTGGATTGGATTGACGAAGTTGTAGATTAATATAAGTAGTGCATTGTAAATATCATGACATTTGACATCTTTCAAGTAGATTGGATTACAATTGATATTATTATAATTGTATTGTTAATCCTACTTTTAATCGGTGTAAAGGTACTTAAAGAAATATATCGGTGGAGATTTTTTTTTTCAAATGTTTCAACGATTAGGATAGTTGATAACCTTCAGCATATTAACAATCAGTTTTCGTCTATATCTATAAAAAAGTGCAATTTAACTAAATCTAGCGTTTTTCAGCAAGAAGATTTAATAAAACCGACAATAATCTTAATAAGAAGGTATCGAAAACTAATGTTATTGAAAGCACTCACAGAAGCATTTTGTACGTTTGGATATAATGTGATAAACCTTCGGCTTAAAATGCTAACTAAAAGCATGAAGGAACGATTGATACTTGATATCGAAAAAGAGTTGCATCAAACGTTTCCTACTATTTTAACATTTAACACTCAATATTTTAAATTATTGAGTCAGAATTATAATGTTATTGATTTTACTAAAAAAAATTTACCTTTGAATCTTCTTTTGAAAGACTACCATTGTAGGAACATAATTTTGATTAATCCTCGCTTAAAATCTTATAATCTGGAAGTTTTTTTAACTTTACTAAATGATTCAAACAAAAATCCTAAATTATCTACGATATTTAGTGAGAAATTAAATCCAATTTTTAAAAACAAGATTGTGAAAACGATATTACATAATAATAAAACATTTAAATACGCCCCATATACTATTATCCAAAAAACTAAAAGCACATTCAAGTATTACGAAACATTACTTTTAAGCATAATAATTAGATATATAGAGAAACAGTAAAAAAGATAAAAGCGATTAAATTCTGATGAAAGGACATAAAATTCTAAGAGATCATTTTAATACCGTTACATACTCTGAAAATCATTTGACACTATTAAAACAAAAAAGAGAACGATCTAAAAAACTGCTGGAGATGTTCGCTAAAGAGGGTTTGAATCCATTTTTATATGGTAGTATTGCTCGAGGCGATGTGCATAACGATAGCGATATCGACATTGTTTTAATCCAATCAATCGCTCCGTATCAAATAGAAGTAATACTCGAAAACAACGGTTTTAATAACTACTTCAGAGAAATTATTATGGCAACTCCTGCTGACACTTTGAAACTCTACATTTATTTAAACGAGTTAGAGAGCATAACAATTCCATTATCTAAGTTCGATAAAAAATCAAGAGAATTTTACGATTATGGAGGAAAAATTGATATAAACCAATTAAAAAATAGTATTAGAGTGCCTGGAATCGATAAAAGGTTAGTTTTTATTCAACCCATTTCTGATGGTCATGAAGAATATTCGATTATTGGAAACGAAAATTTAGCTGCAAAGCAGTTGAATATTAGTATTGATTTGATTAATGAAAGAAAAAAAGTTCTTTTAAAGAGAGAAAAATTTGGAAAAACAGGTGTATTTTTAAAGAGATCAATTGAAATATACGAAACTACCGAAGATGTGTTAAAAAAATTAGCCAATAAAAAATCGATTGTGAGAAAAAAGCTGTTCCAAAGATGAGAAATCCAGCGATTTTAGAATCTAGAGCACATACATTTTATGTGAAAAAAAAAGGAATCCCTAAAGGATGTCAACAATGTTTAAAGGGTGCCAAAGCAGTATTATTTCTTAATGGAATCTGCCAGAATCCAAAACATTGTTGGTGGTATTGTCCGATTTCTGAAAAACGAAAAGGTAAGAAAGATACCTATATAAACGAGATTCAAATATCTTCTAAAGAGCAGATACTACATGAAATCAAAGCTATTAATGCGAAAGGCATGAGTATTACAGGTGGAGAGCCATTATTTGAACCCAACTTAAAAAAAACGCTAGAATATATCAAATTCATCAAAGAAAATAAAGGAAAAAAGTTCCATATTCACCTTTACACCAACGGTCTTAATTTTAACGAAGAAATTGCGGCAAAACTCGCTCGAGCAGGGTTAGACGAAATTAGATTCAACCCTGCAAAAGAAAATTGGAATGTGATTAAATACGCATTAAACAAGGGTATGTCCGTAGGAGCTGAAGTTCCTGTGATTCCAGATGTGGAATATATAGAAAATTTGAAAAAATTCATCTTTTATGTGAATAAAATAGGTGCAGATTTTATTAATTTGAATGAATTTGAATATACTTTGCCAAATAGCCAAAACCTTAAGGACCGAAATTTTAAGTTGGAAGCAGGTACAATAGCATCTGTAAAGAATAGTAAAGAATGTGCAATTAAACTCATACATGATATCCTTCCATATGTTTCAATAAAAATTCATTTTTGTACGATTATAGCTAAGGATTATTGGCAATTGAGAGAAAGATATTTAAGACGTGCAAAAACTATTAAATTACCATACGAAGAAATCACGAGAGATGGTTTGCTATTATACGCTCAAATAGAAGGCGAGAAGAAGGACATTAAAGCGTTTTATAATCTTTTATTAAATGAGCTAAAAATCCCTCAAAACTTCTTATCTTACGAAATAACTTATATTAAATTACCCATAAAGTTTGCTTTGAAAGAATTTTTTATGGATTTACTAATTCAACATAATTTAAAAGGATATATAATAGAAATGATACCGTTTCGAGAAGAAATATATCAACAAATAACGGAAAAAACACCTATAAGGTTATTCAAAGAAGAGATGGGACTAAATGATTATTGATACAGTCACTCTTAAAGATTTAGATGAAATTTACAATTTAGAAAGACAATATTTCAAGAAAGACTCATTTTCAAAAGAATTAATTTTTAATTTGATAAAAACGAACACATTTTTTTTTAAGCTTATCGATGACGAACTATCGAATAATATTATAGGGTTCATCATTATTATTCAAGATCGAGAAGAAAGAT
This sequence comes from uncultured archaeon, assembly GCA_964508365.1. GTDB lineage: Archaea > Asgardarchaeota > Lokiarchaeia > Sigyniarchaeales > SOKP01 > SOKP01. The sequence continues at coordinate 58,540 of CAZDTP010000018.1, forward strand.
TAAACTTGATTAACTTTTTAATTAGAAAGGGGGAAAGAAAAAGAGGTTATGGGAGTTCTCTTTTAAGATATACTCTGAAAAAAGTAATAGCATTAGATAAGATAAAAACAATTATATTGAATGTGAACTCTAAAAATAAAGCTGCTATAAGCTTGTATCAAAAATTTAATTTTCAGATTGTCGAAAGAATAGAAAATTATTATCGGGACAAGCAAAGCGCTTACTTAATGATATTGAACGTTTAATCATTTTCTAAAAACCAAGACTTATAAATAAATTCTATTATAAATTTTGTATAGAAAGCATTGATAATGTGTTCAAAAAAAGGAAACAAAAATAAAAGTATTGAGTGATTATGACGCCCTTAGGTACCGAATTAAAAGATGAAATTAAAAAAGGTGTTACTCTCCAAAAGGTTGACGAGGAAGATATGAAAAAACGTGAAGAAGAGAAAAAGAAGCGAATGGAAGAATTAGAAAAAGTTAAAGAAGCCTTAGGAGCAAAAGATTAAATTTTATCTGTTTTTTGTATTTATTATTTTTTTTCTTTATTCTTAGTTTAACTCACAAATCCCCAAGCAAAATGCAATTTAAGTGTGTTAAACTTAATTGTTAGTGTTAATTATAAAAATTTAGGAATTTTGAGTTTGAAGTGCCTAATGAAAATTCTGGATATTGATAAGAAGGAGGAAACCATTTCATTAAGAACCGAAGATTTAAACGATCTATGGACACTCTATAATATTATTGCTAAAAATGACCACGTAACGGCAAGAACAAACCGTAGAATAGTTTTAAAAGAAGGTTCTAAAGGAGAAAGAAAACAAATGAAATTGAAAATAAATGTCGATTCTATTTCATTCCACGAGTTTTCAAATCGGTTAAGAGTAAAAGGAACTATCTTAGAAGGACCAGAGGATTTTGTTTCGTATGGGACATATCACACAATTAATATAGAACTAGGACTAAAATTAACAATTAAAAAACCTAAGTGGTTAAATAGTGAGATTAAACGCCTTAGCAAATCGCCTAGATTTCAAACTGATTTTGTCATGCTAATAATAGCGATCGAAACAGGGTTAGCAACAATCGCTCTTATTACAAATTATAGCCATAATAGAATCGCTACTGTAAAAAAAAACATCCCAGGCAAAAGATACGAGCAATCCTATCGAAACAAAGCTTATGAAGAATTCTATAGTGATATTAGCAACATAATTAAAGAAAAAACAGACAGTATAAACTTAAAAATCATTATAATATGTGGCCCTGGGAGCACAAAGGATCACTTAACACAATATATTAAAGAAAAAGCCCAAATAACGAGGTTACCGAAAATCGTAAACATTCAAGCTAGCTCTGGAACTGAAAGTGCAATCCTGGAAACTCTTAAATCAAAAGAACTCAAACTTCTAAAGAAAAATGTTAAAATCTTCCATGAAACTGAGAAAATTGAGGAAATTTTTCAGTTGTTTAGCACCAATTCAGATTTAATTGCAATTGGATTCGATGAAATCTCGAAAGCTATTGAAAAAAGAGCTGTAAAGGAACTTTTTTGTGCAGATATTCTTATAAGAGGTGCATCAAAAAAACAGAAATTAAGAATAGAACAATTATTAAACGGTGTAGAATCTTTAGGTGGAGAAATTCATATTTTAAGTAGCGAACACCCAACAGGGCAACAAATAATTGATTTGGGATCTATCGTTGCTATTTTAAGATTTAAAATTTAAGAACTGCAAAATCATAGTATTTATTCTAACATGAATGGTAAAATACAATATGTTGATAAAATCTCGAAAATCCCTCTAATGGGGGTAGATTTTCTAGGGATCATTGATAGAGGGACAAATGTAATCGAACTTAAACCACTTACTCTTTGCAATCTCCAATGCAAGTACTGTTTTGTAAGTTCTGGTAAATACAACACTAACTTCGTTGTAGATTCCAACTATTTGATTGAAAAAGTTCTAGATCTTGTCCAAATTAAAGGGGACTATAGTCTCGAAATTCACTTTTCACCTTATGGAGAGATATTACTTTACAAAGAACTCGAAATTCTTTTAAAAAAACTCTCAGATATCAAAGGAATCTCAATTATATCAATGCAAACTAATGGCTTATTACTTTCGAAACCAGTTATTGATAAATTAAAAAAATCCAGACTCACTCGGATTAATATAAGCTTAAATAGTTTAAAAGAGGAGACAGATTGTTATTTATGTAATTGTACTCAATATGATGTCGACAAGCTTATTAAAAATATATATACGCTAATGAACTCCAACATACAGGTATTGATAGCGCCAGTATGGTTTCCCGGAGAAAATGACAAGGATATTGAAGAAATTATAGAATTTGTTCTTAATGTGAGGAATGAAGGATATTCAAAGAGTCAATTACAAATAGGTATCCAGAAATATTTAATTTACAAGACTGGTAGAACTCTAAAAAAAATACAACCAAAATCTTGGGATTACTTTTATTTATATTTATCAAAATTGGAGAAAAAATTCAATATTAAATTAAAACTCGGACCTAACGATTTTGGAATTCATAAACGAAAACGCGTATCAACCTTGAATCTTCAGAAAAATGACTTAATTAAAATAGAAATAGTTTCGAGGGGAAGGTGGGAAAATGAGTGTATTGGTAAAATTAATAATTCTCTTGGAATAAAGGTATTATTGAAAAAACCCCTTGTTTTTTCGGATGAATTAATTGGAAAAGTTATTGAAGCTCAGGTAATAAAAGCAAATTATAAAGATAATATACTCACTGCTTTATTTCCTTATAAATTGTAACTTAATAAAAAAACTAATAATTATAATTATGAAATTACATAAGAATAGTATCGCAATTTAGTATTCATCAATATTTTTTTAGGTTGATTATAATGAGCCCAATTATAACGCATGAAGATGAATTTGATTTAGCAAGTATGGAAAAAGAATTAGTGACCCAAATAAGGAAACTAGCAAAATCTCAGAGTACTTTAATTGATTCTCAAAAAAAATACGCCGAAAATTTAAAAAAAACAACACTTACTCGAGAAATGTTAAACAGAACATTTAGAGACGTATTGAAACACATGCAGACTCTAGTACGAGAGAAACGATCAAATATTAAAGAGGAAGAAGTGAAAATATTTCAAGATATTATCCACAAAAACGATGGATACATAGAAGTTAACAACAAATATATTGATTCGATTAAGGATCTCGCCGTAAAAAAAGACTATTTAGTCGAAAAAAAATATGAATTTGCTTCGGCATTAAGCGAAGTAGCAAACAAAAGAAACATAGTAATCAAAAAAGCATTATCTGTTGAGAAAAAAAAAAACGATTTAATCGAAGGAGAAAAAATGAAAATTTTAGAGTCCGAATTGAACGATTCGCAAAGAGACTTTGATCGTGCTCGAGATATTTTAATGAAAAAATTAGACCAATTTTTACAGATTAAGAACGAAGTAGATGAATTGTGGGTAAATTTGAAAAATAGCGTTGACAAAGCAAGCTGACTTTAAACTTTTTTTTATTTTATTTTTGTTCAAATTATCAAGTAGGAACTTAAATTTATTAAATAGTTCAAATATATAATTATTAGAAAATATACTTGGATAAATCGTTATTATTAAACTAGAGAGAATACTATGGCAGAAGAATTCGCAAATTTCATGAAAGAAACAAAAAAGGCTCCATTAGAAGAAAAACTAAACGCATTTGGAGACATCGTTGAAAGAATGATGTCTGTAATTCTAAGAATACCCGATTTAGTAGATCAGTCTTTAGCTACTGTAAATCAAAAAATATCTACATTGGAATCACGATTCAATACGTTTAACAATGAAGTATCAGCATTACGAACCAAAGGTGTTGGGGCATCTTCAGTAATCGCTGCACCTGCTTCCCCAAACAGCGCACCACCTCCTTCTGGAGGTCCACCTGGAGCTCCACCGCCACCGCCTGGAGGTCCACCTGGAGCGCCGCCTCCACCTCCTGGAAGTCCAGGAGCTGCTCGTCCAGCTAGCCCTGTGAGCTTAAGAGGTGCAATAATGGGCGAATTAAAGCAGCTATTTTCTAAGAGAAATCAATCGGGATAGTTAATTTACGAATTATGTTTTTAAAATAAATTCGCTCCATACCTTCCTGATTGAAGAAAAGTTCTCTGTATTAGTTAAAGTTGGTTTAACTTGAAGACTATTTAGTTTTAGTCGTTTGCTTTTAAGTATTAATCTAATTGTTTTTAAAATCAATTAAAATTAAAACTAAAAAAAAAATATATTACTATAAGAAGTATTCTGTTTTGATTTGATTTCTTTGGTGTAAGAATTATCAGTAAAGACTTAAAAGTAAATAGGGTAAATGTTGCTCACGATCTACAAAGACAAATCCTAGAAATTACATCCTTCGTTAGGGTTTTAAATAATTATTATTATGAAAAAGCAAAAATAGAAAAAAAACTAAAACCTCTTGCACTAAAAAGCTTTAAAGATGAGTTAAAAAACATTGAAAGTGATGAAGATTCGCTTCACAGCGTTCCGCTAGCTATACACTCGTTAAGTGACGATTTAAATATCAAGAAAGATTCTTTTAGATTTCCTGATAGCATAATTTTATTTGAGACTTGGATGAATTTAGGTTTTGGAGCGCTTTTTCCTAGATTAGCACTCCATTACAAATTTCCTGGATTTTTAAATGGAGAAAAAACGAGGAATATGTTCCAATTCACATATTCAACTTCTAGAGGATTCGGATTCCCAATTTATTTTGGTCCAGAATTCTATGGGTATATATTAACTATAGGTAAATTTTTAGAATCTTTGTTTAAATGGAGTCACACTATCTGTCACAGAGCAAATCAAGCGATTTATCTTGTCGGAAAAAAATATGGAATTAAAAGACATCACCCAGGAGAATTTGAATCTGTAATTATATCAGAGTATAAAGACAACGTTTTTAAAGGAATTGACACCCTTTTACACGGTTATTACACGCAAGACCCAAAAACATTTGGTGTGTTCTCAAGTTTAGAAAATGCACTTGATAACGTTACATTTTCTTATTCTGTAGGAGATCACGCAATGTCTGTCGAAAGCGAAAAATCAAAGAAAACAATTAGCGTACCTTTAATTACGCATGATACTATCGTTCGCAAATACAATGTGAATTTTTACGACTATTTAAATAACTTATTAGCAACAGAAAAGTTGATAAAAAAAAAGATTATCCACTTTAAACAGCTAAAAAAAGAGTTTATTAATAATTTAAAGAGAATCGATAGAATTAAATTTAGGATCGATCAATCTAAATCATTTTCAGTTCCAAGTTTGAAAATATCTCAAAAATTTTCTAAAATTCAAGAATTTTCCCTTCATATTCGACTTATGGAATTAATTATAAAGATGCTATGGACAACTCCCCTTTATACCCATTCGATTCATAAAACTATCGACAACGAAATCAATCTTCAAAAGCAGAAACAAAATGATTCCACTACTGATTTTAACAACACATCAATAGATTCAATTTTTTTACTTTTTATAAAAAAATTCGAAGTATTAAATTCGTTTTCTTTCAAAGAAATGGAAGTTATCAATGAATTGGTTAAACTCAGAGACAAAATGGGAACTATGTGGCTTTATTTTAAGGAGAAACATTTCAATTTTGCTTTGAAAAAATTAAACGATCTTTCTACATTATCGTTGGATGATTTAAATTATAGAAAATTTGTAAACGAATACATAGACAACCTTATTCCTATTTTTTCAATTTATGAAATTTTTAATAGAGCTCTTTCAGAGTCAGTTTATCCAGAATCAGTTCCTCAAACAAAACGGTTGGGAGGGTATTTAGCTAGTTTTTTAACTTCAAGGTTTAATCCCTTTGGAGTAAATCTAATGAATCTTTTTAATAAATTAGCGTTTAATAACTGGAGCTATCTAATAATAAACCGAAATTTAAATCGAAAACAGTTTTTCAAATTGATAGTGAAACTTCCAATATGGAAAAATATTCCTAAAACTATTAAAAAGAGAATTCTGAACTCAGATTTTTAATTATTCAAGTGAAAGGCGATTTTAACGATATCAGAATTCAAGAAAGCCGGGGTCGTCAAAAATATCTTCGATTTTTTTTTCCTTCTTCATGTCACTCTCGTCGTGCTCTGTAAATAAAGACTCGTCATCTGTTTTTATTCCTTTCTCTAATTCAAGGGAGTCTAGTTGAAGTAATGCATCCTTTTCTAACCTTTTATATTCTTCTGCTTTAATTTTCCATTTATT